>JANMKG010000385.1:0-34281 GCA_031371915.1 Chitinophagaceae bacterium | reverse complement strand
CCATCGCATTCTGCATCCCTGTTGGCGCAGATGTGACACCCTCTCCTTTCTTATATCGTTTGGCCACTGCCAGCATGATCCAGACAAGAAGAGTTAGGGCAAGGATCATCTGTACTACGTTGCGGGTAAGCGAAAAGTCATACACTTTTACACTTGCATCCAGCTCCCCGTTTTCTGTAACCGGTATGATCTGCCCGATATTGAATTTTTTAGGATCCAGTTTCAGCCCGGCGATTTTTTCTTCGGTTAATATCGAATAGCCCTTGTATTCATGCTCCCCGTGGTGAAATTTTGAGGACATAAAACTGGTGAAACCCCTTTGAGGGGAATAAAGTAATACCGGTAAGGGTATAGTAACATGCTTGTCGGTACCGCCGGATTTATAAGAGAGAAAATGGAACTCGTGGGCATCCATAATATGACCAAAAATGACTTCGTTGGCATCAAATAATTTCTTCTCTTTTACCCCTTCCTGCGCTTGCACTGCCGTATCCTTTTTCTCCTCTCCTGGCTGGGCCAAAACAGGCAAAGAATTCATGGCGAAAAATACGCTGAAAGCCGCTACCAATAAGGATTTTAAACGTCCGAAGTCCATACCCATCCTAAATTTGCGGCAAAGATAAGGGGGCGGGGTTTAAAAACCTAACCTCACACCTGGATACATTCCGTTAATAAACGAATAGTCAATCCAATTTCCCGTCTCCTGAAGGAGAGGGGAAATCGGGGAATATCTTTTAATTGGAATCTAATGCTTTAGGTGATGAGGTTCAGGCTCTTTTGCTATCAAACTGGAGCTGGTATAACTTATAATAATACCCTTCCCGGAGTAGCAATTCCTCGTGGGTGCCCATTTCCACGATCTCACCCTTATCCAAAACGATGATCTTACTGGCCTTCCGTATGGTGGACAGGCGGTGGGCGATCACTATAGAGGTCCTGCCTTTGATCAGTTTATCAATAGCCTGCTGGATCAGCATCTCACTTTCAGTATCCACTGACGAAGTGGCTTCATCCAGTATCAAAATCGAAGGGTTGTACAGCAAAGCCCGGACAAATGACAGCAATTGCCTTTGTCCCAGGGATAAAGTAGCTCCCCTCTCCATTACATTATAATCATACCCGCCCGGGAGCCGCATGATGAAATCATGCAGGTCGATCATTTTCGCCGCCTCGATCACTTTTTCACGGGGGATTTCCGGGTTCCGCAACGTAACATTATCGATCACCGAACCTGAAAAAAGAAAAACATCCTGTAATACGACCCCGATATTCTTTCGCAGTGCATCCAGCTGGTACTCATCAATATTGACATCATCGATTTTTATTTCGCCCCGCTGGATATGGTAAAGCCGGTTCAACAGGCTTATGATGGTTGTTTTACCACTGCCGGTATGACCCACGATAGCGATCGTTTCACCGGGCTGCACCCGGAAACTTACATCTTTGAGCACATAATTGTCACCGGTATAAGCAAACCAAACTTTTTCCAGTTCGATCTTACCCCTGATCACGGAAGGAGAATAATTTCCTTCCTTGCTGATATAATCTTCGTTGTCGAGCACTTTGAAAACCCGTTCGCCTGCAATGATCCCCATCTGCAGCACATTGAATTTATCTGCCAGCACCCGCAAAGGCCGGAACAAAAGATTCAGGCAAAGAATAAAAGACATGATAGTTCCCGCGGGTGCTTTTTGCCCGGAGCCATACCAGACGATGAGCCCGATGGATAAGGCCAGTACGATCTCCACGACAGGGAAGAAGACCGAGTAGGCGAAAATGGCCCTGATATTGGCATTGCGGTGTTCTTTATTGATTTTTTTGAATTTTTCAGCTTCCCTTTCTTCTGCCGCGAAGGCTTGCACGACGGACATACCGGTGAGATGTTCCTGTACAAAAGCATTCAGGCTCGCCACGGCATTCCTCACCTTAAAAAAAGAACGATTGATACTTTCTTTAAAATAATAAGTCGCGATAAGGATGATGGGAAAAGGGATCAGGGCCATCAATGTTAATTGCCAGTCAGACCAGAACATGAATCCCAGCACGCAAACGATCGAAAGCAGGTCGGCGATGATCGGTACCAGCCCATCGGAAAAAATATCATTGATCGATTCGATATCATTGATCGTCCGGGTGGTCAATGTGCCGATCGGTGTTTTATCGAACTGGGAAAGATTCAGCCCCATGATCTTCTTATAGGTAGCGATCCGCAGGTCTTTTACCACGGATTGACCGAGTAAGGCTGTTGTGAAAGAAAAGAGGAAGCGCATAGCGGTTTCAGCCATTATCAGCGCGACCTGGATAAGGGTAATATTGATCAGCATCGCGGTCATCGACCGGGCGATATATTTATTCACGGTAAGCTGGATCAGCAGCGGTCGTATAGGTGTCATCGCCGCCAGCACGATAGCCAGTAGCACGGACAGGTAAAATTTTTTCTTATACGGAGCCGCGTATTGAAATACTCTCCGCAATAAGGCAAAATCGAAAAATCTTTTTTTGTCGCCAGCCAAGTAGATGGGATTAAGGAAAGGTAAAATTAAACAGAAGCCGGCGATTATCTACAATTCTCTGTGCTTCTCCGTGTTCCCTGTGTCTCTGTGTTGAAGCAAAGCTTGAATTTTACGGGGTGTTCCCAAAGTTCGTCGAATAGTTACAACACAGAGACACAGGGAACACAGGGTTACACAGAGATACGTTTTACAGGTAATCTGTTTCCCTTTTCGCCTGTAGCTATTTTTTGATCATTCCCCCATCGCAATCTTGTAGGCTTTAATGAAAAGCGCACCAAGGTTCTTATAAGGTGGCACATAATCCTCGAAGATCTCGTCGCTCACCATTTTATCCAGCTCTTTCCAGAATGGTATCCATTCGATATTGTTCCCTGCTCTTAGTTTTTCGGCCAGCAATTTTAAAAAAGGGTTATTGACCGGCACGTCGGCTATTTGTTTGGTACCTACAATATGCGCATCGGGTGCTTTTTCAAGGATATCGTGGATCATGCGGTAACCACCACAGGAGCCCATGAAAACGATCTTCGAAGTAGGGAACATCTGCTCGATCGTATACGGTGCATTATAACTATGCCCGCGGTTGACAGTAACGGTCGGATGAAGATTATTGCTCGCAAGATATTTGCACAATGCTTCCTGGGCTTTGGCATCCTCGTTTGTTTCTTCTGGCAACGGCCGGTTAAGGTAGATCGAAACAGGGCTTCCTTTTACCGAACTCACCGTGACCCATTGCGGGTTGCTGCGGTCCGTTTTCCAGTTGGGTGTATTGAACAAATTCAGGATACCCGGGAACACCCCTATCCCGTCTTTATCACCATAAATAAATACCTGTATCGTGACCCTGCCACTATCCATCGCCAGCGCTTTAAAAGGAACTTCGTATACCGGGGGAATACCCAATTCTTTCGTCAGGTCAATTCTATTGGAGGTATCGGCTGAAAGAAAAAGATTATTCAGGATATTATAGATGGCCATCCCCCGTTTATTACCGGCAGCAATATTTCGCTGCTGGTTGACCTGTATATTTTTCAGCATCTCATTCGCCAGTGGTTTGATCGTCTCCACGATACTTGCATAGGAATCTGCTACATCCACCCCATCTTCCAGTCCGTTACCCATTTCGAGTTTGCCCACGAAAGCTTTCATCAGTTTTTCCGCGTCTGTTTCATCATCGGTGGGGCGTTTTGCCGGGAACGTACCCAGGAAATTGCTCAGCATATTGAATCCCGCGGTCATCTTGATGAACTTGCGGTATTTATCAAAGTGCAGGGATACCAGTAAAGAGTCACCCTTATAATTTATTTTCTTCATCATCAGCGGGTACACTCCTTTTACAAAACTGGAGGTATACATGGACCCGTCCGCTGATACGGCGAGATAATAGAGTTCTTCAGCACTCAGTGGCTGTATAGACCTGAACCTGAGTTCCGCATTCTCATTATGAAGACCGTTGATAATATTTACAAAGCTCTCTTTTGCTTTTCTCTCCACTCTTTCACGTAATGCCATGTATTCAAAAGCGGTGTCTTTATTCAATGCCCTTCCAACATATTCGAGTTGGGTCTTCACAAGCAATTTGTAATAAAGCAGCGAATCGTCTTTTGCTGCATCAACTTCCTCGAAGGTCATCTTGCCATTCACGATATTATCAAGAAAAGGAAAATACTGTTGCCCGTTCTTGCTCCGGGCCATTTTCACGATCGTCCTGATGAATGCATCGTCCGTGATATTGCGGATCACATTTCCAAGACTATTATTCGCCTGGGCAAAATCATAGAGCTGCCCCGCAAATTTCCTTTTATCCAATGTTCTTACAAGGCTGTCCGCAAAAGGCATATTGGGATTATCGCGGAGCGTGGACAAAGTTTTCTCAGGATGAACCACGCAATATTTAAGTACGATGGCCTGCTGGACTCCTTTGTACCCGCTGTTCTTTTCAAAAGTGGTGTTGTCGGCCTTGATCACCGAATAAGCCGTTTCATAAGGCAAAGGGCTGAAAACAGGTTCTATCGATAATCCTTGCTTATCATACTCGACACATTTCTCATAAGTGGCTAGGATATCAGGAAGCCTTGCGGGGTTTACTTTCCTGGCAAGCGTATTCTGGTTAAAGAATTTCAGCAGGTAGTCAAGGCCCCGGAGGTATTTTACCTTATTCTGGTCTTTGAGGAGACTATCTGTCTCAATCTTGCATTGCAATGCATCCACCCGGTTGATCAGCGCCTGGGTAAGAAGGAAATTGATCTCGTCGTTGGCCGAAGGCGTATACTGGTTATCGTTCTTACCATCTGATTTCAGGATCAACTTTTGCTGGGCATCGATATAGTCATGGAAAAGTTCCCGGTTCTTGGGCGGTTTGCAGCTTGGCGTAGTCTTTTCTGTTGCCGAAGCAAAGGAGGATTGAGCTGAAACAATCACCGCCGGCAGGAGAAAAAGAACAGGTAGAATAAGGTATTTGGTAGTTGCTGTCATAAGGAATCGAAACCCAAAGTTACTAAGCCGGGTTTAAATGCTCGTTTTACAGGGTTTCGTACTGGTATAGACGGAATTAGGGGAAAGAACGCTGTCTGCATCCCATAAATAAAATGAAGGCACAAATTATATTAAGTTATTATTAAGTCTCGGTAAACAAGGCTTCAAATTTTACTCCAAACTTATTTCCTGCTAGGTTTGCCAAAATTTCCCTGTATGGAAACCAAAGCCCGGAAAGTCCTGATTGCCGATGACGAACCGGACATTCTCGAAATATTGAAATATAACCTTTCCAACGAGGGGTACGAGGTTATAACTGCCAAAGACGGGGATGAGGCGCTTGAAAAAGCCCGTCGCAATCTGCCTGACCTCATCATTTTGGATGTAATGATGCCAAAAAAAACAGGTGTAGAGGTTTGCCAGTTATTAAGAACGCAACCCGCCTTTAAAGAAACACTGATCATTTTCCTCACCGCCGTCAATGATGAAGGCACTCAGATAAAAGGCCTGGAAACAGGTGCCGATGATTATCTCAGTAAACCCATCAGTCCGAAAGTATTTCTCAGCCGTGTCAACGCCTTGTTCCGGAGATTGAATAAAACAGATGCGAGGATCCTTACGATCGATCACCTTACGATCGATCCCGAACGTTTTATTGTCAAAGTTGGAGATAAGGATATAACGCTCGCAAAAAAAGAATTTGAATTGCTTTACCTGCTCGCCCTGAAACCGGGGCGTGTTTTTCTTCGCAACGAGATCCTGAACCAGGTATGGGGTAATGAAGTGATCGTAGGCGATCGCACGATCGATGTGCATATCCGTAAGATCCGTCAAAAACTCGGCGTTGATTGTATCACCACCGTGAAGGGGGTTGGGTATAAATTTGAGCTCTAGCTACCAGTAACCAGCAACTAGTAACTTGCAGCATGGTTTCCACTAAAAACATTTCTCCCCGGCAGCTTTCTGCATTAACAGCCTTTGTGCTGGCTGTCCCGGTAAGCCTGCTGGTCTTTTTCGTGGAAAAAGACTGGCGTTGGGCAGTAGGTTCGTTCGTCATCATTTTCAGTGGTGCCTTTTTACTTATTTCATTTGTTTTGGAACGGTTTATTTACAGGAAGATCAAACTCATATATAAATTCATTTACCAGACAAAAGCTACCCGGAAAGAAGAGACCTATTATAAATATGTATTGCCCCAGAAAAGTATTGATGAAGTAAGAGAGGATGTAGAAGCCTGGGCGGAAGAAAATAAACAGGAGATCGAAGTGCTCCGCAAAAATGAACAGTTCCGGAGGGAGTTTTTACAAAACCTTTCCCACGAATTCAAAACACCGGTCTTTGCCATCCAGGGCTTCGTGGATACTTTGTTAGCCGGGGCACTTGCTGACCCGGATGTCAATAAAAAATTCCTTGAAAAAACTTCCCGGAATGTAGACCGGCTTACCCACCTGCTAAATGACCTGGATGAAATATCCAGCCTTGAAAGAGGGGAACTGGTGCTGTACAAAGAGAACTTTGTGATCCAGGACCTGGTAAAAGATGTTTTTGAAAGCTTGTCCGTAAAAGCCGAGGCCGTTAATATTAATTGTTCGATAAAGAAAGGCTGCGAATCGCCGCTGGTTGTTTTTGCAGACAAAGAAAAAATACGACAGGTATTCACCAACCTCGTGGAGAACTCCATCAAATATGGCAGGCAAAACGGCACCATTACCGCCAGTATGTATAAAACTGATGGTAAACATATCCTGATCGAACTCACGGATGATGGGATCGGTATCAATGAAAGGCATTTACCCAGGCTTTTTGAACGATTTTACCGCACGGAGGAAGGCCGCAGTATTGATATCACAGGAAGTGGCCTGGGTCTCGCTATCTGCAAACATATTATCGAAGCCCATGGGCAGGCTATTCATGTGCGCAGCACCGAAGGAGTTGGCACCACGGTGGGGTTTACGCTGGGTACACGCAAGGATTAATCCCGTTCTTCAAAAAAGTAAAAAGGTTCCGTATTAATACCAGTCCTTACCTTCTGCAAGTCCCTTTAAAAAGTCTGCTGCTTCATCACTCATTGGGGTGCTGACCAGTTTTTCATTTAATTTCAGGAGAAAATGAAGGCAGCCTGCTGCATAGTTGAACGAAATATCTCCTGCCACTATTCCTTTTTTGTAAAAAACCAGGTTACCGTCATACCCGCATTTATAAGCTTCAGAAGTTTTACCATCCACGTAATTCATCATTTTTTTTATGGCCGTCTTTTCGGTGCTGGTCATCGTTTTTTCGATAGTGTTTGTCTGCGGGGTATTAAAATTGATGACCAGGCTATCACTGCCTGCTAGCTGTTTCCCGATTTCCGTTCCAGGTCCTGAGCAGGAAGATACCCCGGCAAGGAAGGAGAAAAATAAAAAAAATTTCACGACTATTGTTTAAGGAAAGGTACTTGCTGTTTCGGTGTTTCAGTGATAACCGAGCTGAATTTTTTTAAATTGTCAGCGGAAAGATTTTTTGCCAGTACTGTATCGCCATAAAAAATATCATTCCCATTATCGGTAAGAACCTGGAGTTTGTTCAATGACAACTGCCCCTGTTCATATACAGGGATCACGCCTTCCACGTTTAGCCCGGCAAGAACGAAAGAACTTACCAGCACCGGCGAATTTGTTGCCTGGCCTGTCCAAGTATACACAGCCGGTACCAGGTCTGCGCCACAACTGCCCGCAATGATCACATAACTTCCGTTCGGAAGACGTATCATATCCCGGATTCCCCGCCCTCCAAGGTCGAGTTCAATAGGATCTCCTATTAACGGGTCACCTGCCTGCGAGCCATTATTAAACCATTTCTCAAAATTCTTTACGGGGGCTATAACAGCTTTGGTACGACGGGTAGTCGGCACTAACGGTGCCCTGAAACCTACGTATAGGGTTTGGTCGTCGGGTCCGAACACCATTCCTTCTATATTAAACCCGTCTGCCTGTTTAGCATCTTTCCCTGCAGCAGCACTGGATCCGAAATCATAACCGTGGCTATTACCCCACGAGACCAGTTGTTGACGCAACTGGCAATACCCTGCATTACTAAAACTGGCAGCAGCCCCTTTACCTGTAACCCTGACAGCAAATATCCTGTTACGGTTAGGCTTGATAAAAAAAGTACCGTTATTGCTCATCGATCCCAACCAATAGATGACAGAAGGATCACGGATACTACGTACCCCAGCTTCCACATCCACTTCCTTCCACTTACCGGCGAAACTATCCGTAAGCGAAAGGGCATTCCCCTGGTTAAAATCAAAAGATTTTACAGGAAGTCCTGAATGGCTTCGGTTATAGAGATATAAAGTATTCGTCTCATCGTTCGCGACAAGCATATGGTCATCGTCGATAACTATAGCAGCGGAAGCATCCGCTATGCCGGCATGCCAGTGTCTGCCATTCGCTGTAGTTATTTGCGATGCAGCATAATTCAAAACATACAAATGACAATATGAATTACCGGTAACAATAATTCTTATCGTTGAATAACCTGCAGCCACTGGAGTGATCTTCAAATTTCTTGTAACTCCGTCACCGGTAAGAAGTAGGTTTGAATCGGGGACCACGCCAGGATTGCTGCTGACTGCGGTTATAGACAGGTCGTTCCCCGAAAAAATATCATTACCAATAGTGAAATCAATCCCCAGCAGGCTGACGGGATCATCTGCATCGTTGATGAAGGCGCTGACAGCATACGTGCTGTCGGGGAGCATCATTATCCTGCGATCTGCATCACCTGAGTTATCCATTACAGCGGCTTTACTGCCACAGCCGTAAAATACCTGGAAGAACAGAGCAGTTATAACTACGAGTAAGAATGGTCGCATAAAAATAGTGATGATCAAATGGCTGTATTGCAGGAACATCTTGCTCTTGCATGTTTTCCAATGAATTTGAAATTACAATTCAATAGAAACCCGGGCAGCCGAATTTCACCAATGGGTGGCTTAATTGTTTTTACGGCAGGTTTCTGCAAAAGAATGGTAACACATTGAAAACATCCCTCCGGGATGGAACTTAAATACACGGAAGACATATCCCCCAGCGGGTACCGTATGTGTTGCAGGTAATGCGAAAGTTGTTTAATTCATGGATATGGCTGGAGCGATCTTATCTCCTGCGAAATCCTCTCCCAATAGATTCGCAATTGTTTGTGCGATTTGTTCCTGGAAGAGTTGCTGGTCTTTTTTCACTTCACCCAGAGGTTTTATATGAGGACCGATCAGAGCCATCCATACTTGTGAGGATCCTCTTATAAAACGGCCATGCGAGTCCCATTTCCCGGACCTGCTTCCACGACCATGGTCCGTGGTGATGATAAAAGTCGTATTGTCCTTATATCCCGGTGTTGTTTGCACCCAATGCCATAATTCAGCGATCATATTATCGACCTTATTGACTTGTTCAAGGTAGAGATCATACCGGCCCTGGTGAGCAAACTCATCTGTTTCTCCCAGGCCAAGGAATAACACCCGGGGTTTATTCTTCTTTATATACTCTTTTGCGTTTATAAATGTCAGCCCGTCGTAACGGGTAGCCGTTTTATCGTCAACATCCCGCTCCTGTACTATATTCAGAAGCTGCTGTTCGCTTGATAAAGAAGAACCCTTTTGCTGTTCGTACCCGCTGTTTAAGAAAAAGCTGCTTTTTTCCCGGTTGAAGATATAGGGAAAAACATCCCAGGAAGTAAAGGCGGCTACTTTTCCTTCAAACCCGGACTTTGTGTTCAGGTATTCCAGGACATTGGTATTGGGATTGTTGAGCCTGTCATTAGAAGATATACCCGGGTCGGCATTACCTGTAAATATTTCATTATACCCGGGGTAAGATTTAGCGTAACTGTTTGTTACATTAACCCGGTTTTCAAAAAAACGGTTCCCGTAGAGTTGCCCTTTACTGCTAACCACGTTCCAGATAAATGGCATCAGTTGCTTACGTCGCTCCTGGATGCCTGCTGCCCAATACAGTGCTTTAACTGTAGTATTGTCCGGCGTTTCTTTTTCACTATTAATCAGGACGGAATCCGCACCGGTAAAAACTTCCTGCCAGCGAAGGCCGTCGGTAGTGATGATAAAAACATTTTCAGTCACCTGGTCCCTGTTGATCGTCGTAGGGATCGTTTTATACTTGTAGGAGCCAGAGGGAAATACAGCGATCAGGACAACGCTGATAAGTGTGTTTTTCATGTGTAACGGTTTTGCAAAATAAGCAACGGAGTATGACTTCGTTGTTAAGAACACATTACCGTTTCATGATTTCAAGGACCTGCATCACCCCTGAAATAAAAAAACCCTTTAAAGGGTTTTTTCAACTTGTTCGTTTTTTTGCTTTTTGGGTTTTTTGGGCATCGCCTTTACAAAATTTTCCCCGAGTCTCCTGGCGGTCTTACGGATCTGGCTATCAAATTTTTTTTCTCCAATAAGACTTCTGTAGTCAGCAAGCGAAAGGGATAATTTTTCCCGGATAACAGCACGGATATTCTTCTTTGAATGTTTTGGTGCAGAGCTTATAACAGTGATTTGTGACATACGCTATTTCTTTAAGTGATAAATGATTTCACTTGAAAATAACTCAAAGATAATTTTGCCTGTGTTAAGTTTTTAACCCATTGCTTTTCAGTTACTTGGATATAAATATGTGACGCTGGAATGTTTTTTTATGCCCTATTCATATGGAAGAATTCATTCTTGACCGGATAGACTGGTCATAAAAAAACCACCCCGCGCCTGTCCAGCGCTGGGTGGCAACTGCATGAGAATCTGCACCTGACGGTAATTACTAACTTGAAAAGATGCATTCCGGGATGGATAAGAACTGTTGTAAAGATGAAGTAGAATTATTACGCTGCTGTTACGGGAAGATTATCTTACCATGAACATGGGTTAATCTTATTTCTTTTTTATCAATTCGCCATCCTGGCCATATTCTTCCACCGAAAGCAAATTTGCCTTACTGTCATAATTTTTCCATTCCCCGTTTTTCACGCCATGACGATAAACTCCGCAGCTTTCTTTATTTCCATTTTCATAGTAATAGACGGCCTCGCCATGGTATTGACCCAACTCATCAAGTGGCAGGTCAGCCTGCACTTGACCGTTGGCATAGTATTGCGCGAAAAAAGTACGCGTATCCTTTTTTGCAAGAATGACCTGGCGGATACTTCCTGTACTATCCTTCATTACCTGGCAAACCGATGAATCCTCCCGGTTGCAGTAAAATTCAGCCGTGACGAAATCGGATCTTTTGTAAGGTTTGGTGTAACTGCTATCCGCTTTCTTGATCACGGAATCCAGCCATTGTTGATTGATGGTCTTTTTAGCTGTGCTGGCATTTTTTTTCCGGGGCTGCGAACAGGAAGCCAGGAAGAACAACACGATGCCGACGGGAATAAATTTTTTCATACAACAAACACCGGGTTATTAAAAAAGCATCCTGGACAACCAGGATGCTTGTAAAATTAAAACTATGCTGCATTAAAACTTGGTCCAGTTCTTCCACCAGGTATCTCCTACGGCGCAAGCGCCTTTATAGGTAACCGATGTAAACCCGGTTGCCAGTTTTGGATGGGCAAAGGCTGCACCTGCCGCTGCAGGCGATCCCGCGGCCGGGTTAAAATCAGGAGCGGTATAATTAAAGGGAGCGGTTAATTGTACATCGCTGCAATTGGTCATGATACTGTTCCCGTAACCGGGTGTATTATACCAGGCAGTAATGGTAGCCGTGGTATTAACATTAAGCGGGGGGTTCGCATTCCCGGCAATGCTGTACAAAATAGGATTTGTGCAACCGGCAATGATCGTATTCTGCACAAACAAAGAGCCGGGGATATTATTATCTGTAGGAACTCCTTTTGTTGCATCTATATACAAACCATTCGGATAACCCATGATAATGGAGTTGAAAAGTGAGAGCGATGAATTTCTTCTTATCTGTGCTCCCCATACAAATAAGTTATTTCCTGTGTTCGCCAGCGTTGCTTTTGGTCCCATAACAGTCATGTTAGAAAACACAGCAGCCGTTTGTGGTAACAAAGAGCTTCCGTTAGCATCATTATCGCTTTCAAATGCTTCGCTCTTGGAAATATCGGCAACAGCAGAATCTCTCAGGGAAATACCAAACTGCACTTTCCCGCTGAAACCATTGTCGGTATCAAAGTCATCATCCAATGTTCTGTAAGAAATAAGGTGTTTGCAATTCACCGTACCGCCAAACCATTCAAAGGAATCGTCATTGGCATAGGACACCTGTACATTATCAACAATAGTACCGTTACCAACTCCACCAAATGTTAAGCCGTTGATCTCATTGTCGGGAAGGAATGCATAACCCGCATATTCGATACGTACATAGCGCAGGATACCGCTGTTATCTGCAGGAAGCTGGCCCTGGTTAGAGGGTGTACCATAAATACCAAGCCCATCGCTGTTATTTACTCCACCTTCCACGGCACCGATACCCTGGATCCCGTTAAAAGAAGAATTCGTAGGTGCCTGTCCTAATATAACCAGGCCAGCCCAGTCACCACGTTGGGGAGTAGCGGCTTCAGAGGTGAACACGATGGGTTTAGCAGCTGTACCATCTGCGATTATTTTACAACTACGGGTAATGATCAAGCCACCCTGTCTTCCATTTTCACCCACGATCTTTGTTCCGGGCTCAATGGTCAGCGTAGCCCCATTGGTTACATATACAAGGCCTCTGAGTTTGTATGTATACTCAGCTTTTAATGTGCGGCTTTGACTGATCCTTCCTTCCAGGATCGTGTTTTCAGTGGCACCTCCACCGTTATTGATAACTGTTGTGCTGCCATCTACTTCGATTTTACGGCAGCCAGTTGCTGTCATCCCGATCAAGGCCGCATAGAAAAATAACTTTTTCATGTTTTTATTTTTTTAAAATGGTGTTTTTATAGTTAAAAATTATAGCCTAAAGAGAAACTGATGTTTGTTCCGTATTTTCTTTTAATAGCAAAGGCATCGGCGTTATCAAATTTTTTGTTCTCGTTCAGGTCCGTATAAAAAATAGCCTGCCTGTTAATGATATCAGCGATATTCAGTTTTACTTCTCCTTTATTTTTAAACAATTTCTTGGCAAGCTGGAAATCAAGTACGGGTCGGGGGTTCTCCCAGATAGCGGGTTGATCGCCACCGCCGACAAATGTTATCCTCCTGCCGATCTGGTTGAATAATAAAGTGGTATTGATGCCATATTTTTCGAGATCATACTGAACAGCGGCGTTCAGCAAATAAGGGCTCTGGCCCTGCATCGGTCGTTCGGCATCATTCCCGATCTTGGATACACGGTTATAGATATAGGAAATATTACCTTGTACCGTAAAGTTTTTTAAGGTTCCGCTGAAATCCAGTTTTTTCCTGAACTCCAGTTCTGCACCAAAACTGTTTGCTTCTTTTGCATTCAGGAAATTATAGGTGCTGGCTCCCCCCGAACTGGGATTAAAATAGGCTTCAATCGGTTTATTAAAATATTTATAGAAAAAGCCCAGCGTAAATAACTCTCCCGCCCTCGGGTATACTTCGTAGCGAAGATCAAAATTGCTGACCTTTGTTCTCAGCAACCCGGTGAATCCCGCAACACTGGCTCCCAGGTCGAAATCGTAAAAAGAAAAAGTACTTAACTCACGAAACTCCGGCCGGATCACGGTTTGTGAACCTGATACACGAAAATTCGTTTTACCATTTATTTTATAGGTCGCATTGATACCGGGTAAATAGTCGGTCACTCTTGTATGCACATGCCGCAAGTCTGATTTCTTAACGCTTCCCACGATCTGGTCAAAGTCTTCGACTCTTAATCCCCATACTACACGTAGTTTTTCTTTAATGAGATTATCAAATTGGAGGAAACCCGCGTTTAATATGGAATTCGCCAGATACCGGTAGCTGATCCCGTCTAATTCACTTAAAGCAAATTTATTGTCGGATCCATCCCCGAAATTCTGTGGAGCAAATAACTGGTCCGGAGATAACCGGCGAAGGGCCAAATTATCAATAGGTAAGTAAATGGAAAACGGTCTTGAGTCAAACAACCTGTCCTTTACCTGGAAAAAATAGCCACCCTTTACAGTTTGCTTGAATTTACCCACTGTAAAATCCCTGCTAAGATCTCCGCCTGCTGTATAATTATAATCATTCAGGAATCCATAATAACGGCTCCCGCTTTTTTGTGATGAATTGGACTGCCCGATGGAAGCGATATAGGCGGAGTTGGGGTTGGATGGGATTTCCTGGATATACTCCAACCTGCGCTGGTCAGGAATATACTGATCCAGGATATTGAAACTCCCGAACCAATGTAGTTTGGTGGCGATTCTCCGGATATTATGTTCACCAGTTACCTGGGTATTAAAAAAAGTATTAGCCTTAAAGGCGAGTTCATTCGCTTTGATACCCTGGCCCGCGTCAAAATCATAGCCAATACGAGTAGTGGCATAATCAGTCGTATTTACATTCAATAAATTTTTGAAGGTGATCTTATTGTTGCTGCCCAGCTGCAGGGAAAAATTGGCCAATGCGCCTGCTAAAATATCCTGGCTGTATTTGGTATTGTCATAATCAAAACTGGTGTTGGCAATATTATTCTGGACTGTATTTACCTGGTTCTCATAAACAATCCTTTTATTACTCCTGTTATAATTAACAGCGAATACAGCAGCGAATTTATTTTTCGGCCCCAGGTTCGTAGTCACACCGCCGTTGAAAGCCAGGTTTTGATTGAACGAGGCCCCGCTCTTCTTATTCGTGCTCCATATATTCTTAAACTCTTTCGCATAAGCGGTTTTCTGGGCCTGTGTTAGTTGCGAAAAGGCAGATTTGCCCGGGAAGCTGGAGGGCAATCCCCTGGTGCCATCATCATAGCCGAGCCAATCCGTTCCACCACCTTTGTACTCATAAAAATCCTTCCCGATCGTTTGGGTATTAAAACCGGTCCCTATTTGAACATTGAAAAAATTCTTCGAAGGCGCGTCTTTTGTATTTACCTGGATCAAGCCACCGGCCCACTCTCCGGGCAACTCAGGAACAAAAGCTTTATTGATGATAATATTATCGATAATGGCGGAAGGGAGGATATCAAAACTGAATGTTTTACGATCAGGCTCCGTACTACTTAATAATATACCGTTGAGCATGGCCTGGTTATACCTGTCGGCAAGTCCTCTAACAATAAGATATTTTCCTTCCTGCAGGGATGTACCGGGTACTCTTTTCAAAACTTCCCCCGTATTTTTATCAGGGGAACGGCGTATAGCTTCCGCGCTTACAACCTGGGAAACGGTATTCGTATTTTTCTGAAAAGCGATCGCTGAATTATAGGTTTCTTTACGGGCTGTGGAAGTAGTGGTCTTGATTATTACATTATCCCCCGTCTGCGCTTTTACTTCAAGGGTGATATTCAATTCATTTAGCTGGCCTGCGATCACTTCTGCTTCATTGATCGTTTTCGCACTATAACCAATTGCTGTAAATTCTATATTGTATTTTTTACCGGGTACCAGGGTTAACGAAAAACGTCCATCAATATCTGTTGTGGTACCGCCTGCGCCGGTAATTTTGACAGACACCCCTGCCAGCGGTTCATTTTTTTCATTCAACACCTTACCGGTAAGCTTTATACCCTGCGCCTGGACAAAAGAAAACAGCCCCAGACAAAACACGGAGATCATCAATCGCAGCCTGAAATACATAGTTAGTTATTTCGGGCAAAGGTGGTCCTGCGAGGTTACCAGCAGGTTATGGCCATGTTAAGCAATTGTGACCTGCATGTTACGGCAATGTTATCCTTATCAGAAACGGAACTGGAGACGGCAGGTAAAGACATTGTCCCGTTGGTCAACGGTGGCGCCGGCAAGACTGGTCAACTCATTGTTGACAATATCATAGTAGAAAGTGACCTTGGTCTGTGAATTAAAATAATAGACATAACCCAGGCCCAGGGTGGAGAATTTGATATCCGCCGCTGTAAGGTTGGTGCCGGGACGCCCGATATCTTTCTTACTCACTTTATTATTCGGATCATACCAGTCATACTTTATTACCAGCTGGTGTTTTGTATTGATGATATTTTGCAAAAGATAAAAGAAGGCCCCGTTAAAATGACGTACATAAGTGGGAAGCAGTATCCCGTTTGAGTTCGGTAGTGTCCCGGGGTTGGTCGTAGAAGTGGCAGTTCCTGGCTGCGTACCTAACCAATACTCTGCCCGCCATTCTGTTTCACCCCATCCATGATGAAGTTTTACTTGCAGATCCGCTCCATAATAATGCCGGGGCGAGGATTTACCTAAATTACTCTCCGATGAGTCCACGATAAACAGGGGATCTCCATTGATAGCCTTACCACTACTATAAACATATTTGGTTCCGTTCTTCCATCCCCCTCGGAGGAAAGAAAGACCTGCTCCAATTTCCAGCTTATTGATGGTATAGGGTTTCAGGGTGATTCTTGTGATAAGATCCTTGTGGCTGTCGAAATCAGTGGTGCCGGTCTGTCCCTGCCCATTAAAGAACCCTAGATCCCATTTCAGGTGGTAAAATTTATTTGTTTTCGCCTGTGGTTCAAAGCTGACCATGGCACCAAGATCCCTTTCCCCGGGCATTAGTGTCTGTGACATCCTTCCCCGTTCCGGGCTTTCCCGGAAAGAAGATCCCAGGTTTACTTCATAACCAAAGGGACGGGCAAAAAATCCTGCTGCGAGGGAGAAATTATTATTTTTTGTTTCATATAACCGAATAAATACATCCCTTACAATAACGCCCCTTTCCGTTGCATCTACCTGGAAAGTAAATAAGGCTTTGGGAAGTTTCGCTTTTGAAGTAAGCAGGTAATCAATTTTTACCCGGGCCCTGCGCAGCATGAAACGGCTATGGGAAAACTGGGCAAAATTTCCTCCTGCAAAACTTTGTGCCCCATCTGCTTCCGCCACCTGGAATTGGGGTTGCATATAACCGGAGATCTTCAAATTCTCGAATTTTTTCAGGAAAGGGCGAATCGTGTCTTTAATGAATAAGGAAGAGTCAAGTTCTGTCAGGTATCGCTGGCAATAGCCTGACACCGAAAGGAAAAGGAAAAAAAAGAGAACAGAAACTCTTTTCAGCGGGGTTGATGTTGCAGGAAGCATACGCTGTCTGAAATTGCTGCAATATAAAGTCTTTGTTATTCAATTGTTACCTTAATTTTATCTATATATTAATTAATTATTAATTCTGCCCATTCCCCGGCTGCCTTAACGTTCCGCCGGTAATTTCGTGAACCTGTTCGGTTTAAAAACGAACATTAAATCAAAAACAAATGGCACTACAATCCTTCCTGAAGATCTTCATGCCAAAGAATAAGATCTTTTATGAATTATTTGAAAAAATAGCGCAAAATGCCGCCACGATGGGCTCGCTATTGAGAGCTATCATTGCGGAACCTGATTTTGATAAAAGGGCCGCCCTGATCATACAGGTAGAGGATCTTGAACACGTCAATGATGAACTCACCCATAATGTGTTTACAGAACTCGGGAGGAATTTCATCACTCCTTTCGACCGGGAAGATATTCACTACCTCGCCACTTCCCTCGATGATATAGCGGATTATATTTATGCCGCTGCGAAAAAAATCAACTTTTACCGGGTCAATCCAAATGATACCGGTATGCAAAAATTCGCAGAATTGATCGAACAGGCCGCCTTCCAGGTGAAAATTGCGGTGACCGAACTGCGGGACATGAAAAACATGCGGAATATTACCGAAGCCCTCGTCAAGATCAACAGTATCGAGAACCAGGCTGATGATGTTTTTGATATGAGCATTGAAAAATTATTTGATACAGAACCTGATGCTAAAGAAGTGATCAAGAAAAGAGAGATCTACCAGGTAATGGAGATTGTAACAGACAAATGCGAGGATGCAAGTAACGTGATAGAGTCTATCATAATTAAATACGCTTAATGCAATTTGAAGATTTGAAGATGTTGACAATTTGAAAATAAAGTACACCAATTCCAAATTGTCAAATTTTCAAATAATCTCATTTTCAAATTAACTTATGACCCCTTTCCTGATTACCATCATAGCCCTGGCGCTGATCTTTGATTACATCAACGGTTTTCATGATGCAGCCAATTCCATCGCTACCGTTGTTTCCACCAAAGTGCTGACCCCTTTCCAGGCAGTTCTCTGGGCAGCGCTGTTCAATTCTGTTGCCTTTTTCATTTTTAAAGATCATGGAGTGGCCGATACAGTGGCCAAGACAGTAAAACCGGATCATATCCTCGGAGGCAATATGATGGTGGTGATATTCTCCGGGCTCATCGCTGCGATCTGCTGGAATCTTCTTACGTGGTGGTTGGGTATCCCTTCTTCTTCTTCTCATACATTGATCGGCGGGTTTGCCGGTGCAGCGATTGCCAACGGCGGGTTTGATGCTGTTAATTCTCCTATTATCCTTAAAACAGCCGCTTTTATCTTTCTCGCACCGCTGATCGGGATGATCATGGCTTTTATTATGTCCCTGTGGTTCCTGAGTTCCTTTAAGAAAGGATGGACATCAAAAATATTCTCCCTTGCTATGATAGTTTTCGTGATCATTTTTCTTTATTCCAGCCTTGAGTTTGACAGGGAGATCCTTGCAAAAAAGACGCACTATGATAATTATATAGCACAGGTGATTTTTTATTCCAGGAACTTTAAATGGATACTGCTGTCATTTATTTTGCTGACCATGGCTATTTTTTCTTTGTACCTGAGTAATCTCAATGCCCATAAAGCAAATCATTGGTTCAAACGTCTCCAGCTCATCTCTTCCGCGGCCTTTAGTATTGGACACGGTGGAAATGATGCACAGAAAGTAATGGGTATTATCTCCGCGGCATTAATCGCCGGGGGTATGATACCGGATTTTGCGCACATGCCTAACTGGGTGCCTATTTCCTGCTATGCAGCCATTGGCCTCGGAACGATGAGTGGTGGCTGGAAAATTGTAAAGACCATGGGGACCAAGATCACCAAAGTAACTCCCTTTGAAGGAGTAGCAGCCGAAACAGCCGGCGCGATCACCCTCTTTGTGACAGAGGCCCTGAAAATACCGGTAAGCACAACGCATACGATTACAGGAGCAATCATGGGTGTTGGCGCTACCAAACGTCTCTCAGCGGTGCGCTGGGGTGTTACTGTCAATTTATTATGGGCATGGGTACTTACTATCCCGATCAGCGGTTTGCTGGCCGCAGGGGTTTACAAAATCGCAAGCTTATTTTAAACGCATTTCAAATAGATTATTAAAATTAAAATCCTGACTTTTGTCGGGATTTTTTATGCGTAAAATATTAGTTACAGGAGGCTGCGGTTTTATTGGTTCACATACGGTTGTTGATCTCGTTCAGCATGGTTATGAAGTGATCTCTGTCGATAATAATTCCCGCTCCAATGCCAACGTACTAAAAGGGATCGAGCAGATCACGGGTAAAAAAATCAAGAACTATAAGGTTGACCTCTGCAATTTTGATGATACGTTTGCCATCTTCCAGGAAAATACAGATATCGTGGGGATCATTCATTTCGCTGCCTATAAATCGGTAAATGAATCCGTCCAAAACCCCCTCCTCTATTTTGAAAACAATCTTGGTTCCCTCGTCAACCTGTTGAAATGTGTGCAGGAGTTCGCTATACCACATTTTGTTTTTTCTTCTTCCTGTACCGTCTATGGCAACCCAGACACTATTCCTGTTACAGAACTCACCCCGCAGAAACCGGCCGAGTCACCTTACGGCAGCACCAAGCAAATGAGTGAGCAGATCCTGCAGGATTTTGTAAAAAAGGCTTCCACCCAGGCGATCTTATTACGGTATTTCAATCCCGCAGGAGCACATCCTTCCACGTTGATTGGCGAGATGCCACTGGGTAAACCCGAGAATCTTATTCCCGCGATCACCCAAACAGCGATCGGTCGTCTTCCTAAAATGTTTGTACACGGGGATGATTACCCTACACGGGATGGTTCCTGTATACGGGATTATATTCATGTTTGCGATGTGGCACATGCCCATACCTTATCCCTGGGGTATTTGGAAAAACAAAAAAGTCCGGGGTCATGCGAAGTGTTCAATCTCGGCAGCGGGGAAGGCATTTCCGTCCTCGAAGCTATCGGGGCTTTTGAAAAAGTGAGCGGGGTAAAACTGAATTACGTGGTCGGTCCCCGGCGGCCCGGCGATGTGGTAGCCATCTATGCTAATAAAGACCTGGCGCAAAAAAAATTGCGCTGGGATTCCCAATTCTCCCTGGAAGATATAATGTCCACTGCCTGGAAATGGGAGTTACGGCTGAAAGCGGATGAAACTGTTTTTACCAGCCAGCCCGGGGAATTGAATTAGGCTAAGAGATTAAAAGAGGAAAAAGAGATAAGGAGTGCTGATAAAAGATCTCTTTGTTATACCCCACCTTGACTCAATACCCAGCCAGCTTTGGGTGAAATTAAAGCTGTCCGGTTAAAAAATGAGGATAAAAGGAGAGCTAGTAGAATTAACTCTTTATCTCTTTTTCCTCTTTTATCCTCTTAGCTTACATTTGCCCAACTTAAATCAATTACATGTTGTTAAAGGAAATACAGTCAACCGGGAACAAAGATACCCGGAGTGGTTTTGGTGATGGTATTGTTGAAGCAGCAAGAAAAAACCCCAATATCGTTGCATTAACAGCCGACCTCGCTGGCTCATTAAAACTGAACCAGTTCATAAAAGAGTTTCCCGACCGTTTTTTCCAGGTAGGTATCGCGGAAGCCAATATGATATGTATTGGAGCAGGTCTTACCATCGGCGGTAAAATCCCTTATACTACTACGTTTGCCAACTTTTCAACCGGGAGAGTGTATGACCAGATTAGGCAGTCGGTTGCGTATAGTGGTAAGAATGTAAAGATCTGTGCTTCGCATGCAGGGTTAACACTGGGAGAAGATGGTGCAACACACCAGATACTCGAAGATATTGGTCTCATGAAAATGTTGCCCGGGATGACGGTGATCGTTCCCTGCGATTATGCACAGACAAAAGCAGCTACACAGGCTATCGCTGATTATAAAGGACCCGTTTACCTTCGCTTTGGCCGTCCAGTCTGGCCGATCTTTACGAAGGAAGAAGATTTTAAAATAGGAAAAGCACAATATTTCTCCGAAGGTTCTGATGTAAGCATTTTTGCCTGTGGTCATTTGGTGTGGAACGCGGTTCAGGCCGGTGCCATCCTCCAGGAAAAGGGGATCAGTGTAGAAGTTATAAATATTCACACCATCAAACCACTGGATGAACAGGCAGTGCTGAATTCTTTACGTAAAACAAAATGTGCTGTAACTGCCGAAGAGCACAATATCATTGGCGGCTTAGGGGATGCGATCGCACAGGTTGCCGCGAAAAATTTCCCGGTACCTATTGAATATGTCGGCACTAAAGATACTTTCGGGGAAAGCGGGAAACCAATGGACCTGTTGAAAAAATATGGCCTGGACATCCCGGATATTGTAACAGCTGCGGAGAAAGTGATGACCCGGAAAAACAACTCTTAAAAGATTGTTTCAAACTAAATGGGCAGGTTCTTTCAAAAGTGAACCTGCTTTTTTATTTTTAAGCACTAAACAGCTTTAAACAAATCGGCTTTCCAGTATTCTAACCGAACCAAAGCCCCGCATTAATGTCCCTGACAACAATAAGCGATAGTGAATTGCTCGTACAATTCCGTAATCCCCTTACGAAAGAAAAGGCCTATACGGCGATCATCCGGAAATACCAGGAGAAACTCTACTGGCATATCCGGCGGATGCTGGTGGACCATGACGATGCCAATGACGTTCTCCAAAACGTACTGATAAGGGTATGGAACGGGCTGGAAAATTTCCGGGAAGACAGCCAGCTATATACCTGGCTTTACCGGATCGCCACCAACGAATGCCTGACCTATCTCGAACAACAGAAAAAAAGAGCTTCCGTCAGCCTTAGCGATGTGGAAAGCGGGCTTAGCAATAAGATCAAAGCGGATAAACATTTTGATCCTAATAAATTAGAGTGGAAATTACAGCTTGCTATACAGCAACTACCTGAAAAACAAAGGATTGTATTCGGCTTAAGATATTACGATGAAATGCCATACGAGAAGATGAGCCGGGTGCTCGAAACCAGTGAAGGAGCTCTGAAAGCGAGTTATCACCATGCCGTCAAAAAAATTGAGGATTATATGCTAAATCATTAAACTTTGGAGAGCAAAATCCATCTTATAACCGTTAAATGACACAGAGAGACAACATATTACAAGAATTAATCGAATTGAACAGCCCGTTGGCCGATACCCAGCCTCAAAATGTCTATATCGTCCCGGCCGGGTATTTTGATGGATTAGCCGACAGGATACTTGATCGTATAATGGCTATGGAGGCTTCAACCCCTTCGGAAGAGCTGGACCATCTATCTCCTGTGTTGAGTAAGCTATCCAAAAAAAATCCTTACGTTGTTCCGGCCGGTTATTTTGAAACGCTGGAAAAAAACCTGCTTCAATCCATTCATGAGAGCAGCCATTATCAAAGCCCGAAAGAAGAACTCGAAACGATTTCTCCTTTCCTCGGCGGTTTAAAAAAACAAACCCCTTATACTGTTCCCCCGGAATATTTTGAAACACTTGTTCATGATAGACCCGTCGGGAAGGTTGTTTCTTTCACGAGCCGTAAATGGTTCCGCTATGCGGCAGCGGCTGTCGTAACCGGGTTCATTGCCCTGGCCGGTCTTCTCTATTTTAATTCCCGTAATCATTTTGACCCTGTAGACCAGCCTTACGCATGGATCAAAAAGAGTATCAAAAAAGTGGACACAAAAGATATAGATGCTTTTGTTAAACTGGCAGAGGAAGAGTTGCCAAATCAAAAAGACGTGGTCGTAAGTCCTGTTAACCCGGAAGAAATAAAAGAATTAATGAAAGATGTTTCTGATAAGGAGATACAGGATTTCCTGAATGAAACCCCGGAGACAGAAACGGAGAATAATGATGACGGAGCCCTGATGAATTAACACCATGAAAAAATTACTGATCATAATAGGTTTATCTTTTTTTACCGCGCAGGTCTGTATGGCGCAGGAGGATGACAATCCCAATGACAAGATCCGCGAAAAGATGAGTGAATTCATTCAGCGCAGGATGGGTCTGTCGAAAGCAGAAGCTCAGAGATTCAATCCCATTTTCCTTCGGTATTTCAGGGAGTGGAAAACTACGCTCCTGGCCAACAGGGATGATAAACCCCTTTTACAGCTCCGTGTCGCAGAGTTACGGATACGTTACCGTACCGAATTCAAAGATATTGTAGGAGAGAAAAGATGTAACCAGATATACGAGCACCAGGAAATCTTCATCAAGGAAGTGAGAAGACTCCGGCAGGAACAGCTAGACAGGAGACCTCTCCGTCGTAACAAACTCATGGTTGAATAGATCAAATTCCCTAAAAACAACGCTAATTCCCGCTAAAAGGCGCTAAGTTCAACAGCGAATTCCCGCTTGTTAATGACTAATTGCCCAAAACTTATCTATTGTTTTCTGCTAGCTTTCATTGATGAAAGAAAAAAATATTATTGATGATCTGTTATTTAAAGATGAATGTTACAAAATAATTGGCCTATGTATGAAAGTTCATATACTGCTGGGAAAAGGGTTTAAGGAAATAGTTTACAAAGATGCTTTAGAAATTGAGTTTAAAAAGAATTCAATTCCTTATGAACGAGAGAAATCTTTTAGGATTCAATATGAAGGACATATTCTCAAACATTATTTTTGTGCCGATTTTATGCTATTTGATTCTATAATACTGGAACTAAAAGCCGCGTACCAATTTCATTTTGATAACTTCAAACAAACACTAAACTATTTAAAAGTATCCCAGGTAAAACTGGGTATCCTGGTGAACTTTGGAGAAGATAAATTGAATTTTAAAAGAATAGTCTGTACCTATTAGCGATGATTAGCGTTTATTAGCGTCAATTAGCGTCAATTAGCGTTTATAAATTGGCGTTTTAATATCATGGTAAAATAAGAAGGTCCATTTTTCTTTTTCTCCCTTCTTCCACCATTCCTGCCGCAGTTCCATTGCTTTTTTTCCATCATTATCGTACTTGGCTACAAACCGGTGTCTCATCTGCTGCAACTGCGGTGCATCGTCTCCTCCAAAAAAAAAGATCTCCTGTTCATCACGGATCCAATAAACCTGGTGATAAGGGGAATGTGCTCCAGTTACTTTATATTGTATGTAACCATCGATCGTCCCTTCTTCGCCCAGCAACTCAACCTGTGCTGAATTTTGCAAACAAACCAGCTCTTCCGTAATATAAGAAGGGAACCCTTTTTCAAAAGCAAAAGCCAGCTCCCCCCGCTGTATATAATACCTTGCATTCGGAAAAGACAGCCGGCTTCCCAACCCTTCCCGTTCAATCCCCACCGCGCCTGCATGATCTTTGTGCAAATGACTCATCAGGACCTTTGTCACTTCCGAAGGATTGATCCCGGCATCCATCAAATTCTGGTGTAACTGGAGCGTGCCGTTCTTCTCAAAACCCAGACCGGTATCCAGTAATAAAATATCTTTTGAAGTGATCACTACGAAAGGTTGTACTTCTACCAGCAAGCTGCCGGATGTTCTTTCCTGTATACTATCCCTGCCCTCATCAAAGGGTACAAAAAGTTTTGTTTTATCAATGGTGAATGTGCCTTCTGAAAGCGGGATGATACGCATCGGGAAATTTTGAATTGATATACAACGCAAGTTGCGACACAATTTTCCAATTTCCCAATTCCCCTTTTCAAAATCATCTCAGCACCATCTGCCGGTCGGCATCAAGGCGTATCAAAATAAAAAGAAGGATGGTAAAAGTCAGCAGGGATGTGCCCCCATAACTTACAAATGGTAATGGGATACCTATCACCGGTGCCAGCCCTATCGTCATGGCGATATTGATGGCCATATGAAAAAAGAAAACAGCCGCTACTCCATAAGCGTAACAACGACTGAAGGTGCTTCGTTGCCGTTCGGCGATCGTAACGATCCGGAAAAGCAGGACCAGGTATAAGCCCAGCAGGATGCTGCTTCCCAGGAAGCCAAACCCCTCCCCTACGGTACAAAATATAAAATCGGTACGCTGCTCTGGTACAAAATCATAACGGGTCTGCGTGGCTTTGAGCAACCCTTTCCCAAAGATCCTTCCGCTTCCAATGGCGATCTTTGATTGACGTACATTATAGCTGCTGCCGCTTTCCTTTTTCTTCTCTGTTACCTCAGCCGTTTCTGCCTCCCCTTTTTTCAGGTAAGGATTGTCCTTGCCAAAGAGGTCATATATCCTTTCAACCTGGTGTTTCTGCAATATGTTCTTAAAGATATAAGGCACCGCGAAACGCTGGATACCCACACAGAGTATCCAGGTAAAAATAATCATGGTCAGAACAGCCTTGCGGCGTTTGATCGGTCGTCTCAACGCATAGATCACCAGTATCGCAATCACGGTAAGAATGATCGCCAGGGTATTTGGCTCCACTACGATGGTCCCAACGATGAGGGCTGCTACTGCAAAGCCCACCAGCAGGATACTGGAAGGAAGACCTTCCCGGTACATGACAATAAAAAAAGAGAAATATACCAACGCAAGCCCCGTCTCATTTTGCAAAATGGTAAGCGCAGCAGGTAAAAGCGCGATACCGGCGGCAATAAGTTGCGACCGGGTCCTCGAAAAATCCGTTTCGGGTCTTGAGAGGTATTTTGCCAGGGCCAGCGCGACGAAAACCTTACAGAATTCCGCGGGTTGAAAATTAAAGGCCCCCATCTTGATGATAGATTCCGTTCCTTTTATCCTTGAGTGAAAGGGAAACACCATCAGCAAAAGAAAAATACCCAGCGCATAACCCAGGTTAGCGGTCGCCGAAAAGAATTTACTATCGGTCAGCAGAATAAAAAAAGCGATGACCGTGCCGACGCAGAAAAAAAAGAACTGCTTGCTGTAATCGGTTTTAAATTTCAGGAAACTTTGTATAACCGGATCTCCTTCCTTATAAGTTGCCGCAAAGATGGCTGTAAGCCCAATGGCTACCAGCAACAGGTAGATCCACACAAGGCTCCAATCAATCCCTTTCGATATAGCTGGGTTTCGCTGGTTCATGTTTATTTCCTGGCTGAATCCTTCTTATTGACTACAGGCTCTTTTTGTTTTTCCGGGGCGACCATATCAATTTTTACCGGTTTCTTTTGTTGCGTGTCCTTCGGCAGCTTATTTTCCTTTGGCTTGCCAACCCGCAACTCTGCCTCGGTCAAGTTATCTTCCGATTGCAAAGTGTCTTTGATATTTTTCAGGTCATTTTTTATTTCTTTCTCCGCTTCTTTTACTCTTTGCAGGGAATCTTTTGTCTTCATTTTCTGCAGCATCAATGGCGGGATCAGGTTAATGCTGGCCATTCTTTCTTCAAGCGGCTTCCTGTCAGCAGCGATCGTATCATTCAGGTATTTTTCGATCATCAGGCTTACGATTGGCGCTGCATACGTACCACCAAAACGGCCGCTGTTCTCCACTACACACATGATCGCGATCTTTGGATTCTCGCGGGGAGCAAAAGCACAGAAAAAAGAGTGGTTTGGCTGTTTTACCCCACGGTAATAATTCTCTACCGTTCCCGTTTTGCCGCAAACAGTGATCCCAGGCACTTTGGCGCCACGCCCGGTACCGCTTTCCATTACCCCCTGCATACCATCATGCACTGCTTCAAAGATGCTGTCCGGTATATTAATAGGTACATTCCTCACTTTATATTTGTCAAGCAATCCAAACTTATCTCCTCCTTCGATTGAATCAACAATATGCGGGATGATGAACCATCCTTTATTGGCGATAAAGGCCATCTCGTTCGCCACCTGTATCGGTGTTGCCGTTACTTCTCCCTGGCCAATACTAACCGAACGGTAATTACAAAATCCCCAGTGACCGGCACCATAGACCTTATTGAACATTTCCGGGGTGGGAATAGTTCCTTTTTGCTCGGTCGGTATATCCACGCCAAGCCGGTGTCCCAAACCAAAAGCATACATATAACGGTTCCAATTGCGGAGACTGCTGTCCTGGCTGGGAAATTTTGGATTATTAATTACCCGTTGCATTACGTTCGCGAAATAAGTATTGCAGGAGTGTGTGATGCCGGTTGATAAATGAAAAGTTCCCGGATCAAGACATCCCATGGGGTTTCCACTGCCGCAACCATAAAAAGCTCCCGAACAACTAAAACTCGTTTGCGTGGTGATCACTCCCTCGGCCAGTCCCACCAGCGCCTGCAATGTTTTAAAAGTAGATCCAGGTGCATAGCTTGCATTCACGGCACGGTTGAGTAATGGCAGTCGCGGATCGGTATATAATTCAGAAAAGTGTTTTCTTCTTTCCGCCCCTGTCAGGTAGCCGGGGTTATAGGTGGGACTGCTGACCATCGCAATGATACTGCCCGTTTTGGGATCGATAGCCACGATGGATCCAACCTTATTGTTCATTAATTTTTCTCCAAGTTGCTGTAACTCGATGTCCAGGCTGGTGTACAAATTACTGCCAGCAACAGCTTGCTCATCCAGGGCACCATTTTCATAAGAACCCTGGATACGGCTGAAATTATCCTTTATCAGGACCTGGACTCCCCGTTCACCCATCAGCGCTTTCTCATAACTCGATTCGATACCTGTCATACCAGCGTAGTCACCACTCACATAGCCCTCCTCCGAATGTTTCTTCAGGTAATTGGTGTCCACTTCGCCGAGATATCCCATAATATTGGCTCCCGCGTTAAAAGGATAGGACCGGATAGGTCTTTCCTGTATATAAAACCCGCTTTGGAAACGCCAGAGATTTTCCTGGATACGTGCATATTTCTGGGGTGGTAAGGAAGCTTCGAATACGGAAGGTTTTTGGGAACTGTTTTTAATGATTGCCGTAACGATCCTTTTGTGATACTCAGCTGTGTCAATCTCCATCAACCGGCAAAAAAATATGGTATCGATCCCTTTAGCCTGTGCAGGCGTTACCATCAGGTCATAGGTAAGGGTATTGTTCAGGATGGCTCTTTTTTTACGATCGAGCAACAGGCCCCGCGGCGGATAGACCGTTTTTCGCAAAATGGCATTTTCATCGGCCAGGCGGCCAAACTTACCCGAAATGACCTGGAGATAAAACAACTGCGCGAGGATGACCAGGAAAGCAACCAAGAAGATAAGGCGGATGATACGGCTTCTTGATTGGTTGAACACAGGCATGGAACAGAGTACATCCCGGCCAGTGCCAGGAAGAGTTATGGAATTCGGGTGAGGAAATAATAATAAAATACAAAGTACGAATTAGAAGAGGCGCTTTCCAAATCTATTTGAGAATAAAATATCTTTTAAGAATTTTTTCTATCGGCCCGGATCGCAATGATATAAACTACGCAGTATTTGTCCGGAACTTTAGCCGCCTTGGGAAAAGTAATTCGGCAGTGAAGATCAGCAACAGGCTGATACCAGTGGTGGCGATGACCTTGATAAGAAATCCTAAGAAGCTTCCGAAATCGAGCCATTCAAGAAATACCATATAGCCATGATGGAGGAGCGTGAGCACAAAAACATACACTGCATAAGGTGTCCATTGCATGGCCCGCGGCGAAGGTTCCCGGTAATTGAATTCCGAACTGTCCTTGGGGGTAAGGATGCCGATAAGAAAAGGGCGGGCATAAGCTACCAGGACACAGGCTGCCGCATGCAAACCGGGCGTCATCATAAAATAGTCAAGAGTAAGACCCGTAATAAACCCGATGATGAGTAACCAAAACCTGGAAACAGAGAAAGGGAGCCATAAAATGAAAAGATAATATATATAAGGAGTGATGAACCGGTGCAGGTGTGGGATCTTGTTCAGCACATATACCTGTACCAGTATAAAAAAGGCCAGTCGTAGTATATTTCTTAAGAAGTCGCTCACCGGGGGCTTTTTTTAACTTGTTCGATTTTCTTTTTGGTATCCTCGAACAGTTTTACCTGTTCATCCCTTTCAATATTCTCAATAACATGGACCTGCTGAAGGTTATAAAAATTGGCGGATGTCCTCAGTTTCAGGATATACATACCGGTCGTATTGTCCAGCTGGATATCCTCGATCGTACCGATCATATAACCCGGAGGGAAATTATAGGACACTGAACTGGTCAGTACTGTATCGCCTTTTTTTACTTCAACGGATTTAGGTATCCTTCTTAACAGGAGAAAGCGGGGATCTTTCCCATCCCACTCCACGGTACCATAATCACCGCTTCGTTTCAGGGAAGCACTTACCGAGTTCTGGACATGTAGCAAACTCATTACCTGGCTGAAATTACTGCTCACATTGACCACTACTCCAACCGCACTCCCATCGGAACCCACCACGGCCATATTATCTTTTATCCCCTGCGAGGAACCGCGGTTGATCTGTATATAATTCTTCTGCGCATTTACGGTGCTATAAACAACGGTAGCCGGGCGGGAGAAATAACGACGGTAGTTCCCCAGGGTATCGTATGGTACAGAGTCCTGGATCATTTTCATACTGCTGTCACGACGCATATAGTTACGGGGTAACAGGTTCATGAGAGAGTCGTTGAGCCGGTGAACCCGGCGGTTCTCCTCTTTGAGTGTGAAATAATCTTCCACCTGGTTGTACTGGGAATTAATCCGACCGGTCACTTCATTCGCAAAGCCCAGGAAACGGGCGCGGTGAAACCGGTTATAGGTGAACAAAAACCATAAAGCCACCACCTGTAATAGAAGGAAAGTGAAAAAAGTAATGTACCGGCGAATGAAGAGAAATATATTACGCATGGATTAAGGCACAAGATTGAAGTTGGAGGGTACAGATAACGCTCCTTCTTTCCCTGCCGGCTTATCTCATTACAAAGGGAAACCGGCTGTAATTTTTTAAAGCAATTCCCGTGCCTCTAACCACACTTTTCAGTGGATCATCAGCTACATGGACCGGCAACTTGATCTTATTGCTCAGTCTTTTGTCCAGCCCTCTCAACAGGGCGCCACCACCCGTAATGTAAAGACCACGGCGATAAATATCAGCCGCCAGTTCCGGGGGAGTTTGTTCCAGGGCTTTCAGGATCGCTTCTTCGATCTTGAAAATACTTTTATCCAGTGCCTCGGCGATCTCCTGGTAACTAACCATTATTTGTTTGGGGATACCGGTCACCAGGTCACGGCCGTTTACAGGGAAATCATCCGGCGGGTTATCGATCTCTTTCATAGCAGCACCTACCTGTATCTTGATCTGCTCAGCGGTACGTTCCCCGATCAGCAAACTATGATACCTGCGGAGAGCTTCCATGATATCAGCCGTGAATTCATCGCCCGCGATACGGATGGATTGGTCACATACAATACCAGCAAGGGCTATCACAGTGATACCCGTTGTTCCACCTCCAATATCGATGATCATATTGCCCACAGGCTCTTCTACGTCAATCCCGATACCCAGCGCAGCGGCCATTGGCTCATGGATCAGGTAAACTTCTTTAGCCCCGGCCTGCTCGGCGCTGTCACGCACCGCTCTTTTCTCCACTTCCGTAATCGAAGAAGGAATACAAATCATCATTCTCCAGCTGGGGGGAAACAGGGGTTTTTTGGGGTAAACGAGTTTGATCAGCTCCCGGATCATCAGTTCCGCAGCGTTGAAATCCGCTATCACACCGTCTTTCAGAGGACGAACCGTACGGATACTCTCGTGGGTTTTCTCGTGCATCATCAGCGCCTTCTTCCCAACGGCCAGCACTTCTTTCGGATTATTACGGTTCAGGGCGACGATTGAAGGCTCATTTACCACTACTTCGTCATTATGTATGATAAGGGTATTGGCAGTACCCAGGTCGATGGCTATTTCTTGTGTAAACCAGTTAAAAAGTCCCATTAATTGTTATCGGATTTTACCTGCCTACCGACAGGCAGGTTGGGAGCAAAGGTGGAGGAAATAATTTGAATTAGCAAAGCCAAACCTTGCGGGGTAAGGTTTTTTTTTGCCCGGAGGATTTTGAGAAATTGTGGTTAAAAGAAATTTTACGTTCGTATTATCCGGGTATTTTAAGTAAACTCCGCTAACTATGATTTTGCTGCTGACCTTACCTGTACTGTTTCACAACCCGCTACTCAAAATATAATTTAAGCTATCTTCAATGTATGCGGATCATTACAAGAACGGTGTTGATCTTATCGATCGTTAGTTTGCTCGCGGATATTGCCAGCGAAATGCTTTACCCGGTCATGCCGGTCTATTTAAAACAGATCGGGTTCACTGTTTTCTGGATCGGCGTACTGGAAGGCCTGGTGAATTTTACAGCCGGTATCAGCAAAGGTTATTTTGGAAAACTCAGTGATGAAAAAGGATTGCGCCTTCCATTTGTAAAACTTGGTTACCTGTTAAGCACAATTTCAAAACCATTGATGGCTGTATTTACTTACCCGCTCTGGATTTTCTTTGTCAGAACCACAGACCGGTTGGGCAAAGGAGTGCGTACAGCTGCCAGGGATGCATTGCTTTCCCAGGAAGCCACCCCGGAAACAAAAGCAAGGGTATTTGGTTTTCACCGCAGCCTGGATACCGTGGGTGCTGCTATTGGTCCCATTGCAGCCTTAGTATTCCTTTTCTTTTACCCGGGTGATTACAAAACGCTTTTTTATCTCGCCTTTATCCCGGGTATTCTTTCCATTCTTTTTATTTTTTTACTCAAGGAGAAAAAACAACCTGTATCTACATTAAAGAAAGGAAATTTTTTTTCTTTTTTTAATTACTGGAAGATAGCCACCCCTCAATTTAAAAGTGTGGTCGCCGGATTATTACTGTTTGCCCTTTTCAACAGTTCTGATATTTTCCTGTTACTGATCACCAAAGAAACAATTGGCAACGGCACAATAACTTTCCTTGGTAACACTTTTAATTCAGACAGTATTACTATCGCTGCGTATATCCTGTACAATCTTGTCTATGCGTTTGCCTCGTATCCCATGGGTATGCTGGCAGACAAGCTTAGTTTTAAAAAGGTTATCCTGCTCGGCTTTGGCTTATTCATTATCGTGTACGGAGGGTTTGCTTTTACACCCTCCGTGGGTGTTATCTTCCTGCTGTTTGCTGTGTATGGCCTGTATGCGGCTGCCACCGAAGGTGTCATTAAAGCCTGGATCACCAATCTTGCAGAAGGAAAGAACACGGCCACGGCGATTGGTTTTTATACCAGTTGCGAAAGCCTCTGCACTTTATCAGCAAGCATCATTGCAGGTGCTTTATGGACAAACTTTGGGAGCACTTCTACTTTTCTTACTACTGCGATCGTTGCAGCGATCGTCTTCCTTTATTTTTTGCTGAGAATCAGGCAAAAATAATTCCTGCGAACACTTTTTTACTCCTCCTTAACATTTTGGCACAAAAATGGAATAGATAGGGTTATAACTAATCATATTAAACCAATTGTATGAGACGAATTTCTCTTGTTCTTGTTTGTTTGGCTTTTGTTACGCTTTCCCAGGCCCAAAGTAAAAGCGGCGGTGGGTCAACTTACCGGAACGCTCTTGGCGTTAAGGTTTGGGATGGTGGCGGTATTTCTTTCAAACATTTTCTAACAGAAAATAATGCCATGGAACTCATCGGTTATTTCTGGAGCCATGGAACAAGAATAACAGGCTTGTACGAAATACATGGGCCTATCAGTGGTGCTTCGGGTCTTAAATGGTACATCGGCCCGGGTGCACATGTTGGATTTTACAATACGAAATATGGCGATGGAAGTTTTATCGGGATAGATGGCGTACTTGGACTCGATTACAAATTCAAGGGAGCCCCGATCAATGTATCGCTCGACTGGCAGCCTTCATTTGAGTTTGGTGATAATCGTGGGTTTGTAGGCAGCTGGGGTGGACTTGGCATCCGGTATACCTTTTAATATATATCCTCTCTTTTTATCAGGGACAACGGGGTTGCAATGCTGCGATCCCGTTCTTGTTTATATTTGGTAAAACTTACCGATATGAGAAAGTCTTTTCCCATCATTGTCCTTGGCCTTTTTTTGTCATTCCATTTAGTTGCGCAGGACTTTAATAAGTTAGCGGAAGATTTTCAAAAGGGGATGAATGACCCGAAAAGCCCCTATGGGAAGAATAAGCTTACCGGGAAATACTATGCAATCAGGGGTATCAAAATGTATTGTGAAGTATATGGAAAAGGACAGCCGCTCCTGATCATCCACGGAAATGGCGGCTCTATCAATAATTTTATTTACCAGATCCCTTATTTCAGCAAGAAGTATAAAGTGATCATTGCAGATAGCCGGTCACAGGGTAATTCAGCAGATACCGGGGACAGCCTTAGTTATGAAATGATGGCCGATGATTATGCTGCCCTCCTTGATATGATGAAGATCGACTCTGCTTATGTTATTGGCTGGAGTGACGGCGGGATTAATGCATTGTTATTAGCGATCCGCCACCCCGAAAAAGTAAGGAAGATGGCGATCACCGGTGCTAACCTAGTTCCGGATACTACCGCTGTACCCAAGCAGATCTGGGATATGGTGATGCCGGCACTGATCGGTTTAAAGCTCAAAGCCAATAAGACTACCGAAGAAAAAAATTCACTCAAACTTTTTCGTCTGCTGGCAGAGCAGCCTCATATACCCCTGTCCGACTTGCATAAAATAAGTTGCCCGGCGCTGGTGATCGGTGGTGATCATGATGTGATCAAAGAAGAGCACACAATGCTGATCTATAAAAATATTCCGCGATCTTATTTATGGATATTGCCGGGATCGGGACACAGCACACCCGTCGTGTACAAGGATGATTTCAATAAAGTTGTTGACCGTTTCTTTTCGAATCCTTACAGGATCATTGACGGGGGAGCAAGGTTTTTTTAATGGGAGACAAATCCCAGGCGTTTTTCGATCGCTGCCGGAAGTACCGGGAGCTTTCTTCTTTCTATCAAAAAACTGTTCAGCTGCGCGATCTCTTTAAAGATATAATGTTTGTCCGCCGCCGCTTTCAGGTAATCCTTACCGGTGCTCCCACCGGTGCCAATCCGCATCCCGATCATACGGTGTACCATATTCATATGCCGGTAACGCCAGGAACTAAGCTGTTCATCTATCTCCAGCAGGGCATTCAGCAACTGGAAAGGTAATTGCAGCATAGGGTAACCGCGGTAGAGCATAATAAAGAGCGCTGCTCTCGAAGCCGCCGG
>JANMKG010000066.1:0-22371 GCA_031371915.1 Chitinophagaceae bacterium | reverse complement strand
TGATCGGTCTTTCCCCAGGCGGCGGTTTCATAAAGAGAAGAAGCGGTAATGATCGTTCCGCATTGCTGCCCGAGCAATTCTCTTGCTTTGGCAAGATTTTCTTCCCGGTTACCAAGATTAGCGCCTGTCAATAAGAATGCCCTGTTCATAATGGTTCAAATATCTTTATTTTCCGCTTTCGACCAGTGGAATACAAAATTTACCACAGATTACACTGCTTTGGGTACAGGTAACATAGTGTAATCTGTGAAGAGTTAATCTGTGTAATCTGTGGTAAAAAACTCAAGTGTATCCATCCTCCCTCATTGGATTTTTCCATTATTGAACCATTTATTAAATACATTTGTCCACCAACATTTCATCAATGCCGCAACGCTATAGCCAGTCAAGGGCCTTATGGGCAATTACCCGGGCCAGTTTTAAAGCCATTTTTGCCAACCCGAGTGCCATCATTTTCAGTATTCTCTTCCCCATCATCTTTATCATGATATTCGGGGCCTTTGGTAATGGCGGTGCTCCAAGTTACAGGATCGCCATAGCTCCCGGTTCGGATACGACAGGTCCCCTTTACCAGGCGATCAAAAACCACCCGCAGGTTCGTCTTGTAACCTATACTGATACCGTTTTACGGAACAAGGATCTTAATAAAGGCAAGTTGACAGGTATACTTTCCATCAGCAGCGTTGCTGATTCTTCCACGGCCCCCAGGTATCTTGTCAATGTCAAAACCACTTCGGCCAGTACTAATACTATCGGGGCTTTTATGCAGGTTCTGGATTATATCAGGCTCCGCAATGAATTGGCTGCTACGGGCAGCAAAGATGAGCATATCATCATTGGTAAACCGGAGATAGCAGAAGTGCGGCAATACCGCCAGATCGATTTTATCCTTCCCGGACAGCTGGGGTTCTCCATCCTGTTCTCCACGCTTTTTGGTATCGCCTTTACTTTTTTCAGTCTCCGGGAGCAACTGGTGCTGAAACGTTTTTATGCTTCCCCTGTCAATCGCCTCAATATATTACTGGGTATCGGGATGAGCCGGCTATTCTTCCAGTTGATGAACGTGATCGTATTGATATTGGTCGGTCACTTCTTTCTCAATTTTACTTTGCAACACGGCGCCTTAACCGTGATCGAGATGATCCTGATGGCCGTACTGATGCTTTTCCTGCTGATGGGGGTAGGATTGATCTTCAGCAGCATCGTGAAAAGTGATACCAGTATACCATTATTGATCAATCTCTTTGGTTTTCCCCAGATGATGTTATCAGGAACTTTTTTCCCGATCGAGGTCTTTCCCAAATGGCTGCAGGAGATCTGCCACGTACTTCCCCTGACGCAATTCAATGACTCCATGCGCAAAATAGCTTTTGAAGGACAAAGCATCCTGGATTGCTGGCGGGAGATCGGCATACTTGCTATCTGGATGGTCGTTATTTATACGATCGCGATAAGGGTGTTGAAGTGGGAATAGGGTGTTGTGAGTAGTGAGTAGTGAGTAGTGAATAGTATATAAGTATATAAAGTAAAGCGGCCGTACGTTTATGCGTATCATTAAACTCGGGATCATCAGTCTTATTTTCTTTTCGCTGCTCATCACGGGGATCTCACTTTTCTTTCCTTCCCATATTCGTATATCCAAAGCGATAGATATCAATTCAAACAGGGATTCCGTACTGGTTCAATTAAACGATCCGGCAAACTGGATAAAATGGTACCCAAGGGCAGATAGTTTGCAGGTTGTTATGAAAATTACCAGCAGCAGTGACAGTTCCGTAACAGCCGTTACTTCCGGGGCGGGAGTAAGAGAAACTGCAACAGGCTGGAACCTATATCCTTCATCGGCACCCAATACCGTAACGGTTCAGTGGTATATGGATTTTCATCTCCGCTGGTATCCCTGGGAAAAATTCTCCAGCCTGCTGCTGGAAAAAAGATATGGCCCGCTGATGGAGAAGGGGCTGGGTAACCTGAAGACCCTGCTGGAAAAATGAGATGAACGGTAATACCACCGCGGGCATTCTTCCTAATTTTAATTCTCTAAAAATATTTTTATGAAACAACTACAATTACTGCTTGTCCTATTTACTGTCGTTAACAGTTACGGACAGGGAGAACAACGAAAAAGCCCGCATGATACAGTGACCTATGCAAATGGGAACGTGACCTATGGCCGGCCCTATAAAAAAGACAGGGATATTTTTGGCGGGCTGGAAAAATTTGGCTCCGTATGGCGGTTAGGTGCTGATGAGGCGACCACGATCACTTTTAATAAGGATACAAAATTTGGCGGACAGGCTGTTCCCAAAGGAACCTATACCATGTTTGCCATGCCGATGGAAAAAGAATGGCTCATCATCCTCAATAGCCAACTGGGTCAATGGGGAGCTTTTGATTATGAGAAATACAAGGACAAAGACGTAGCTGGAGTAAAAGTGCCTGTAAAGAACCTGGATCATATAGTGGAACAATTGACCATACACTTTGACGATAAACGAAATGAGATGATCATTGAATGGGACAAGACGCAGGTGACGGTTCCGGTAAGTTATTAAGTTAACTCATTGGCGGAGTTAATTTTTCTAGCCTCAGAGAGGCGATATGTCAGTAGAAAATGTAATTTATAATGATTTTCAGTCCGCCATAGGCGGAGCGAAATATATTACATGCCGCTCCTACGGAGCTAAAATGGTATTGAATATTTTTTTCTACTGACATTTACCCCCTACGGGGCTATAAATACCTGTCAATATTCAACTCAGCCAAACGGGTTAATCATTCATAAAGGATCAATTTCAAAAAAGCTGCCTGGCAGCTTTTTTGTTTTTTGTATCGTCCCTGTTATGCTTAATTTTATTGATCAAAATGTACCACACATGCACCACAACAGGAAGATCCTTTATTTTTTTATAGCTCTTTGCACCTATGGCTCAGCAGGGGCACAGACAGATACGGTACTGAACCAACATGACAGCGTGGTGGAAAAAGAATACGACTGTACCGCGAATTTCTTTAGTCGCACTGAAAAAATAGAAAACCCTGCTAAACTCCTGCTCGTCACAAAGACACAAAAGACGATGAAACTGTCCGCTTTCCTGTCATCCATTCACCCTGGCGGCGTTGCTGTCAATGCACCATCAAGGGCGGAATTGTCATCCATGCAGGCATATGGCCTGGTAGACCTTGACGGGGATACAAAAAAAGAACTGGTTATCATGAACCATACCGGCGGCGCTCATTGCTGCGACGAGTTCTATTTTTTTAAGAACACCGGGATCAATAAATACCAGTATGCCGCCAAAACCTTTGCCGGTGATGTCTGCGTATCCAACAACAACGTATTTGCTTTTAATTTTTACCAGCAGCTGGGTTATTTCTTCACCTGTTTTGCCTGCGCTTATGTGGATACCACTGACGGTGCACCGGTAGAAGTCCGCGGTATCCTGTTGAAATACCAAAAAGGTAAACTGGTGATCATTCCCGGCGACGCCGAATTGCGGAGCATCATTAATGATAACCTGGGTAAACTGGGCGAACAGCCTTACCAAAAACTAGAAGAGGTTAGTGCACAAGATGATGGGCTAAGGAAAGAATTTGCCATGAACCTTGCGGTCTTCTATTATTCTTTTGGAAAAAATATCGCGGAAACACAAAAACTCTTTAGTAAGTATTATAAGTTCCCGGATGCTGCCAAAGTATGGACAGAGTTCCAGAAGCAGCTGCAGGCGATCAGGAAGGGGAATGATTTTTAGTCGCCTTCCTGTATGAATTTCAGGTTACGCCTTATCCCGTTGAATTTTGCCCTGCGGAGCGGGGAATCCGTAAAGACCTTCCGGAAAGTTTCTTCACTCATCTCTTCCCATTCTTTGGTCGAGAGATTTAATATTTCGGGAAGGGGTTCAAAAGCCGCTTCCCGGTGTGGCTGGCTAAAACGGTTCCAGGGGCAAACATCCTGGCAGGTATCACAACCAAACATCCAGTTGTCAAATTTCCCTTTCATTGTTTCGGGGATCAGCAATTCTTTTAGTTCGATCGTGAAATAGGAAATGCATTTACTCCCATCAACTACTTTACCGGGGAGGATCGCTTCGGTCGGGCAGGCATCTATACATCGGGTGCAGGTACCGCAATAATCTTTTACAAACGGGTCATCATATTCCAGGACAAGATCAGTGATAAGTGTTGCGATAAAATAGAAAGATCCACTTTGTTTATTGATGAGATTGCCATTTTTCCCGATCCAGCCCGTCCCGCTTCGCTGGGCCCAGGATCTTTCGAGTACGGGGGCACTGTCGATAAAACCCCGGCCCTGGATATCCCCGGTATGCTCCCTGATCAAACCAAGAAATTCATTCAGTTGTTGCCTTATCACATCATGATAATCTTTTCCAAAAGCATATTTGGAGACTTTGGGCGAACCAGTAACCTGCTGGCGGGAAGGATAATAATTTTTTAACAACGTGATCACCGACCGGGCACCGGGTACAAGTTTCGTAGGATCGATCCGCAGATCAAAATAATTCTCCATATAACTCATGGTACCCTGCATGCCTTTTTTCAACCAGTTCTCCAATCTCGGCGCATCTTCTTCCAGTTTTTGTGCCCGGGCGATGCCACAATAGTCAAATCCCAGCTTTGTGGCTGTTTTTTTAATAAAAGCGGTATGTTTCTGCAACAAATCCATGGGTGACTCTTGTCCTTTAAGGAGAAATGGCGTTATACCCCTCTCCGTAGCAAGTTTGACTTTTTTTATGTAAAATTGAAGAAGGGTATAATATATATTTTACCACACAACCACTAACTATGATGCTAAAACTGGCTGCCGGCAGCATCCTGCTGACCTTTTCCGGATTTGTATTGGCGCAAAGCAAGAGTACCGCGAAATTCGGTGCTGTTTCTGAAAAAGATTTTGCGCCCAAAGTTTACGCTATTGACAGCAATGCTAACGCTGTCGTGATCGCGGATATCGGCTCCAGCCAGATCGAAGGTAACAGCAAGGGCTGGTTCTCCCTGGTCTATAAACATTATAAAAGAGTACATATCCTGAATAAAAATGGCTATGACATGGCCGATGTGTCTCTCCGGCTTTATTCGAACGGGGATGATGAGGAAGAACTCGATAAATTAAAAGCCGTTACGTATAACCTGGTGAATGGAAAAGTGGTAGAATCCAAACTGGATGTAAAGGCGAATGTATTCAAGGATAAGATCAATAAGAATTGGGTGGTGAAGAAATTCAGTTTTCCCAATGTAAAGGAAGGCTCCATCATTGAATATGAGTATACGCTCCGGTCCGACTTCCTTAACAACCTGCAGCCCTGGGAATTCCAGGGAGCGTATCCCCGTTTATGGAGTGAGTACAATCTTTCGATGCCGGAATTTCTCGGCTACGTTTTTTTGACCCAGGGGTACAAGAAATATGATCTTAATGAAAAAACGGAAAGAAAGGAATCTTTCCAGGTGGTGGACTCCCGCGGAGCCGGCGCATCCGACAAATTTAATTTTACGGCCAACGTGGAAGATTACCGGTGGGTGATGAAAGAAGTGCCGGCACTGAAAGAAGAAAGCTTTACATCTACTATTGATAACCATACGGCCAAGATCCAGTTCCAGTTGTCGGAGTACCGTCAACCGTTAACCTACCAGAAACTCATCGGTACCTGGGCAAAATTGTCTGAAGACCTGATGAAAGCCGAGTCCTTCGGGCAGCAGGTAGGACGTGATAATGGCTGGTTAAAAGAATTTATCACTCCCCTGCGGGAGACCGATGATAGTAAGACCGCGATGGCCCGGAAGATCTTTGCCTGGGTAAGGGACAATTTTACCTGTACGAATTATAATTCCGGTGTATACAATAGCCAGACCTTGAAAAACCTGGTAAAGACAAAGACCGGAACCGTATCGGAGATCAACCTTCTTTTAACAGCCATGCTCCGCTACGTGGATATTGATGCCAGCCCCGTGATATTGAGTACCCGGTCGAACGGGTACAGTTATTCGATGTATCCCCTGCTGACACAATATAATTATGTAGTGACAAGAGCCATGATTGATGGCAAAGCCTTGTTCCTGGATGCCAGCGAACCCCGTCTCGGTTTTGGCTACCTGCCCCTTCGCTGTTATAATGGACATGCGCGGGTCATTAACAAGACAGCCGATGAACTGGACCTGAATCCGGCGTCCGTTTCAGAAAAGAAGTTCACTACTGTTTTTATCATCAATGATGAAAAGGGCAACCTCGTCGGCAGTATGCAACAAACGCCCGGTTATTATGAATCTTATCGCCTGCGGGATAGGGTAAAAGAGAAAGGGAAAGAGCAGGTAGAGAAGGAGATGGGCGAAGCATTCGGTCTGCCGGTCAAGATCAGCAATTTTGTGATCGATTCGCTGGAAAAATACGAAGAGGTGGTGGGTATCAAATATGATTTTGACGTCAAGGAAGAAAAAGAGGATATCATCTACCTGAACCCGATGCTTGGCGAAGCGCAGAAGGAGAATCCTTTTAAGTCGGCCGAACGTTCCTATCCCGTTGAAATGCCTTATACGTTTGATGAGACCTATAGCCTGCAACTGGAAGTACCGATGGGTTACGTTGTCGATGAACTTCCCAAGTCGCTGGTAGTAAAACTGAATGAACAGGACGAAGGGATGTTTGAATACCGCATTTCGCAATCAGGAGATAATATTGCTTTCCGTTCCAGGGTCAGGATCAGCCGGGCTTATTTCCAGCCGGAGGAATACGAGATGTTGCGGGAGTTCTTTAACCTCGTAGTAAAAAAACATGCGGAACAGATCGTTTTTAAAAAGAAAAAATAGTTCATGAGAAAAATCACGGCAGGAATTGTTTTCTTTCTTTTATGGAGTTTGTCATCTAAAGCAGGTGATAATGAATTTGCTGTCGCCAATATCTCACCTGACTTACTAAAAAATGCAGATGTGGTTATCCGGCTGGAAGAGCGATGGGTGGAACTCCAGGCCCTGGATAAGATGTTCAGCCGTCGTCATTATGTAATTACTGTGTTGAATGAGCAGGGCGCCAAATTTGCAAGATTGGTAGAGTGGTACGATAAATTCAACGAAATAAGATCCATCGAAGGCTCTTTGTACGACGCAAGCGGGAAAAAGATCAAATCATTAAAGAACAAAGATATTGAGGACCTGAGCGGGTATTCATCCATGAGTATGATGGATGATTTAAGGTACAAAGCACATGACTTTTATTGTAAAGCTTATCCGTATACGGTAGAATATACCATCGAAGAAGTGAAAAAGGAAAGCATGTTTTTCCCTTCCTGGATACCGGTCTGGGACGAATATGTTGCCGTAGAGAAAAGCGGTATTTCTATAAAGGTTCCTCAAAATTATCAATTGCGCTACAAAGAGTTTAACTGTTCAACTCCTGTTGCGGTAACGCAGGAAGCGGATAAAAAAATATACACCTGGAGCCTGTTAAACTATAAAGCGGTTGAAAAAGAATACGCAGCTCCCGGCTGGATAGAGATCACTCCTTCGGTTTTACTCGCCCCATCAAGCTTTGTGATCGAAGATTATGCGGGTAATATGTCAGACTGGGCAGAGTTAGGAAGATTCCAGGTTTCGCTGAACAGGGGAAAAGATGTGTTACCCCAGAATATAAAGGATAAAGTGGCCGAATTAATCGCCCCGGCAAAAACAATAGCCGCGAAGACCACTATCCTCTATAATTTCCTGCAGGCAAATACGCATTATATCAGCATCCAGCTGGGAATTGGGGGATGGAGACCCTTTGAAGCAAGCTATGTAGCGCAGAAAGCCTATGGAGATTGTAAAGCTCTTTCGAATTATATGTATGCTCTCCTGAAGGAAGCAGGTATCCGGTCTCATTATACATTGATAAAGGCGGGGGAAGATGAAGATGATATTATTACCGACTTTCCTTCCCGGCAGTTTAATCATGCTATCGTCTGTGTGCCCGACGGTAAGGATACGATATGGCTTGAGTGTACCGATCAAAACAAATCGGCGGGATACATGGGGGGCTTTACCGGCAACCGGCATGCCCTGTTGATCACGGAGGACGGGGGTAAGCTGGTAACAACACCTTTTTATACACTAAAGGAAAATGTACAGACCCGTCATACCGTTGCTGTTCTTGATGAGGAAGCAACATTGAATGTAAAAATGAATGCTGTGTACAAAGCGATGCAGCAGGATGATCTTGACATGATGTTAAATAGTCTTTCAAAGGATAAAATAAAAGAAGCTCTGCACGAGCAGCTCGACCTGCCTACCTATGATATCAACAACTTTGGTTACAAGGAAATAAAATCCCCGCTTCCGCTGATCGATGAATTTTTGGATATCACGGTAAAAAATTACGCGGTCATTACGGGAAAACGTCTTTTTATCGTTCCCAATATTATGACAAGGGCCAACCTTAAGTTACCGATGGAAACAGAACGGAAATATGACCTGGAATTAAAAGACGAGTTCCAGGAAATAGATACAGCAGAGATAGAATTGCCAGGGGGATATGAAATTGAAGCAATGCCCAGGGACGTTTCTTTGCTTAGCAAATTTGGGAAGTATACTTGTTCCTTGTCAAAATCATCCAATAAGCTGGTTTATTACCGTCATTATGAACATTACAAGGGACAATACCCCGCTTCTGATTATCCCGAACTGGTAAAGTTTTACGAAGCTGTATACAAAGCCGACCGCAATAAAGTGGTATTCGTAAAAAAAGAAGAAACCAGGGGATTCTGACCTTATTTATCTTCCAGGTGTAGCCGGTGAAAGAGCCTGTGCGCAACAGGTGCCAGTATCACTCCTACATTCGTGATAAAAACAACACCACTGAACAGGGCATAAGCGGAAGAGAACCATTTTCCGCTGACCGTAGTAATTTCTACAACCGGTCCCATACCGCTTAGTATCATGGACGCATTGTGGAGGGCATCCAGCCAGGGGATATTCGCTGTGTAATGATAGCCCGCGATACCAATAACAAGACAGACCGCCATGATCAGCAGTGCAATAAAGACATTCTTTAATACACGCTGGTAAAAAGTGGCTCTTGAGGCAAGTGGTTGTTTACGGTGTTCGTACATGAACGGAATATTACTGGCAGGAATTCTTTATTTGTTTATCAATGATCTTCCTGATCGCTTCATGGGCATTTGCTCTTTCCTCACCCAGGAGATTCTTTACAAATACAATATAGGCATATCCACGGCAATAATCGATCATGGGCCAGGTACCAAATAAACCGGGACAAGCAAGTACGGTTGCAACGGCGTTGGTTTGATAGGGTTCATTTGTGGGCGGAGGTGGATTGCTGCCACCTAATTTACCCGGGAAATAAGTAGCCCTTGAAGATTCGATAACCCAGTTGCCCAATGCATAGGTATAACCTTCGGCAGCTTTGGGCGCATAACGGATCTGCCCGGGACTATCCTGTACTATTCTCATTTGTGCGATGGCGTTTTCACTCAGTACCTGTTTCCCTTTATATTGTCCTTTATTGAGCAACATCACGAGGAACTTCATATAATCATCTGCCGTGGATTGTGCACCACCGGACGGATTCACCGGGCTCTTATCGTTTGTTGAAAGAAAGGTCGTATGGGTCATTTGGAGGGGTCCGAAAAGTTTTGCCTGTGCTATTGTTTCAAAATCCTGTTTACTGATGATCTCCAGGATACGACCCGCAATATTCAACCCAACATTTCCATACCAGAAATCCGTACCGGGAGCAGCACGGTTCTCTCTTGCGGCAAAATCATTGACCTCTTCTTCAAGGGAAGCAAATTTTCTTCTTTGCAGGATCCTTCGCAGGAACTTATCATCATCGGTGATCCCGGTCATATGACTAAGACATTCACGGATGGTGATCCCATTTTTGGATTCCTTATTAAAGGAGGGGATATATTTCGCCACTTTATCCTCCAGCGATAACCTGCCTTCATCCACGAATTGAAGGACAAGGGCCGCGGTCAGCCACTTACTGCAGCTGGCAATGGGTGCACGGGTGCTGCTGTTAAAGCTTCCCATTTCCTTTTTATAAATAAGGGAATCATCCTTCCAGACCAGGGCAACCACATTATTCCCCAACAATTGCTGTTTGGCGCTTAATTCCCGGTCCAGTTCACCCCAATTGTATTGGGCCTGCAAGGGCTGAAAGAATAGCAGGAATACAGCTATTGGTATGACTTTCATGCAGATAGAACTAACTTTATATGACATTGTTACGGTATTGCGGGGTTGGATTAAGTTTTGTTATTAGGGTTTAACGTTATTTGATTTTTTATGATGGATCTTTTACTGGAACCACTCCTCCTTTGTCGGAGCAGGCTGCGTAACATAGGTACATAGGAAGAAGCAAATAGAGAGATAAGGCAGGAAATATAAGTTTGAGAAAACTTGTACTGTAGGAAACTAACCATAAACAACAAACTAGAAACAATAAACTTATTATATGAACTTAGGAAACTTTACCATAAAAGCCGCTGAAGCATTTCAGCAGGCACAGCAATTAGCTTTTAACGCTAAGAACCCGACTATCGAGACAGAGCATATCTTAAAAGCTTTGCTTGACCAGGAAGACTCCCCCGTAGATTATTTATTAAAGAAGAACAATGTAACAGTTAAACTGGTGGATACAAAACTGGATGAACTGATCAGCAAGCTACCGGTAACTTCCGGTGAGCCGGCGCAATCCATCGGTCGTGACGCGAACAGTGTTGTGCTGAGAGCAGGTGCGGCTTTAAAACAATTCAATGATGAATTCGTAACACCGGAACATTTACTCCTGGCCATTGTGCAGGGGAATGATACTGCCGGGAAGCTATTGAAGAATACTGGGCTGACAGAGAAAGGACTGCTCGCCGCGATAAAGGACCTGAGAAAAGGGGAGACTGTTACTTCCCAAACTCAATCACAGGAATACAATGCACTGAATAAATACGCGAAGAATTTAAATGAACTCGCCAGGCAGGGGAAACTTGACCCGGTGATCGGCCGTGATGAAGAGATCAGGAGAACCTTACATATACTGTCCCGGAGAACAAAGAATAACCCGATACTAGTTGGTGAGCCCGGTGTAGGTAAGACCGCCATCGCGGAAGGTATCGCGCATCGTATCGTGAACGGCGATGTACCGGAGAATCTCAAATCAAAAATTATTTATGCGCTTGACATGGGTTTGCTGATCGCGGGTGCCAAGTACAAGGGTGAGTTTGAAGAACGTTTAAAAGGAGTTGTCAAAGAAGTGAGCGGCAGTGATGGGGAGATAATTTTATTTATTGATGAGATACATACCCTCGTAGGAGCTGGTGGTGGCGATGGCGCAATGGATGCGGCCAATATCTTAAAACCTGCCCTTGCCAAAGGTGATCTCCGTGCTGTAGGCGCCACGACCCTGAACGAGTACCAGAAATTCTTTGAAAAAGATAAAGCGCTGGAGCGCCGTTTCCAGAAAGTACTGATCGATGAACCCAATATTGAAGACGCGATCTCCATCCTGCGTGGATTAAAAGACCGGTATGAGACGCACCACCATGTAAGAATAAAAGACGAAGCCATTATCGCGGCAGTGGAATTATCCAGCCGTTATATCACGGATCGTTTCCTGCCGGACAAAGCCATTGACCTGATCGACGAAAGCGCTGCCAAGCTGAGACTGGAAATGAATTCCATGCCGGAAGAACTCGATACGCTGGAAAGACAGATCCGCCAGCTCGAAATAGAGAGAGAAGCGATCAAAAGAGAGAATGATGATGCTAAGCTGCACCAGTTGAATACCGAGATCGCCAATCTTTCCGTAGAAAGAGATACGTATAAAGCAAAATGGAAACAGGAAAAAGAGCTGGTGGAAAAAGTGCAGAATGCCAAAGCGGAGATCGATAACCTGAAACAACAGGCAGAAAGAGCCGAGCGGGAAGGCGATTATGGGAAAGTGGCCGAGATACGATATGGAAAAATAAAAGAACAGGAAGAATTGATCACAGAGCTTACGAGGCAAATTGAAGAAAGCGGGGAGAAACGTTTATTAAAAGAAGAAGTAGACGCGGAAGATATCGCTGAAAGCGTAGCGAAGGCTACCGGTATACCTGTGACAAAGATGCTGCAAAGCGATAAGGAGAAATTACTTCATCTTGAAGATCATTTGCATGAAAGGGTGGTGGGACAGGATGAAGCCATTACGGCTGTGGCGGATGCGATCCGGAGAAGTCGTGCCGGTCTCCAGGACCCAAAGAAACCCATCGGTTCATTTATTTTCCTCGGTACAACCGGGGTAGGTAAGACCGAACTGGCCAAAGCCCTTGCCGAATACCTGTTTGATGATGAGAGCATGATGACAAGGATCGATATGAGTGAGTACCAGGAAAAACATACGGTCTCAAGACTGGTGGGCGCGCCTCCGGGTTATGTTGGGTATGATGAAGGCGGACAATTGACCGAATCGGTAAGACGCAAACCTTACAGCGTTGTATTGCTGGATGAAATAGAAAAAGCTCACCCGGATGTATGGAATGTGTTATTACAGGTACTCGATGATGGAAGATTGACGGATAACAAAGGCCGGGTAGTGAATTTCAAGAATACGATCATCATCATGACAAGCAATATCGGCAGTCATCTGATACAGGATGCTTTTGATAAAGTAAATGAAAAGAATGTTGATGAAGTGACCGATAAAGCAAAACTGGAAGTGATGACCCTGCTGCGGGAGACCATCCGGCCCGAATTCCTCAACCGGGTGGACGAGATCATCATGTTCCGCCCGTTGATGAAAAAAGAGATCGTCGGTATTGTGCGGATACAACTGAATGGCCTGAAGAAACTGGTAGCCGGAAGCGGTATTCAATTACAGTTCAGCGATTATGCGCTGGAGTACCTGGCAGAACAGGGTTTTGACCCGCAGTTTGGTGCCAGGCCTTTAAAGCGACTGATCCAAAAAGAGATCGTGAATCAATTGTCAAAACGAATACTGGCAGGTGATATTGATAAGACCCACCCGGTGTTGGTAGATGTATTTGATAATACAGTGGTGTTCCGGAATGAATCCTTAGAACTGGAAAAAAATGGGAAAAAGAAATAAAGAAGTCAGTCCCGTCAGCGGTTGAAAACCCTGGCGGCGACGGTGAAATAGAGAGAAGCCCTGGCGAGAGAGTTGGGGCTTTTTTATATAAAATAACGGGTAGGATAATTTGGAAATTTAAAGATTTGATAATTTATCTTCAAATCGAAAAAGGTAGTTCCGCAAAAATTACTTCAACATCACAACCGAAATGGAATCTGTTTTTTCCATCTCCTTTTGCTTTTCCCTATACTTCGCCACCGCCTTGATATGACTTTCAGTTTCCGCTTTTGTCATCGTCACGAGGCTTCCATGACCTTCAAAATGATAATGGACAGCGATAAATTTTTTTATGTGCTTTTGCGTTTCTTTAGGAAGAAATTGCTGCAGGCTCCAGTAGTTCTTGCTCCCGGATAACCTGATGGCTTTATCTATCCACCCGGGCCCGCTGTTATATGCAGCGATCACCAATATCCAATCCCCATATTTATCGTACAGGTCATTTAAAAGAGCCGCCGCCGCATGGGTACTTTTATAAAAATCAAGCCGCTCGTCATATTTTCTTGTTACCGCTAAACCATACTGCCTGGCTGCCACCGGCATCAATGCCCAGGGACCTACCGCACCTGCCCAGGAAATTGCATTATGTTTCATACCCGATTCTATGAACGCAAGGTATTTTAATTCGGGAGGCATTCCAAGTTCCATGAATACCGTATCGATGATATTAAAGCAGCGAATGCTTTTGGCTTTTGCTTTATTTAAAAAATAGCCATTCTCTTTGTTATACTTTTTCACAAAGGCTGCTACATTCTTGTTGACCTGGATACGAGGTACTTTGACCATTTCTTCGCTGCTCGTAAAGGGAAGACAGGTGCACAAACCACTGGAATCAAAATGATGCATACCTGGCTTATGAATGACGGGGGAGGGAACAGCCGGGCGTTTACCTGCTGGTATACTGCCGGAAGTCACTGCCATGAAAATAAAGCTGCTGATAATTAAGCTCGCTTTGTAAAGTTTTCTTTTCAACATCGTTTTAATTTTAAAATAAAACAATGCCGACCCTGAGGGTTTGGATTTTCAATCGAGGAATTTCAGTATGGAGTATTGGAAGAAAGGATACAGCTGTGTTCCGGGGTACGGACGGGTACTGGCTTTTCAATTAGACGGAACGCTGTAGTTGTTCGTGTAAAACAACGACGTAAAAATAGGCAGGCATTATTCCCGCTCATAGCGTTTCCCGCAATAGTTTTCAACTGACAGGGTTAATAGCATGAGTATCACTAAAGAACTTTTAAAAGCGGAAAAAACGTCATTGTAGATCTACGATGAATCGTAGTTCTACTGTACGATGTGCGATGTACGATGAACGCCAGTCTGACAAGTTGGAAATTCTTCATTTTATCAAACTGGCGTACATCGTACATCTAACATCGTACTTCGAAGGGTTTGTTTTATCTCAACTGGTTTATAACCATATCCTGCAGGAAACGTGTCTGCCTGTTGACCTCGTAGGCGACGGTCTTGCCTGATTTTTTGCAACTGATTTCGAAACGGATGGTTTCATCACCTATCTCGTCTGTATTCAAAAGGAATTTCTTGGAAAATACTTCTCCTTTGATATTCTCTTTGTACAACGGATTACCATACACATCGGTAATATTGATGACAAATTCATTTTGAAACGCATCCCCGGAAAAACTTAACTGGAACAGGGGCTTGTTTTGAATATCGCCCACATATTTTAGTTCTACAGGGACTACACTATCCCGGTCATTTGCCTGGAGGGTTGTGCTGGCCGTAGTAGAAAAGAAAGTAAGAAAGGCGATCGCGATAATACGATTGTTACGGAAGATCTTTTTCATAATTAAAGATTTAAAGGTTAATAAACGGGTTCCACGAAAAAGTTGAAGGGGCAATCGGTACAATCAATCGGGGCAAACGATCATGTGGGGCAAACAAACGGTAAGTGCAGTTACCAGGTTCCCGGATTTGGTACCGGGGAAAAGCAAACTGATCTTGCTTTGATGGAGTAAAAGTAGGAGGCGAAAAGGAACGAACAAAACCAAATTAAGCAGGATATCCGTATCGCCAACCCGGTTGAGAAGCAGGTAAGTAACTGAAAGGCAGGCTGTTTACTTAATTTCAAACCTTGATGGCCAGTGAAAATTCTTTAACTGCCAATGAAGATTGGAGCTAAGACGTAAAGACAGGCAATAAAACCATGTAAAGGAGATTTCTTTTTCTCTAAGTCCCTGATCCTCAAACCGGGGCTTTCGTGTTAGGAAATTACTGATAAGTGGATTTGGCTGGGTGCAGAAAAATATTACCTTCAGCCGGTTCGGTGCTGTGACGGATTGGCATAACTGCTTTTCCGTCAACTAAATGGCGGGGAATTTGTTAATGACTAATAGTGGTTCATCATCATTCAGGTAATGAATCCAAAAAAGGAGAAATAAAATGGCTTTTAAGAAAGACGATGTAATTATTATTGAGCCCAAAGAGATCTTCGTGGGCAAAAAAGATGCTCCCGTAACACTGATTGAATTTGGCGAGTATGAAAGTGAGGAATGTGCCAAGGTAAACGAAGTGGTAAAACAATTGCTGGAAGAATATGAAGGAAAGATCCGCTTCCAGTTCCGTCACTTCCCGCTGACCATGATTCACCAGCGCAGCCTCAAGGCCAGCGAGTCAGCGGTAGCTGCAGGGCAGGAAGGAAAGTTTTGGGAAATGCACAATGTGTTATATGCTAACCGCCGGAACCTGGGAACTACCAGTTTAAAGCTGCATTCAAAAGAAGCAGGTGTAAAGAATAAAAAGTTCCTGGATGAACTGGTTAATGGTGTTTATGGCTGGCAGGTACAGGATGATATCAAAGAAGGTCATAACCGCGGTGTAAAGGAATTACCCGCTTTCTTTATCAATGATGTGCCTTTTACCCTGAAACCAACTTTTGCCAACCTGAGTGCGGCACTCGACTCGGCGATAAAGAAAAGCAAGAGTAAGGCGGGTGCTAAAAAACCTGCTGCTAAAGCAAAGCAAAGAGCCTAGGTTCATAACTGATTTTAACTATTTCCCGCTTTTCAATAGGCGGGATTTTTTTTGCAAAAGGTAAAATGAAAGAACCCCGTCCGCCAGCTGGCGGACAGGGTTCTTTTAATAAAGATCAGTTGTTATTACCAACGATTGTTATTTGAGTAAGCAGGCTTTGAAGATGACCTTTCAGGCCTGTCTTCTTTGGGTCTTGCAACGTTCACTTTGATAGAACGTCCGTCAACCGTAGCGCCATCCAGTTCAGCGATCGCTTTCTGGGCAGCTGCATCATCACTCATTTCCACGAAACCAAAGCCTTTGCTGCGGTTTGTGTATTTGTCCATAATAACTTTTGCTGAAGTAACTTCTCCGTACTCGGCAAAATAGCTTTTTAAGTCTTCATCCACAACGGCGAAGCTTAAGTTTGAAACATAAATGTTCATGTAAAAAAATAATTAACTTTTAAAAATACTTGAGAATAACGCAAGGGGTAAAGAAGACTAACTATTAGCAGGGATGCGTAGCAGAAAAAATCGTTCACTTACAAAATGCTCTTATCGCTCAAATTAACAGCACAAAGGTAAGGATAATTGACCAATCAACCCTTTTTATTTTTGTTGAATATTGTTAATTAATTCACGACCGGTGGTTCTGCGTTGAACATATTATTGTTCTCTTCTTTCTTACGGATCCCGAAACTATACCGGAAATTGATACCAAACCGGCGGGTGTCGGATTGCCGGAAACCGCTGGCAGTAATGGATCCCTGGCTCATCTTGAAATTGTTCTTGTTAGAAGCGAAAAGATCGCTGATGCTGGCGGTAACGATGAGCTTGTCTTTAAGGAATTTCCTGTTCACGCTGGCATTGAGGTTCCCGAAAGTGGTGAGCTCGTAAAATTGTTGCTGGCCGTTCAACCGCAGGAAACCGTTCAGCGATATAACGGAACGTTTGTCGATCTTGAATGTCTGGTACGTAAAGAAGGTCCAGGTCCCTTTTTTGAAAGACAAAGGTTTGTTCTCATAGATCCCCTGGTAAAAATTATAATTGTATTGCGCACCCAGTACAAAGAAATATTTACCTCCCGGTGGCAGGGCACCAAGCCCCCTGAAATACCATTCTTTGTTTTTCCCCAGGTTATCATAGGTCCGGTAAGCTTGTTTACTGCTGGTATCCGACTGGTAAACTACATTGGTAAAAATATCTTTGGTTTCATTGATCCCTATTGCCAGGATCGGTCTTTCATCCACGCTGATATTAGCTTCGTAGTTCTGGGTGAATTGGGGGCGAAGTGAAGGATTGCCCGTTTCACTCATAAATTCGTCCACGTAACGACGGAAAGGATTGAGCTGGTCATAAGAAGGACGACGGATACTGCGGCGGTAAACTAAATAGGCGCGCAGGTCATACCCGGCGATCTTCACCAGGTTCTTGCTCAGGTAGACATAAGGAAACAGGTCCGTACGATGAATGGAAAAAGAAGTGTCGCCGGGAATGAATTGCCTGCCCTGCATATTGGTGTTCTCCAGTCGGGTGCCGAATTTGGCAACAAAATCCTTTCCTAATGTTTTGGAGCCCTGGATGTACGCAGAATTGATATACTGGTTATAATGAAACGTATTGGTCCGGCTGGCATCCTTGCTGCGGGTACCGCCGGTTTCACGGAAATAATTGGTCACACTATTATTAGTAAGAACAGTAGCCTGTACACCTGTTTCAAAAGTGAATTTCTTTTTCATTTTTAATTTCAGGTCTGATCGCCCTGTAAAATAATTGCGATGGTTAGTGGCAGTTCCATCCCCGCCTGTTCCAGGAAACACGGGAATATAATAATAGGTAGTAAAATCCTGGTTGGAGACATTCTCCGAATGGGTAAAGAAAGTATCATTGGTCCATTCCGATCCCACGGAATCGATCTTTAATTTTGATTCTACGCCGCTGCCGACGGAAAGGGAATGACCATCATTCTTCACCTGGTTCAGGCTGTTGCTTAGCAGTTGATCCGTGCTGATCTTTTTGATGTTATTTTTGTTATCGGAACGGTTGTGGAAATTATTGTAATTGATCTCCCCGTCATAAGTAACCTCCCACTTTTTTCCCAGCTGCCAGGTCATCGACAGGGAAGAATAAAAACTGTTGGCCGGGTATTTTGTCAGGGCATCCTGGCTGAGCACCGAATCAACAGCAAACAGGCGATCGGTCATGATCCTCTCATAATTGTTGCGTTTCCCGAAATTGATATTCAGGGAAGATGTTTTCTTGCCCGTATTGTTGTTGAGGTTAAGCCCGATGAATTCATTACCATAGACGCCCTGCTGCCAGCCTCCGTTGACACTGCCTGTCATGCCGACTTTTACGCCTTTCTTCAATACCACGTTTACAATACCCCCGCTTCCGGAGGCTTCGTACCTCGCAGAAGGCGTTTTTATTATTTCGATCTTCGCGATCGAGCTTGGGGGAAGATTTTTTAGCATAGTAGCGATGTCCGCCGCGCTCATTTTCATATCCCTCCCATTGATCTGTACCGTAGCAGGTGTAAGACTGCTGATATATACATTCCCGTCCTGGTCCACGAACAGGCCGGGCGTTTTTTCAATAACCTCGTAACTACTGGTTGAAGCTTCTACCAGGTTGGTGGGATCAACAATTAGTTTATCGTCCTCCTGTGTCATCAATGGTTTTTTAGAGGTCACCACGGCCGCTTCCATCGTTTTGCCAACCGGTTCCGCTACCAAAGTGAAAAAACTCTGGCTGCCGGTGACAGTGATCCCTTTTTCCAGCGACTGGTAATTAACGGAACTCACCAGTAGGGTATATTGATTGTTCCGGGAAAGTTCAAACCTTGCGATACCACTGCTGTCAGCCACCTTCTTCATTATTTTGCTGCTGTCCATCCGGCTGATGACCGTAACAGAAGCAAAGGCTACCGGTTCTTTTTTTTGATTGACAATTTTAATGGTGACCGAAATATCCTGGGCAGCGGCGAAAAAGGAAAAAGCGAAGAGACAACTTATAATAAACAAGACGTTTTTGGAATTCATACTCGTTGGTGTTTGGGTGCGGTTCTTGTAGAAGATTTTCCACAGCATTTAAGGGGTGAAAGTATTTATTATTAGCGGAATAACAGAATGGCTTGATAGTTGGCTGTCACAAAGAAACTTTAAATTATGAAAAAATTAGTGTTCGTACTCTGTGCTTGGGTGAGTTTATTTATAACCAGCTGTTCAAATAAGAAGGATCGTTATATAAATTTAGCGAACGGTGCGAGCATTACACTGGAAAAGGATCCGGCAACCGGGGTGATGATCGACAAGAAAACAAGGAAGCCGGTTTATATCTATGTTGATACAAAGACCCGGGATACCATTTATGGCAAGACCGGGGAAGTGATCAACGGGCATGTTCTACTCGATAATGATAAAAAATATGTTTTTGACGGGGATGAAAAACTGAAAATCGGTAATGATGGGTCCGTTGAATACAAGGATGGTAATTACAAGGTAAAAATTGAAAAGGATGGAGATATGAAGACAAAAAACGGCGACCGTAAAGTAAAAACAGATGGTGAGACCGGCGAAAAGAAAGTAAAGAAGGACTAAAACCTGCCTCTGAATATACCGTAAAGACGCTCCCGGGCGTCTTTACTTATTTAAAAGGCTTTACATGTTTTTTATCGTTATAGTTCCTGGCTTCATCCACGGAGTGGGTCTTGTGAATATCATTCTCTTTCTGGGCCAGGGCTGAAAGCTTAATGTAGAATTTCTTCAGTGTCTCCAGTTCTTCCGCGGTGAGCTCTTCCACATCCACCAGCCGGTTACTGGCTATAGGAGAAGAAGCAATGAGTTCATTGAGTTTTAGATGGATGGCAATGGTATCCTTATTTTGTGATTGCTGGATTACGAAGACCATCAAAAAAGTAATGATCGTTGTCCCGGTATTGATAACAAGCTGCCAGGTATCTGAATAATGAAAGATCGGCCCGGTAACCCCCCAGGCAACAATGATCAGCATCGCCAGTAAGAACGCGATGGGCTTACCGGTGACTTTGGTGACGGCGGCGGAGAATTTCTCAAAAACAGGCGTTTTCTTTTTTTTCATACAACTTGATTTATTCTTCTTGTTTGTATCAATATCAATACCGAAATTTAATTAATCTATGCCAGCCCCGGTGAAGTTTACTGCTACGATCCACCGTTTTGATAAACAGGGGGAAAAAACAGGGTGGACCTATATTGAGATACCGGCAGACCTGGCCGGGCAGTTAAAACCGGGCAACAAGCGGGAATTCAAAGTAAAAGGTAAATTGGATACGCATCCCCTTAAACGGGTATCACTTTTCCCAATGGGAGGAGGACGGTTTATCCTTGTCCTGAATGCAGCGCTTCGCAAAGCGATCGGGAAAAAGCAGGGTGCCATGGTTAAGGTGGAACTGCTGGTCGACAACAGTGAATTTATTTTCAATAGGGATTTTATTGCATGTATGAAGGACGAACCGGCTGCATGGACTTTTTTCCAAGGCCTGACTGGTTCACACCAGCGTTATTTCAGCAAGTGGATCGATGACGCCAAAACAGAACCCACCAAAATAAAACGGATTACAATGGCGGTCAATGCGCTTGCCAAAAAATGGGGTTACTCCGAAATGCTCCGGGCGCAAAAGAACCCCCTGTCCCCCTAAAGGGGAGACTTAGGTCAGAAGCTATTCTTAAAAAGGAAAACTACACATCGGAAGTTGTAAACTGATATTTTAAAAAAACTCTGAACAATGTAATGATTGTTGACGCCATATTCCCTTGAGGGACAGGATCATTTAAAAGGATTCGAATACTTCACATCGGTTGTCACATTCACATCCGTAAGTGTTTTTAAGAAGGCAACCAGCGCTGCTTTATCAGGGGCGGAGAAATTGGCGAGTCTCGGCTGACCACCTGGTGTGCGAAGCTGCGCGGAGAGATTCGGGTGATTTTTTACACCTGAACTATAATGTTCCACTACTTCTTCCAATGTTGTAAAACGCCCGTCGTGCATATAGGGCGCAGTCAACTCGATGTTGCGGAGAGAAGTTACTTTAAATGTCGCGTCCAGGTTGGTATTACTTACAACGGCACCAAATCCGCGATCAGCTGTAACGAGGTCAAGCCCGTTATTTTTTTCCTGTGGTGCCGTAAATGTTTCAGACCCGTGACAGGGTGCGCATCCGCCGATAGGAGAAAGAAAGATCTCTTTACCCCTGTTTTCCTGTACGGTAAAATTGGGGAATACCGCGTTGGGTGGAGGTGGTGGCGCTACGGGGAAGTTGTTTCTGCCGGCATCATATTTTGACTGGAAAGAAACGATCGATCGTACAAATTGTGAAAGGGCCAGCGAAATACGGTTACTGGTAACGGTTTCATCACCAAATGCTTTTTTAAAAAGTACAGGATAATAAGCAAGGTTCTTTAATTTGGTTTCCAGTGCGGTCAATGTCATTCCCATTTCCACGAGATCCTGGATGGGCGTGAGTGTCTGGTCTTCCAAAGTAGCAGCCCGCTGATCCCAGAAGAAACGCCCATTGGGATAGTATTTTGCATCTATCAGTGACATAGAGTTCCTTCCTGTCAACCCACCATTAAAACCCGAACTTTTGGCTACCGGGTCAGCAAAGGCACTTGCTTGTTTATGACAGGAAGCACAGGCGATGGTATTATTAATGGAAAGATTTTTATCATAGAACAATACACGTCCAAGTGTTGCGCCATTATCCGTGATGGCATTCGTCCCTGGAGTATTGACCTGTCCCTGTATCGGTGGAGTGACCAGGTAGCCCGGTTGAGTTATGTTACTATAATTAAATGGAGTGGCGGGCAAATTCAGAACGCCAGCGAGGGGGTCAACGGCCGGGCCTGTTGTACTATCATTGCTCTTATTACAGGCAATAAAAACAAACAGGAAAGAAAATCCTGCCAGGAAGAACATCTTGGGTTTGGTGGCAAACATGGTCGGGCTTTTGGTTCCGGCTTATGACCGGGTGGTAATTTAAAAGTTTAAGATACTACGAATTTATTCATACTATGATAAAGTCTGCTTCGTGTATGCTGAACGGGGCTTTGACGCCGCCGGAACTAAAAATCCTTCTCTCCGATTATTTCTTTTATTTGCAGCATGATTTCTTCTATAAAAGATTTCCGGAACCCTTTTTTTATCGGTGTGGCAGGGGTGGGAATGAGTGCCATCGCGCAATACCTGAAAGGGATCGGGATGAATGTTTCCGGGAGTGACCGGTTTTTTGCCCCTGGC
>JANMKG010000053.1:0-17603 GCA_031371915.1 Chitinophagaceae bacterium | reverse complement strand
CAGGTAACTCACATACCTATCCTCGTGAATTTCTTCGCTGTTCACCGCTTCCTTTATAGCACAACCCGGCTCATTATAATGTAAACAATTATTGAACTGGCAGTTGTTCAGCCGGTCCCTCATTTCAGGGAAATAATGTGAGAGCTCCTGTTTGGATATATCCACCAGCCCGAACTCCCGCATTCCGGGTGTATCAATGATCGTGCCTCCAAAAGGAAGGTCATACATTTCAGCGAAGGTGGTGGTGTGTTGGCCCTTCCCACTCCAGCCGCTCACATCCTGTGTCTTTAAATTCATTTCTGGAAAGATAACATTCAGCATGGAGGATTTTCCTACCCCGCTATGACCACTGATCAATGTTGTTTTATCTTTCAACAGATCCAGCACTTCCTCCATGCCTTCTTTTTTCTCAGCGCTGACCAGGAAGACCCTGTACCCTATTGCTTCATACATCTGTCTCCATTGTTTGAATTTTTCCATCTCCTTATTACGATACAGGTCTGATTTATTAAAGACAATAAAGGGCGTGACATGATACATTTCTGAAGCCACGAGGAAACGGTCGATAAAACCCTGTGAAGTGCGTGGCTCCTTTAACGTAGCCACTAGCATTGACTGGCCCAGGTTGGAAGCCACAATATGATGCTGGTGTTTATTTCGGGGTGATTGGCGGTTGATATAATTGTGCCGGTCATTGATCGCCGTGATCATGGCGGTGTTCTCCAGTTCATTTTCAATATCGATCTCTACTTCATCCCCTACCGCTACAGGGTTCGTGGATGTGATATCATCGATCTTCAATACACCTTTTATCCTGGCATTATGGAATTTCCCGCTTTGATCCTTTACGACATACCAGCTTCCCGTTGATTTATATACAATGGCCTTCATCAGGTCGCTAATTTACAGGAATGAAAAATGATCAGGGGAATTTTTTGAATAGCGTAAAGCGTAAAATAACTTCCAGCAATAATAAACCCAGCGCTGCCAGTACAAACGGCAGGAACCTTTCTTCGTAACGCCGGAAGGAAGTGATCTCCATGGTCGATCTTTCCAGCTGGTTGATCTGGTTGTAAGTATGCTGCAGGCCTTCTTTATCCTTTGCCCGGAAATACTGTCCTCCTGTTTCATTGGCGATCTTTCTTAAAAGGTCCTCATCAATAAAATCAATATTCGGGTTCTGCTGGCGACCTTTAACGTCCGTCAACTCAACAATGGTGGAAGGCTGGGCGCCCATTCCGATCGTATACACTTTTACTTTTTTTGATTTGGCGATCTCGAGTGCGGTCAGCGGGTCTATCAGTCTTGTATCCGGCGCATCTTCCTTTCCATCCGTGATCAGGATGATCACTTTGCTTTTGGAATCACTTTGTGTAAGCCTGTCAACTGCTGTGGCCAGTCCTTCCCCGATCACCGTGCCATCCTTCAGGTATTTCCTGCTTTCCAGCGTCTGGATCTGCGAGATAAGCGTATTCCGGTCCCCGGTTATGGGACATTGTGTAAAGCTTTCTCCGGAAAATATTACCAGCCCGATCCGGTCGACCGGGCGGCTACGTACAAATTCTTCAGCCACTTGTTTGGCCACTTCCATCCTTGAAGGAAGAATATCCCTGGATCCCATGCTCCCGCTGACATCCATACAGAGCACGATATCTATTCCCTCACCTTCCGTACGCTGCTGGTCATCTCTTTTTTGCGGTCTGGCCAGCGCTACGATCAAACAACTAATGGCCAACAGTCGTAAAATAAAGGGCAGGTTCCGGAAACGATTCTTCCAGGAAGAAACAGTAAAGGCGTAAATGGAAGATACTTTTATAGAAGATTGTTGCTTCCCTGCTTTTTTACTGTACCACCAGGTAAGCAATGGTAACACGACAAACAACCCAAATGCCAGGGGGTAAGCAAAATCCATATCTTTTATCCAGTTATACAGCATCTTTTTTTTGTTCTATGGCTTCAATAGATCTCCCGATAATTTCGAAAGCCTGTTTATCATCTTCCGGTGAAGGAATATATTTAGCGAATTTTACAAAATCACTCAATTGCAGTGATTGGGAAAGCTTGTTGAATTGTTCCTTGTCCAGTCCGATGTCGCGTAAACGAATCACCAGGTCGCCGGTTGTCTTTTGGAGGGACAGGATCCCTTTTTTCCTGGAAACATACACCCGGAAGATGTCCGTGAGTTTTGAATAATAGCTTTTCGGATCCGGTTTTTCTTTCTGTAATTGTGCCAGTTGCTTCATAGCTTCCTCAAATGGATCGATAGCAGCGATGGGCTTCACCGCAAGCGTCGTTTTTTTCTTACGAAGCAACCAGCCCAGTATAAGAACCAGCAGCAGTGCGCCTCCTGCAACATACCACCACCATTGTTTCTTTTTTGCAGGTGTTACTTCAAGAATATCTTTTATATCATGATAGGGCTGGTTGGGATCGAAATCTGAAAACACAATATCAACGGGGATCGTATCGGTTCTGACCGTTTTAGACAAACTAAAAGAAGGGATGACCCAATGACCGGAGTCAAAACTGGTGATCCTGTAAATCGCTTTAATAGTGATACCGTCACCCGATTGTATCGTGTCGACCCGTGGTTTGTCCAGTAACTCAAAATGGCTGATAGAATCAACCTGTACAAAAGAAATAGCAACTCCCCGGGAAAGGTTGGCTTCAATGGTTAATTGCAGCGGCTCCCCGATCAGGATCCTGTTCTTATCCACCGAAGCTTTGATCGCAGGGCCACCCTGCGCAAGACCTGTTTGAAAAGTCAAAAAACAAAGTGACAGGAATATAATTCTGCTAAAGATCATTTTATCATCTGTTCCGGCTGAGGAAGAATCGTTGCAGCACCCTGACATAATCATCACCGGTCCTGATATGCAGCAAATCACAGCCCGCTTTTTTAAATGCCTGGGTGCTATAGGCGGTTACCCTGAAAAATTCCTGTTCATAACTATACCGTACAAAAGCATCGCTGCTGTCCACCCATTTTGTCTGGCCGTTTTCAAGGTCTTCGACCTTTAGCATACCCGCATCCGGCAAGTGCTGGTCCATCTTATCATACAACTTGATACCTATGACATCATGCTTTTTCCCGGCGATCCGCAGGGCATCTTCGTAATTGGCATCGAGGAAATCACTCAATATAAAAGCAATACTTTTCTGCTTGGTCGAATTATTAAAATAACGAAGTGCCTTACTGACAGCCGTTCCTTTCCCTTTTGGTTCCTTACTCAGCAACTCCCGTACAATATACAGGGCATGTTGTTTCCCTTTCTTGGGCGGAATATACGCTTCCACTACATCGCTATAGAATATTACGCCGATCTTGTCCGCATTGTTGACCGCTGAGAAACTAAGAACGGCCGCTATCTCGGTGATGATATCTTTTTTCCTGGCATAGCTGGCCCCAAACAAAGAACTCGAACTGATATCGACCAGCAGCATCACCGTCAGCTCCCGTTCTTCTTCGAAAACCTTGCTGAAGGGATGTCCAAACCGGGCTGAAACATTCCAGTCAATAAAACGGATATCATCCCCGGCTGCATATTCCCTTACTTCTTTAAAGGACATTCCTTTTCCTTTAAAAGCACTGTGGTACTCACCGGTGAAGAGGTCACTGGTCAGTTTCTTGCTTTTTATTTCAAGCTCTCTTACTTTTTTTATTATTTCTGTTGTTGTGAGCAAATGGAACGCAGATTTTTAAGATTCTTATGATTAAAGCAGATGATCATATTATCTGAACTCTTCTTTATTTATTTTTTAATATTTTATATTTTTTCAACAACCGGAACACAGATTGCCATCATAACAATCTTAACCATCATGATAATCTGTGTTCTTCTCTATCTGTGTTCATCCCTATGGCACATTGATCTGTTTCAGCACATCTTCGATCACATCTTCCACTTTTACATTTTCGGCTTCGGCTTCATAGGTCAGCCCGATCCGGTGACGAAGCACATCCTTACAGATACTCCGCACATCTTCGGGAATAACAAAACCACGTTTGTTTAAAAAAGCCTGCGCCTTAGCCGCCAGTCCCAGGTTGATACTTCCCCTTGGCGAAGCGCCATAAGAAATAAGCGGTTTTAATTTTTCCAGTTTATACTCGCCCGGCCTTCTTGTAGCAAAAACGATGTCAAGGATATACTGTTCGATCTTTTCGTCCATGTAGATCTGGCGGGCAAGGTTTTTGGCATTGATCACTTCCTGTGTTGAAACCACCTGTTTGATCGTAGCAAATTCTCCCTGGATATTCTGGCGAAGGATGAGTTGCTCCTCCTTCATGCTGGGATAATCCACGATGACCTTCATGATAAAACGATCGACCTGGGCTTCGGGTAATGGATAAGTGCCTTCCTGTTCCAATGGATTTTGTGTGGCCAGCACCAGGAAAGGTTCATCTAATTTATACGTGTTCTCACCGATCGTTACCTGTCTTTCCTGCATTGCTTCAAGTAATGCACTTTGCACTTTCGCGGGTGCCCTGTTGATCTCATCGGCCAGGATAAAATTGGCGAAAATAGGACCCTTTCGAACGATGAATTCATTCTTCTGCTGGTTATAGATCATGGTACCAATAACGTCAGCAGGCAAAAGGTCAGGAGTAAATTGTATACGGCTGAATTTTGCATGGATTGCCTGTGCCAGTGATTTTATGGATAAGGTCTTGGCAAGACCCGGAACTCCTTCCAGCAGCACGTGCCCGTTACTAAGCAAGCCGATCAGGAGGCGGTCGAGCATATGATTTTGCCCAACAATTACATGGCTTATTTCTTCTCTTAATTTATCTGTAAACTGGCCAGCCTGGCTGATGCGTTCATTCAGCAGCCTGATATCCTCTGCGGTTTTAAACATGGGAGTTATTTAGTGTACACAAAATACGAACTTGCCTTTAGCAAATTGCCTGCCGATATGACGACCGGCGGGCTTTCTGGCACCATTTTAGAGTAATTCTACCTTATAAATCTCCAAAAGTTTACTTATTTTGTATAAATAATCCATTGTATATGAAAAAACAAGTCTTACCATTTTTAGCCTTCTTGCTTGCAAGTTTATTCCTGGTTTTTTCCTGTAAAAAAGATGAATTCAGTTCAAAAACGAATACCCAGCTGATAACACAAAGCAGTTGGACCTTCCAGTCTGCATTTGTCGGTTCAACGGATGTATCTAACCAGGATCCTCCTTTCAAAGCCTGCCGGAAAGATAATATCATCACTTTTACAGCAGCCGGTGGTGGTACCGTAACTGAAGGAGCTATTGCCTGCTCACCCCCCGAACCCATAACTTTCACCTGGAGTTTTACCAATGGAGAAACCATTCTTCATATGAATACTCCTTTATATCCGGGTACGGGAAATGATTTTACGGTTATATTCATAGGTGAAACATCGTTGGTTCTCCAGGCATCTTATACGCCTCCTGTAGGGCCAACGTTATTAATAAATATTACCTTCCATCATTAAGAAATCAGGAAAGATATTTTCCAACGATCGGCATTCTCCTGCCTACACCAAAAGCTTTGGGAGAAATGCGGATAATAGGACAAAACTGGTTACGTTTATACTCATTCAAGTTCACCATTTTTAATACCCGGTCTACGAGGGCAGCATCAAACCCCTGCGCCTTGATCTCGTTGGGTCCCTGCCTCCTTTCAATATACTGGTATAAGATCTTATCCAGTATCCCATATTCGGGTAAGGAGTCGGCGTCTTTTTGTCCCGGCCTCAGTTCCGCGGAAGGTGGCTTTGTGATGATATGAGAAGGAATTATTTCTTTTTCCCGGTTGATATAACTGGCGAGGGCATATACCTGCATTTTGTAACAATCACCCAGCACACCCAGGCCACCGGCCATATCGCCATACAAGGTTCCATAGCCGGTTGCGAGTTCGCTTTTGTTCGATGTATTCAGTAAGATATACCCGAATTTATTGGCCATTGCCATGAGCAGGTTGCCTCTTGTTCTTGCCTGGATATTTTCTTCCGCTACGCTAAAAGGAAGGTCTTTATAGAAAGGTTTCAGTTCGGCCAGGAAACTTTCATAGATATTTTTAATAGGGACGATATCATAGGGGTTCCCGAGATTTTTGCTGAGTTGTTCTGCATCACTGACCGAATGTCCCGTTGAATAAGGCGATGGCATTAATACTGCCCTTACATTTTCTTTGCCAAGAGCCCTGCAGGCCAGAACCAGTGTTACCGCGCTGTCGATACCACCGCTGCTTCCCAGGATGGCCTTAGTAAAACCCATCTTAGCGAAATAATCTTTTATGGCCATAATGATGGCATCATGTATCTCGGCCGTGCACAGGTCATATTCAAGCACCAGCGGGTTGAGTTCTGCATCCGGTAAGTCCGCTGCCAGGGTCATCACAGGCAGTGCAAAGGTTCCGTCATCTTCCAGGTCGAAAATATCAATCGCTTCTTCAAAAAGGGGTAATTGTTTGATAAGGTTGCCTTGCTTGTCAAATACAAGGGAGCCGCCGTCAAAAACAATTTCCGTCTGGCTGCCCACACAATTGCAATAGAGCATGGGCAATTTATACTTGGTAGTATTTAATTTAATAATGGCTTTCCGGTCCTCTACATGCGTATAGTCAAAAGGGGAAGCCGATATATTGAGCATGATATCAGGCTGCTGCTTCATCAGTTCATCCATCGGGCAGTTCCGGTAGAGGGGGTTATCACCAAGATTCCAGATATCCTCGCAGATCGTTATGGCCAGTTTTTTTCCTTTGAACGGGATGATGTCCCAGTTATAAGCAGGTTCGAAATAACGGTATTCATCAAATACGTCATAGTTCGGCAGGCAGGTCTTATGGGCAATTCCTTTTACTTCTTTTTCATATAAAAAATAGGCGGCGTTAAAAAGATCCTTTCCCTCCCGCACCGGGTTGCGGTCAGGTGCACCGATCAGCACGGCAATCGTATCCGCATGTTCTTTTATAACATCAATGGCCTGGTAACACTTGCCGATAAAATCATCGAATTCCAGGAAATCACGGGGGGGGTAGCCGCAGACACAAAGTTCTGAGAAAATCACCAGGTCGGCTCCCTGTTGTTTCGCCCATTTGATCCCTTCAATGATCTTACGCGTATTGGCCTCGAAATTGCCAATATGGTAATTCTGCTGGGCTAAGGCGATTCTCATGACACAAATTTACGCTAATTTTCACTGCTGTTTTTGAGCGTTATCTTCGGGTAGCAGGTTATTTTGAATGAACGGCACGCAGTGTGCACAGGGAGCGCAGAGATAACTATTTATTTTTAAGCCCTGCGTACTCCGCGATCCCGGCGTGAAAATTCAAATTGACCCATCACTTATCTTCACCACGCAACAATTTGGATGCCTTAACGTTTACAATGACGATGAAAAAAACAGGTCTTTTTTTGCTCCTGGCTTCCTGCTTCTTCGCCTGCAGGGATAAAAAGAATATACCCGATGTTTCCGGTATCAGCATAAACCTAAAGCTGGAGAGGTTTGACAGGGATTTTTTTTCTATCGACAGTAATAATGTAATGCCAGGGTTAAATGAGCTGCATAAAAAATACCCAGCACTTACAACAATTTTTCTGCAAAATATCCTGGGTCTTGACAGTGGGTCTACACTGGCCGGTGTAAAACGGTTCATTCACCTTAGTGCCGGTCTCCATGATACGGTTGACAGGATTTTTAAAAATACTAGCGACCTGGAAAAAGATCTCTCCAAAGGATTCCGGTTTGTAAAATATTATTTCCCCGATTATAAAATACCTGCCATTTATACGATTGCAGGACCGGTGGATGCAATGGCACAATCCGAAACAGGTCCCACCCCTGATTTCCTGGCCCCTGATTTCTTAGGCATCAGCCTTCAGTTCTATCTCGGGAATGATTTCTCTGTTTACCATGAGCCTTTTTTTATTGATAATGTAGCCCCATCCTATCGCAGCCGCCGGTTTAGCAAAGAATATATCATTGCTGATGCCATGCAACTCGTCGCAGCAGATCTATTCCCCGATAAAAGTTCAGGGAAACCTTTGATCGAACAAATGATCGAAAGGGGTAAACAATGGTATTTAATAGATAAATTCCTGCCTACCACCCCGGATTCCATAAAGACCGGTTACACACAACAGCAGTTGAACTGGTGTACAGAGAACGAAGGTTTGATCTGGAGTTATATAATAAAGAACGAGGATCTTTATTCACTTAGCCCTGCTACTATCCAAACATATATAGGCGAAGGTCCTTTTACACAGGGTTTTTCACCCGATTTTTCTCCGGGTAATATTGGCCAGTGGATCGGCTGGCAGATCGTAAAAAAATTCGTGGCGAAGAACCCGGGGATGACTCCTACGGAGATCATGCGAACGCCCACAAAGAATATACTGGACCAGGCTAAATATAAACCTAAATAGTGAATTTGTGAATGGTTTAACCAACAGCTATTTTTTGGGGTATATCCTCTACAGTCATGCATTCCGGAAGATAATTTCCCTATTTTTACCGGAATCATGAAGGCCCTTCCATTAACACTCACAGACCCGGTTTACACACCTAAAGAAAAGTTCAGTTTATATGATAAGTTCTGGCTGCGTATCATGCTGGACAAAAGAGATCTTCCCTTTATTTATTTGCTTACAAAGATTCACTTCCTTGTTTTACCGGTAGCGGTACTCTTATTTACACCCCTATTAACAGGATGGTGGTGGTGGGCAGTAGCTGTTCCTTATTTTTATGTTTCGCAATTATACTTTAAGGGCAGATTTGGCCTGATGTTCCACTGTCTCTGTCACCGCAAAACATTTAAGGCCCCTTTTCAGAAGCCGCTTCATGCCTATATTACCTGGATCCTTTGTCCTTTGTTTGGTCATGCACCGGAAGGATATTTTAGTCACCACATGGGCATGCACCATATCGAGAATAATATGCCGGACGATACCAGCAGCACGATGGCCTACCAGCGTGACAGCGTAAGAGGTTTCCTGGCGTATTTTTTCAAGTTCATATTTGTTGGTGTCATTAATACCATCCGGTATTTGTTTGACAGGAAGAGAAAAAAATTATACCAGCGGCTGACGGCCGGGGAATATATTTACCTGGCTTTTTGTATCGCCATGTGTTTTGTGAATTTGAAAGCCACCCTGCTTGTTTTTATTGTTCCCCTTTTATTTGCACGTCTCGTGATGATGCTGGGCAACTGGACGCAGCATTCTTTTATCGATGCGAAAGACCCGGAGAACCTGTACACCAGTTCCATCAACTGTATCAATACGGTGTATAATAAGACCTGTTGGAATGACGGTTACCATATCATTCACCACCTGCGTCCCGGGATGCACTACACGGAAATGCCGGGTGAATTCCTGAAAAGGAAGGATGAGTTCGCGGCCAATAAGGCCATCGTCTTTGATGGCATCCACTACCTCCATATTTTTACATGGCTGCTCACCAAGCGGTATGACAAACTCGCCGATAACCTGGTCAATATCAACGGCAGCATTTTTAATTCAAGAGAAGAAGCGATCGAGCTGATGAAAGAGAGGACGAGGAAGATAGGCCCCCTGCCCCCCGCTGGGGGAACTTAGATCGGATAATATTTTTAGCTATTGAAATCCCATAAAGCAGTTCGTTTCCTGGTATTAGATCAGCCCTAATTTAAATCTATTATCCGTACATATTACTGTCAATACATTCACGACACATGTGACGCAACATGCAAGGTCAGAATAATATTAGCTGGCAAAAAAACTAACTGCTATAAAAAATCCAGAAACTTTTAAAGAATAATCATTCTAAGTTCCCCCAGCGGGGGACAGGGGGCTAATTATTCTTCATCGGCACGATCATCTCGAAAGAGGGAATGCTTACGTCAAACATTTTCTTACTGTGGAGATTCTCCATCTGGTAACTGCCATTCATACGGCCCATTTCTGTGCGGAGGTTGCAGCCGCTTACATACTGGTAATTTTCCCCGGGTTGCAGGGTTGGCTGTACACCCACGACGCCTTCGCCTTCCACTTCGCGGTGACTACCATTGCTGTCAAAAATGAACCAGTGCCGTCGATGGAGTTTTACGGGGAATGAATTGTGATTTTCAAGACTGATCTTGTAAGCAAACATGAATTCCGATTGCAGCGGGTTGCTGTAATCGGCCTGGTAGAATGTTTCTACGCTCACTTTCACGCCCTCAGAGATCATGCTGGTCATGCAGTAAAAATAAACAAATTAGCACAGATACAAGCCCCGGTCATATTTGTGTTGCGTATCAGGTTGATTTTTACCACAGATTCCACCGATTATGGCATAGACCTGCCTGCCGGCAGGCACGGTAACACTGTGTAATCGGTGAATAATTTACTCTGTGTTATCTGTGGTTACCCTATTTAGAGCTAAATCGGCCTTTAGCGCTTAATTTTGCGGCTCAAAGAATAAATCATTGCAATATGAAGATAGCGGTCGCAAAAGGAGATGGAATCGGTCCCGAGATCATGGAAGCTGTGCTAAAGATATTTACAGCGAATAAGGTGCCTCTCGAATACGATTACGTGGACATGGGCAAATGGGTATTTGACAAAGGTTTTAATAACGGCATGACGCCACAGGCCAAAATAACCATCGAAGAACTGGGCCTTCTTTTTAAAGGACCGATGGAGACTCCCAAAGGAAAGGGTGTAAAAAGTATCAACGTAACAGCCCGGAAGACCTGGAACACGTTTGCCAATAAAAGAGATTTCCGGACCCTCCATGGAGTGGATACTGTATTCAGTAGAGCAGGTATCCCGATCGATATTACTGTGGTACGGGAAAATATTGAAGACACCTATGGTGGGATCGAACATATGCTGACACATGATGTGGCATTGAGCCGCCGTTTTATTACCCGCCCCGGTAGCATGCAGGTGATCCGCTACGCATTTGAAATGGCCAGGCAAAAAAAAACAAAACGTATTACCTGTGTTCACAAGGCCAATATCATGAAGATCACGGATGGTTTGTTCCTGGAGTGTTTCCAGGAAGTTGCCAGGGAATACCCCGAACTAAAGTCTGATGACATCATCGTGGATGATCTCTGTATGAAACTGGTGACAAGACCTGACCTGTTTGACGTACTGGTGCTTACCAATCTACAAGGTGATATTGTTTCTGATCTCTGTGCCGGGCTTGTTGGTGGGCTTGGTTTTGCGCCTTCTGCCAATATCGGCGATCATATTTCGATTTTCGAGGCGGTGCATGGTACCGCGCCGGATATTGCGGGAAAGAATATTGCTAACCCAACGGCTCTTTTATTAAGCGGGCTGGCGATGTTACGTCACCTGGGTTTGACAGAGAACGCGGCCACTATCGAAAATGCGCTCCTGTATACACTGGAAAATGGTGTGCATACCGGGGATTTTGGCGACAAAACAAAGCCTCCTGTAAATACAACACAATTCGCGGAAGCCATTATCAGCAACTTTGGCAAGAAACCTGAACAGGGTGCCCGAGAGATCATTCCGAATAAACCCGGAACCCCCGCACCATTGAAACTGGAAACAAACCCGATGATGATCTCGAAGGAAGGAGAAGAGGAGACCATTGTGGGCGTGGACCTTTTTATCGAAAGCGATGAGCAACCCATTGCCATTGCCGAAAAATGCAAACGCCATGCAGGGGTAAAATTCAATTTGATTAATATCAGTAACCGTGGTACACAGGTATGGCCGACAGGATCTGTTTATACCAACCTCGTAAACCAGTACAATGTCCGTTTTGAAAGTATCGGCGATGAACCGTTGAACCAGCAGGATGTAATTGGTCTGTATGTGAGCATGAGCGGTAATTTCAAGATATGTTCATTTGAATTATTGAATATTTGGGGAAAGATGAGGGGTTACTCTCAAGCGCAAGGACAGTAGGGTTTATGGTTCCTGGTTCCTGGTTCTTTAATTCGAAGTTTTCTTACATGGTTTTGCAATTTTATTTTTATAGGCATAGGTACTAGTGAAGTTTCCGGAACAAACTACAAACCATAAACTATAAACTTTTTCATGTCTTTGGATACAATAAAATACACGAATGATGAAATAACTGTTGTTTGGAAACCCAGGGCCTGTATTCATTCCACACTATGCTGGAAAGGATTGATCGAGGTATTCAATCCCAAAGAAAGACCCTGGATAAAGATGGAGGGGGCGACAACAGAAAGGATCATTGAGCAAGTGAGAAAATGCCCCAGCGGTGCCCTAAGTTATTTCCTTAACGCAGAAACAGCGGCAACAGAACCGGCCAATAAGATTGTAGCCGAATCAGCCAATATGCTCAAAATAGAAGTTACTCCCAACGGACCTTATATTATCAAGACTGAATGCCTGGTCGTGCACCACGACGGAAAAGAAGAAACAAAGACCGGCACTGTGGCCCTATGCCGTTGCGGTGCTTCAAGTAACAAACCGTATTGTGATGGCAGTCACCGGAAGAACGGGTTTACAGGCTAAAATCATCCGGTAAACTCATCAGATTTTTTTTGATTGCTTGTACCCATTTTTCTGCAACCACTGGACAACTTTCTCCCGCTGGTCGCCCTGTACAATAATTTCACCTTCCTTTGCGGAACCGCCCGTACCACAAAAAGACTTTAATTTTTTACCCAACTCTTCAAGATCTTCTTCCTTTCCTGCAAATCCTTCGATAAGCGTAACAGCTTTACCTGCCCGGTGTTTGGTATCCAGCCTTACTTTGAGTTTTTGTTGCGCAGGAGGTAATGTCTCCCTGCTGGATCTCTCCTCCTGAAAAGAAAAGTTAGGATCAGTGCTGTAAACAAATCCTCTTATATCGGGGTTTTTCCTCTTAGACATATACAAATAATAGCACGCAGATTTTTATGATAGTTAAGATTTGTTATGATCATCCGCGTAAATCATAAAGATCATAATGATCAGCGTTCGGCTGTTATCACCGCTTTCAAACTGGTCCTCTTCTAGCAGCTTTTTTCTTAGTCATATACAAATAATGTTACGCGGATTTTTATGATGGTTAAGATTTGTTATGATCATCCGCGTAAATCATAAAGATCATAATGATCAGCGTTCGACTGTTATCACCGCTTTCAAACTGGTCCTCTTCTAGCAGCTTTTTTTTAGCCATATACAAATAATGGTACGCAGATTTTTTATGATAGTTAAGATTTGTTATGATCATCCGCGTAAATCATAAAGATCATAATGATCAGCGTTCGGCTGTTATCACCGCTTTCAAACTCAGGTCCAAACTCCTTGCCTGGTGTATCAATCCTCCCACGCTTACATAATCAACGCCTGTCTTTGCATAAGCAACAATATTCTCCAGGTTGATACCCCCGCTGGCCTCTGTTTCAAAATCTTCGCCGATCAATTGAACGGCTTCGGTGACCTGTTCCGGTTTGAAATTATCCAGCATGATCCGCAGCACTTTTCCTCTTCCCATCCCTAGTACTCTTTTCACATCCTCAATAGTTCTTGTTTCCACTTCTATCTTTAACGCCGGTTCTTTTACCTGTACATACTCCCATGCTTTCTCAATTGCTTTTTCGATACCTCCGCAATAATCAATGTGATTGTCCTTGAGCATGATCATATCATATAAACCAAAGCGGTGATTCATGCCGCCGCCTATACGGACTGCTTCTTTTTCCAGCAACCGGAAATTCGGAGTCGTCTTCCGCGTATCGAGCAGTTTTGTTTTATAGCCTTCCAGCATATCGGTGTATTGTTTGGTAAGGGTGGCGATCCCGCTCATCCGCTGCATGCAATTCAGCACCAGCCTTTCGCATTGAAGGATCGTATGCACCAGCGCTTCCACTTCAAAAGCTTTTTCGCCAACCGCCATAGGGTCCCCGTCTTTTTTGAAAGGAATAAATACTGCGCCGGCTTCTTTATAGTTGAATATTTTTTCCGCCACTTTCATACCGGCGAGGATACCGGCTTCCTTTATCTTCAGTACCGCTTTTCCTTTTGCAGTGGCAGGGATCGAAGCAAGTGTAGAATGATCCCCCGTTCCTATATCTTCTTGCAGGGCTTCCCTGATAAGATGCTCCAGTTGTTCATCATAATTCATCAGCGCAAAAATAAAGAAGCCCGCCGGTTATAACCGGCGGGCTTAGAGGAATATTTTCTTGTGGATCTAATCGATGGACTGGAAACGTATCTCTTTCACTACTTCTCTGCCGTTTTTAATTTTCATAAAAACATTGGTCCGGAAATTACCGGCATTGGTTTGCAGGGTACCGATACAGAAATGACCACCGGGAGAATCCCCTTTGTGTTTTAGCTCGAATCCCTTTACCCCGTTATTGCCAAAGAAATCCTTTACGATCAGCTGGGCCTGGGCCTTGCTGTAACTATCGCTTTTATCGGGGAGAGTAAGCTCCACGTTATCGTCAAAATAACCGGATAGCTGCGCGGAATTACCCGACCGAAGCGCCCCGATCACTTCATCGATATTGCTTTGCAGCTTAAAGGAAGAAAGCAGCAAAACCGACCCGATCATCAATGTTGTAAATAAAGCTTTCATATAAATTTGTTTTCACAGAGTCATTAATCTAAAAACATGCCACAGTAAATTGGGTCGTTCAATGGATACTAAAGTACTAAAAACCAGCAGTTTTTTCCAATAACAGCTGGCAAATAGAAGATTTGAATGTAGTTTTACCGGGAGCGGAAAGGCATTCTTACCTGAAAACGAGTGTATTTACCCTTATTCCAAAATGTTAATAAAAAAATGACGCAAAAAAAGGTAATACTGGTCATCATGGACGGTTGGGGCCTGGGGAAAGTTGCTTCTGCGGATGCCATACAAAACGCGAATGTTCCCTTTACAAAATCTTTATACCAATATTATCCTAATACTACCCTTGTTACCTGTGGCGAAGCCGTAGGCCTGCCAGAAGGACAGATGGGAAACTCGGAGGTAGGGCATTTGAACCTCGGGGCGGGGCGGGTGGTGTACCAGGAATTACAACGGATCAATGTAGCGGTCAGGGACGGTTCTTTTGCCAGCAACGAGGTTTTACTCCGGGCGATTCGCTATGCCAAAGACAATAAAAAGCCCCTGCATTTACTGGGATTGGTAAGTGATGGCGGTGTGCATTCACATATCCGTCACCTGGAAGCGATCGTAGATCTCTGCAAAAAAGAAGAACTGGATAATGTTTTTATTCACGCGTTTACAGATGGCCGTGATTGTGATCCTAAAAGCGGGCTGGGGTTTATCAAAGAACTGCAGTTGCACCTGAACCGATCAGTGGGCAAGATTGCAACGGTCAGCGGCCGCTACTTTGCCATGGACCGGGATAAACGCTGGGAAAGAGTGAAGCTTGCGTATGATGCATTGGTAAATGGAGTAGGTGAAAAAGCGACCGATGCTATCGCGGCCGTTGAAAATTCTTACCGTAATAATATTACCGACGAATTCATCAAACCTGTTGTGATCCTGGATGAAGGACAACAACCCCTGGCTACGATACAGGATGGGGATGTGGCAATCTGTTTCAATTTCCGCACCGATCGCTGCCGGGAAATAACACAGGTACTGACACAAACCGATCTCCCTGAATTCGGAATGAAAAAATTATCGCTGCACTTCACAACAATGACCGAGTATGACCAGACTTTTAAAAACGTATATATCGTTTTTGATAATGACAATCTCGTAAATACACTGGGTGAGATCTTTCAGCAACAGGGATTAAAACAAATCCGCATTGCTGAAACTGAAAAATACCCCCATGTCACTTTCTTTTTCAGCGGGGGAAGGGAAGTACCATTTGATGGTGAGAAAAGGATCATGATCCCCTCACCCAAAGTGGCCACGTACGACCTGCAGCCTGAAATGAGTGCGTATGAACTTACAGATGCATTGATCCCGGAGATAAAAAATAAGACCGCTGATTTTATTTGTCTCAATTATGCCAATACGGATATGGTAGGTCATACGGGAGTGTGGTCTGCTGCTATCAAAGCAGCCGAAACCGTTGATAAATGTGTTGAAAGAGTAGTGACAGCCGGTCTTGAAAACGGTTACACGATTTTCCTGACAGCTGATCATGGGAATTCGGATTATATGATCAACGAGGATGGCTCACCCAATACCGCGCATACACTCAACCTGGTTCCTCTTTTTATTATTGATCAAACATGGAGAGGAAAACTGGTGCCGGGAAAACTGGCTGATATCGCCCCCACGATCCTCACCCTGATGGGCCTGCCGATTCCCAAAGAAATGACCGGGAATATTTTGATCACTAATTCATAATTTTAATAAACCCTGTTTTTATATGTTCAGAAAAATAATGCTGGTACTACTGGTTGCATTGATCGTGATCCAGTTCATACACCCGAAAAAAAATATAGCAGAAGGAGCCCAGCCGAATTATATCGGGAATGTTTTTACTATCCCCGCTGATGTAAAACCTATTTTGGTAAAAGCATGCAATGATTGCCATACCAATAACACCCGCTATCCCTGGTATTCTAAAATTCAGCCGGTGCACTGGTGGCTGGACAACCATATCAAGAAAGGAAAGAAAGGGATCAACTTTGATGAGTATACGAATAAGAGTCTTCGTTTCCAATACCACAAAATGGAAGATGTGATTGAAGTAATAAAAAAGGGAGAAATGCCTCTCAACACCTATACCTGGATACATAAGAATGCCAAACTTACCAGTGATGAAAAGAACAAGATCATGACCTGGGCCATTTCAGTTATGGATACGATGAAAGCCCGGTACCCGGTGGACAGCCTTCTCCGGAAAAAATAAACTTACCAGTTCCGGCAGGACATTCATTGTACCCCCGCACCGGCCTTTTGATCCCTGCTTCTTTCTTAAAGAGTGAAGGCTTTGGCTTTCACCCTTTTATTTCAAGGCTGACGACAGGATTTTTTACAATTCTGTGCAGCATTTGTACTGGAAAATTGTCTAAATTACAGGCAACCAAAGGAAATTATGACCGAGGAAGCCATTTTAAAAGGTTGTTTGAACAACGATGCCGCAGCCCAGCGGGAACTGTACAACCGGTACAGTCCAAAAATGCTGGCTGTTTGCTATCGTTTTGCGCACAACCGCGAGGATGCTGAAGATATGCTCCAGGAAGGTTTCATCAAGGTCTTTTTACAGATACACACGTTTGAGAACCGGGGAGCTTTTGAGGGGTGGGTGCGGAGGATAGTGGTACATACCTGTATCAATATCCTGAAGAAGAACAAGAAGTTCAATGAAAGTGTAGATATCATTCATGCCACCGGGGTACAGGTAAGAGAAGAAAGTGTACCGGCCATTATCCAGGCCAAACAGGTGGTTGAATGCATACGCTTGCTGCCGATTGGTTACAGAACTGTATTAAATCTTTACGCAGTGGAAGGTTACAGTCACAGGGAAATAGCCAATATGCTGGATATAGAAGAAAGCACCAGCCGAAGCCAGTATACAAGGGCCAAGGCGATGCTTGAAGATATTTTGATCCGGAAAAGATTATTACATAAACCAAAACAACAAACTGATTGGCTTGCCGCCGCCAGCCAGCGATAACTTTAAATCGTATCCTAAATTGACAACTGGTTATGGAGAACAGGTTTAATAACAGGGATTTTGAGCAGTTTGT
>JANMKG010000024.1:0-33470 GCA_031371915.1 Chitinophagaceae bacterium | reverse complement strand
ATTAAGGGAAAGCCAACACTCTGTGTTTCTCTGTTCCTCTGTATCTCCGTGTTGTACCTCCTGTATGAGCTAAGGTACAGCACAGAGTCACAGAGTTTTTGAGTTGCACAGAGAGAGATTAAGGGAAAGCCAACACTCTGTGTTTCTCTGTTCCTCTGTATCTCCGTGTTGTACCTCCTGTATGAGCTAAGGTACAGCACAGAGTCACAGAGTTTTTGAGTTGCACAGAGAAATTAAAGGAAAGCCAACACTCTGTGTTTCTCTGTTCCTCTGTATCTCTGTGTTGTACCTCCCGCTAAGATCGTAATCTATCCCGGCTTATAAACATCAACTGCTCCGGGTAGCATAATAGCTACCGCGAAGGCGAGCATGGCGATGATCAGCCCGAACATGAAAATATTATAGGCATAGCGGAGGAAACGGTATTTTCTCGCCAATACTACCCCAAGGAAATAATTGTCTTTAGCGATACTGCTGTACAAATAATCTTTGTCAGCCAGCATTTCCTGCATGGCCCAGTCATAGTCGGGAAGGCTCATTTTATAAAAATTTCCAAAGAATAAAAGATTGGTCTTTTTATTATGAACATCCTCCTGGGTAAATGTGCCATGGTTGGTATTGGGCCGGGTAGCCAGGATGGAGAAAACGATTGCAGAAACACAAACGATCACCAGGATTACAACCGGGATCAGCAGGTTGGGATTGGTTTCCAGTTTGGAGGACAGTGTGCCAATGATGATACTCAGGATGATCGAGTTTACCGAGATCAAAATATTTGCCTTGGAATCCGCCATGCCACTCAGGTTGTTCTGGTTCTGCGCCACGATCCGGAACACAGTGGAGATCCCTCTCTCGGATTGTTTTTCTTTTTCTGCTTTTGCTTTTGCTTCCGCTGATTTTTTAACCACTACGGGCATTTTATTCTCTTTTGGTTTTTCGTTTTCTTTTTCTTTTTTTCCTGGTTTCATGTCACCATCATTTTTGTCTTTAAGTTTTAATTCAGCAAGATGGGTGTTTTTAATCGGGTCCAGCTTTTCTTTCGCGTAAGGCGTAAAATATTGATGTGCTTCGAGGAACCGGATATTCAATTTGCGCCATTCTTTTTTTGAAAGCTCTTTCCCCCCGAATTCGATGATCTCTTCCCGTAACAGACGGTTCTTTTCTTTGAAATCATCGGTGCCGAGGTGAAACAGGTCGGCGTCGCACATAATGCGTTCAATAGTAGAAGTGGGGTTGGAAGGTATGCGGGTCACGTTGATACAGCCAACAACCTTGTTCCTGGTTTCTTCGCTGGCAGAATGCGCCGTTAAAAAATCATTGGCAAGTTTTATGCTTACTGTTTCATGGTCCTTGGCCTGCCCGCTGGTATAACCTGTATCATGAAACCAGGCAGCCACGAGCAGCGCGAAACGATCATCATCAGGAAGCTGGCTTTGATCTGCCAGCAGCCCAGAGGCAGCTACGACTTCCTGTGTGTGCTGGAGTGTATGAAACCTGATACTTTTGCTAAGTTTGGTCGTTAACAGGTCGCTTACCAGTGTTTCTGCCTCCTGCAAAAGAAGTATTTGATTCTCGCTCATGTTATAAAGATAACTTTTAATAAATTTAAACAAAATTGGAAGAATGAGATTTTTAAATTTCCGGGTATATTTCACGATCGCTGCTCTTTTTCTCGTAGTTGTTTTTTGGGGTTGTCATGCTAAAGTGAGAGAGTTGAAATCACCACCTCACTATAATTTTGCCAAACTGCTTACGATCAAACTTGCCGATGTGAGATTGCTGGAAATTTCCGGGATCGCCTGGGATTCCAAAAACAATGTTTTTCTTGCCATTAGTGATGAATCCGATAAGCTCTTTATCGTGGACAGGGAGTATATGTCGATAAGAGAAGAACTGGATTTCGGGGACAAGGGAGATTACGAAGATATCGCTCTCCTCAATGGTGTTCCTTATATCCTTAGAAGTGACGGTATGATCACGAAATTTAAAATAGACAGTACAGGGGCAAATATGCCCGGGGTGGATATTGGCACGATCAATCTTACTCCCCCCAACGATTTTGAAACGATGTATGCTGACCCGTCCCGTAATGCGCTGGTGATCATTTGCAAAAATTGTAAAACAGATGATGATAATTCGGTGAGCGCTTTTGCTTTTTATCCTGACTCGATTGGGTACGACGATCATCCCTTATTTACCATTGACGCGAAAAAGATCAGCGAAATGTCACCGGTAAAAGCCCCGAAATTTCAGCCCTCTGCAGCGGCCATTCATCCTATATCACATAAACTTTATATTCTCTCCTCGGCCAGTAAACAATTAGCGATCACGGACCTGGATGGTAAGGTAGAAGCGGTTTACAGGTTGTCTCCCAAAACATTTCCCCAACCGGAAGGCATCACTTTCCAGAGTGATGGCGATATGTTTATTTCCAATGAAGGCATACCAAGCAGGAAGGCAACGCTGTTGAAATTTGACTACACTACCGTTAGTGACAGTGGAAAAGTAGTTGTATCAAAAACAGGCTATGATTTTACCGCCCCGGATGAAAAAATGGAATTGGGGAAACAACTCCACGAGATCTCCGGGATGGCTTATATAGCTAAAAAAGACCTGATCCTTTGCGAGAACGATGAAAAGGGAGATATTTTCATCGTTGATTTTAAAAATAAGAATGATAATGACGGAAAAGTAAAATTTGGTGGCAAGGGGGATTATGAAGATATCGTTCATACCGATACGGCTGAATATATGCTGGTAAGTCCCGGCTCCGTCGTGAAAGTGTCGACCAAAGACAGCTTATTCAATACCGAAGAGTACATACTGGGACCGGGAAAATATGAATTTGAATCCATGTACATGGATGCTGACAAGAAATCACTGATCCTGCTTTGCAAGGATTGTGGTGGGGAAAAGAATAAGGTAAGGACCGCCTATCGCTTTGATCTTTCCACCAATACTTTTGCGCCCGAACCGGCTTATAGTATTGATGTATCCGAGATACAAAAAATATTGAATGACGATAAAGCAGAATTCAAGCCTTCGGCAGCAGGTCTCAACCCCGTAACGGGTAAGCTATTTATCCTTGCCTCAGTAGGAAAGTTGCTGGTAGTGGCTGATAAAAAGGGCAAAGTAGAAGAAGTGTATAAGCTGGACCCGGCCCTGTTCAATCAACCCGAAGGGCTGACTTTTGCGCCCAACGGGGATCTTTATATTTCCAATGAAGGCGGTGAGGGAATCGCGACCATTCTGAAATTCAGGCCAAAAAAGAAATAAGCCCGGGAAAAGATCAATGGGGAGCCGCCGGCAAACTGGCGGTTTCTTTTTTGCTAATGAACCAGAGACTAAAGCTCAGCCAGATAAAACCGATGCACACACCGGCGCTGATATCCGTAGCATAGTGGACCCGCAGGTAAACCCTGCTAAAACTGATCGCCATGATCAGGAAGATCAAAAAAGAAATAGTGAAGAATTGCAACCCCTTATTTTTTATATGATGAGCGGCTATCCATACCAGGAATCCATAGAAAGCTACGCTTAGTAAAGCGTGGCCGCTGGGAAAACTGAATCCGGCCACTCCCCCGTCAATTAATGGGTGATCAGGGCGGGGACGGTGAAACAGCTGTTTCAACAGGAGCTTGATCAGCAGCCCGCCCAGGGAGATCATGGTAAGCCGGATAGCTGCCCATTTATTCTTTTTAATAAGAAAATAGATCAAAAGAAGGACATTTATGGGAATCAGGAAGGCGGGGTTTCCCAGGAATGTGATGGCGAGCATGAACTTTGTACGAACCGGGGTAATGTGAAGAGCGATCCTGTCAAACACCGTTTGATCAAAGGAATTCCTCCCGTAAAAAAAGACCACCCATACGAGGAAGGAGAACAGCAACGCCGCGACAATTAGCAGAAGTTTCGTGACAGCCCGTTCATGGGACAGCCATAATTTTCTTCTTCTTTGAACAGGGGATTCTTTCATCAAATACTATGATGCTGAAAGATAGTTTAAATTTTTAAAGCAAATAATTCAATGCTGTCGCCCTTGCCTTTCAAGTCGACCATTCCCATGCTTTCGCTTTGCCAGTCTTTCATATCGAGCAGCTCTATCATTTCTTTGGAAACAAGAAATTTTTGATTGAGTTCGGTGCAGGCACTCCGGATACGGGCGGCCGTATTGATGGTGTCACCACTAATGACCAGGTCTTTTTTTGTTATACCAACCTGGCCAACCGTTACCGAACCGGCATGAACACCTATTTTATATTCCGGTAAAATATCGAAACCACGTTTAAAGACTTCGGCGTTCTTATTGATGATCTTCCGGCCCTCAATGATCGCGTTGACACTTTTTCTTGCATTGACCTGGCTATAAGGCCACCAGGCAACTATTTCATCGCCGACGTACTGGTACACCCGGCCGTTATATTCTGCGATCCCAGCGGACAGGCAATAGATCACATCCCGTATGAACTTAAAATATTCCTTATGCCCCAGTTTTTCCGCGATCGGGGTAGAATTTTTCAGGTCAATGAACATGATGATCCTTTTTTCTTCCTTTGGCTGGAGGTATTTACCCGCGATGATATGAAAAAAAACACCCTGCGAATAATTGTGGTTGATCTCCAGGGCAAGCTGGGTAAAAATAAATAACAGGACCCATTCCGGCATTTTTTCCAGCAGCCATTTCCGGCGGAAGGTATTCTCCACGAATTTATGAAAGGCATCCGTTGATGCCTGTTGTTCTATCAGCAGGCTATAGGTGTAATAGATAAAAAAATTCATCACGATCGCCACCGTCACCAGCAATAACGTCTTAATGAGAAGATTCCACCCCGGCGAAAGTTGGCGTAAAAAGTTTTTTAATATGGAGATCAGGAAATATCCGATGATTATGCTGAAAACAAAAACGTTCAACTCCCGCAGTATAATCGTTTTTGCAGCACCCACATTGGTACTTTCATATTTGGGAGTATACTGGGAAACCGAAAGACGAAAGATAAAGACCAGGAAGTCTATGATCGTCCAGGATACAGCAATGACAAGAACAATCCGAAGATCGCGTTTTCTTACAGCAGATCTTTTAGGCAATACAATATCAGTGGGTTTCATGAAATAAGCTTTGCCGGAGGCTTTTCCTTATTCTCTAAGAATCATGCCGTATTAATAGCTCAGGTTCATCTTTGTTCCAATAGAGAAATTCATCATCTTCTCGTTCCGGGAGTAACCCGCTGTAGCATTGATGATGAACATATTGAAAGGCATGAAATAAAAACCACCCCCGAAGGCTGCATGCCAGGTTCTTGACCGCATACCTTTCATCCACACTTTACCTGCATCTACAAAGCCCGTAAGGCCAAAAGGCCCCGGGATAATATAAGAATCCAGGTTAAACAACTGCACTTTCATCTCGAAACTGCTGTAAAGAGAGGACGTCCCGGAATAACGGTTCTTGCGGAATCCTTCCAGGGTATTGTTGGGGCCGAAGTTCAGCAACTGGAAGTACTCGTAATGTTTGCCTATAATAACGCCTCCGCCAATTTTCAGCACTGCCACTACTTTGGCCGGATCACTCAAGCTCGCATGAATGGACATGTCTGATGTAAAGCGGTTAAAATTTTCCGAACTATTTGTCATTCCCCTTGTCGCAAGCAATTCATTATACCAGCGAACGCCCCGCGTTGGGAAAAAATCATTATTCCGGTTATCCAGCAGCAGGGCCAGTTTCCCGCCCAAATAACTTTTCTTACTGAAGATATCTGCCGAATCAAGACCCACGAGCTGTGGGTGCTCCAGTATCGTGCCTTTATTATCACTAAAATGATTATTGTAATGATAGAAATAGGGCCCTATCATCAGATGCAGGTTATCAAAAAACCGGTACCGGAATAATGCTTCAAACTCTGAAGAATTATAGCGGGTGCGGTACATGTCAAAGTTATTCGAAGGGACTTTAGTATTATTCCCAAAACCTGTAAAATTCCTTATGGAGGGATTGGAATAATTAGCCTGTACAATAACATCATAGTTACGGGTGATGTGATTGAATTCACCCTTGTAACGAACCTGGTAAGCCTGGCGTTGCGGGGCGTAGAGGACAGACAAACGCTGGTCGGAAGCATAGGGAAGATTCCGGAAACCGTAGGTCCTTTTTGACATACCGGCACCGATGATCGTACCGTCATCTGAATTATAACCCAGGAAGACCTGGGGAAATTTGGTCGTGTTGTATTCGAAACCAAAAATACTTCTTTCATTCGCCGGCGGAACTGTGGTAAAACGATTCTTTGCTCTCTTATTATTCAGGATGACATTCCCTTCTGACTTCATATCATACAGCAGGCTTTCCACATGTCCTTTCAGGTTAAACGTATCGATTCCCTTGCCGCCAATAATGCGGATCTTGATCCTGGATGTCGCATTTGAATCAATCTCAAAAACATCATCATCATTCAGCCCATATAAACGGATCTCGAATGTTTCCCTGGAAGTGAATATCCTGTTATAGCGGATAAAGCTTGTATCATTCCCTTTTGTTACAGCATACACTCTTACCTGGATACCTCCCGGTGCAGGAGTAACTTTAAAATATTCCCGCTGGTTGCTGCCGATAATATTTACTTTCTTGGAAAGGAACCGGTAATATTTTGGTACTTCAGTGGATAAATGATCCCGTCGGCTGATCATTTTTTTGGCAATTGTTTCACCGTCTATCGCCACGATCTCGGGAGGCATTTTCCTGACAGCGGCCCGGATAACTGAATCGCTCAGGTTCTGCTGTACATACGCGGTGATGTTTTTCCATTCACTGCCATCAAGATCGGTGAGGTAGATACGGTCAAAATCCCTGGCCATATAACCCAGCCAGCGGATCTTGGGAATATCTTTCCTGAATCCTTTCAGGTAGGGGAGGGCCCTGCCACTGATCAGTTTTAAAACCAATCCGTCTGAATAAAAGAAAGCCTGGTCCCGGTCACGGGGTATGGGATAGTATATCTTCCCTTTACCTGTATCAGAAACACCCCATCTAAATTGGTCAAGGTTGCGGTCATAATCTCCCGTGATGATATCTAATAAACGTGCCCTTAATACAACTTCCTGGTCAGGAAGGTGATCATTTTCATCCAGCATTTTTGAAAAAACCTTTGCCGTCGCCTTGGTATCTGTACCATCGATCGTAGCGTTCTTGGGTTCCAGTAAACAAACATTGTTCGCGAAAAGGGGGCGGTAATAATTTAAAGCAGGGTCATCAGGTACAAAGAATAATTCAGGTTTGGCAACAGTTATATCAATGGCTTTGGCTAACACCGGGAAAGCAAGTGCGCCATAGGGATTGGATGCGGAGTTCAGTTCCGCGGCCAGGTCTTTAGCAAGTGTACCTTGCAAAGCGTCGGGGATCGCCTTGTTAGGGGTCTTGTTCATACTTCTTAAGATCCATTCCTTTCCCTTTTTATCTACCAGGCGCAATGATTTCGTTTGTTTGTCCCCTCCCAAACCTATGATCGTAAGACCACCTTTTTCTTTCTGCATGTTAAAGACCTTCATATTCACGGGTTGCGACCATTCATACCGATAATTCTGTCCCATGAAATAACGCTTCATCCCGCTGATAGGCGCGTAGCGATTGCTGGCAGATACAGTAAAAGTATCTTTATACTTCAGGAAAGGATCCTCTACTACTGTGGCTTTTGCTGTGTCGGCTGCTACCGGGATCTTGGTGAAATTGAGCAGGGTTGCGGAATAGGCCTTCTTGATGCTATCGGCAACAGTATAAAAGTCAACAGTTACATTTTTATTTTTTGAAACTTCCAGGACGGAGAAGCCAAACAAGGTAGAGATGAATTCACTTTTTTTACCACTCGATGCACGGCTTTCTTTACAGCCTCCGCCACTGATAATATAATTGTAGCTGCTATCCTTTAGGTGTTCCAGGTTATGTTCATGACCGGAAACAAATATGACGTTGGCGGCAACCTCTTTTATTGCCGACGAGATCCTGTCGATCATATTCTGGTAATTAGGATGTTTCAGGTCCTGGGGCGTACCAAAAACACTGCGTGCAATCGGGTAGATCGAACCGAGGATCGGCAGGGGTATATAAGCGCTCTTAAAGATATCGGTAAAGGGAAAAAGGTGTTGCTTCAACGTAAAAAAACCACCATGTATGCCATTGCTCCTGAAAGGATGGTGACAGGCAAGGATGATCAGTTTTTTTGAATTGCGGGCAGCGATATCCTGGATCTGGGCCACCAGTTCATCCTTTGTTTTACAGTTACAGTCCGATTCGATCCCCGGCTTGTCATAAGGTTGCAACCACCACTGGCTGTCAAACAGGATCAACGTCACATCATTGCCCAGGCTAACTTCTACCGGCCCGGGACAACCGTCTTTGGGAAAATATTCAGCGTTCTTCTGGTGAATAAAATCGACATATAATTGCTGGCGAATGACAGCATCGTAACCGCCACGGCCCCCGTTTTCCCAGTCATGGTTACCCGGGATCATTAATATTTTAGCAGGAGTGCCTTCGGCAACGGATAACTGGGAGTCCAATACCGCACGGGCTGTATTATACTTGCCCGCCAGGTTATCCGGGAGCCCCATTTTGTAGAGATTATCCCCCAAAAAAAGGACGGTTGTTTTTTTATCAAGCTTGATTAGCTGGCGGACAGCATCCACTACAGGGTGGCGGCCATCGGTAAGTTGTCCTGCATCTCCAATCAGCACAATGCGTTGTGTGATCGTATCATCCTTCATCCGTTGTTTGGTGGTATCTACCTGGGCTTTGAGGGAGACATTGAGGAATAGTAAACAGCCTGCCAGTACGATATTCTTTTTCATCACGCCAGTAAATAAATTAAGTAGTTGATCTTTTCCTGAAACAAGGGATAACTAAAGAAATGAGAATCATTATATTTTCCGATGATTTACCACCTATTCATTCATTAGGAATACCAGTAAAACCCCTAAAATACTGAAAAGTTCGGCCACAATAACAGGCTGTCAAGAAAAATTATTCTTCATCCTGATCTTATTATTTTCCTGTTTTTGCCCCGACGAACAGTTGTCGCTAACCTGGCAGGCAGGACTGTAATAATTCTACCCACCGGGTTTTCTCCAATATTTTATATTCATATACGTGCCAGATGTTCTTTTTTGAAGGGCAATCAAAAGAAAAAGCAAGGCAATTATAATGTCCCGGCCTGATTCTGGTGTGCTACCTAATGACAGACAAACCTATACGAGTATTCTGAAGCAATCCTGATTGCGGGAATAATCTACAGATTTTCAACAGATTTCATAACGAAATTGGGCCGGTGAAACATCCATCCAATGCAAACAATTAATTTATGAAAAGACAGTCCTGCTTTCTTCCCCTTGTATTCTCTCTTTTTTTGATCTCGGTAATGATCACTACAAGGGTCAATGCCCAAAAAAAGGGAGTGGTAAATGATCCCAATTATTACGAGACCTTCCCGGAAAAACTAACGGGTCGTATCTACTTTTCCCAGAAATTCCTCAAGTTTACGATCCCGCCCTCCGGGAACCAGACCGATATAGAGTATAAAGCAAATACCAAACTGAACCTGGGTGTCGGTGTTACCTATCATAATTTTTCTCTGAACATCTTTTACGGGTTTGCTTTCCTGAACAGGGATACGGAAAAAGGAGTAACCAAGGGTCTTGATCTACAGCTTCACCTGTATCCCCGCAAGTGGGCCATTGACCTGGTAGCCTTATTCCCCAAAGGATATCACCTTGAACCAAAAGGTTATGCGACTACGGCAAATAAATATTATTACCGCGATGATGTGAAGGTTAGCCTGTTTGGTATATCCGCTTACCAGGTTCCCAATAAAGAGAAATTCTCGTACCGCGCAGCCATCACGCAGAATGAATGGCAAAAAAAATCAGCCGGGTCCCCTTTATATGGCGGAACACTGTATTACGGAACGGTAAAGGGTGACAGTGCACTGGTGCCTAAGAGTATTGAGAACAATTTTGCTCAAAAAGGCATTGATAATATCAACTTTATGGCCATCGGTGCCGGAATTGGGTATGCTTATACACTGGTAATGGATAAACATTTCTTTGTCACGCTTTCCGCGGTTGGTAACCTCGACCTGACCCTCACTTCGGAAGACGGGATCTACGGCAAACACCGGAAAACAAGCGTCGGGCCCTCGATCGTCGGTAAAGGAGCGATTGGTTACAACAGTCCTACCTGGAGCGTAAGTGTAAATGCGCTCGGAAGTACTTTATGGACAAAAGGAGATGCGTCAACCAAGAACTATTACCTCCCTGTTGGAAGCATTCGACTTGCCATTTCGAAGAAGTTCGATATAAAGAAGCATGGTTCGAAATAAGCTGTCGGGGCCGGTCTCCGTCTGATTAGTGCAAACAGACTTGTTTACCCATTAGCCCGTGTGGCCAAATGGACGGAACTATTTATATTTTGTAGCTGATCAATTTGATGGAAATTTACCGGGTATGAAATTACTGATCATAGAAGATGAACCAGAACTCGTTTCCAGCATGATGTCTTACCTCCGGCAGGAGAATTATATCTGTGAATCGGCGGGTGGGTACAAGGAAGCCATCCTGAAAACGGAGAGCTGGGATTATGATTGTATCATCCTTGATATCAATTTGCCGGACGGATCCGGGTTGCAGATCCTGCAGGACCTCAAGAAAAATCATAAGAGCGATGGTGTGATCATTATATCGGCCAGGAATTCTATTGATGACCGGATCCACGGGCTGAAGCTGGGCGCTGATGATTACCTTGTAAAACCTTTTCACCTTTCCGAACTGGCCGCGAGAGTAGCCGCTATCATCCGCCGTAAAATGTATGACGGCAATAATATCATTTCTTATCATGAGATAGTAATTGACACCATGGCCAACGAGGTCAGTGTAAACAATAAGCCCGTAGAACTGACGGGCCGGGAATACCAGTTGCTTTTATACCTGATCTCTAATAAAGGAAAAGTGATCCCCAAGAATGCGCTGATGAATCACCTTTCGGTCGAAGAACTTGGATACGGGGAGAATTTCGATTTTATTTATACTCATATAAAGAATCTCCGGAAAAAATTACAACAGCAGGGATGCAGGGATTACATTAAATCGGTTTACGGGATGGGTTACAAACTGACTGATAAATGAAGCTACAGGCTCAATATAACAGGATCACCATTATATCCACGCTCTTTATCCTTTTGATAGCGGCAGCCAGTTATTATTTCCTGCTTCGTTATGTCCTGATCTCGCAGGTAGATGAATCGCTCAAGGTAGAAGAAGCGGAGATGTACGACTATGTAAGCAAACATGATAAGCTTCCTGCCCCTACCGTTTATAAAGACCAGCGGATCTCCTATACCGGGGTAACCACTCCAGGGAAGCGAAGTTTTACAAGCCTCGAGCTCTACAATGAAAATGAAAAGGAAACCGAATTAAGCCGGCAATTACTTTTCCCGGTCAGGATAAGTGACCAAAACTATATGGTATCTGTTACCAAATCAGTAGAATCAACAGAAGACCTTGTATGGATCATTTTGTTCTCCACGATCGGGCTGATCGTTTTACTTACGGTCATCTTGTTTTTTACCAACCGGTTCCTCATAAGAAAACTATGGCAGCCATTTCGTAAAACGCTTTCTTCGATCAAAGAATTCAACCTCTCGGCGCCTGTCGAGATCAGCATGGAGCCTACCCGGATAACGGAGTTCCGGGAGTTGAATACAAGTATCCGGATGATGGCACAAAAAGTAATGAAAGACTACCAGTCGCTGAAGGATTTCACGGATCATGCATCGCATGAACTGCAAACCCCGCTCGCCATTATCAATTCAAAACTGGATATGCTGATCCAGGAGCCTGAATTAAGCGGGAAAAGCCTTGACCAGGTCCAGGGTATCTATAAAGCAGTGGAAAAACTATCCCGCTTATGCCAATCCCTGTTACTGTTGACCCGGATCGAGAACAATCAATACACGGCCACGCAAAAAATACCGCTTCATGAACTCCTGGAAGAAAAAGTAAAGGAGATGCAGGAATGGGTAAGTGGAATCCACCTGGATATCCAGTTAAAGCTCTCCCCTTTACAGGTAACAATGAACAAGGAACTTGCAGATATCCTGCTAAGCAATTTACTCAGGAACGCGATCAGGCACAGCGATACCAATGGCAGGATTACCATTCAGACAAATGGCAATAAACTTTCGGTTTGTAATACCGGCAAAGCAGGGCTGGATAAGAACAGGATATTTGAACGGTTCTATAAATCTGATTACTCGGAAGGATCGGGTCTTGGACTGGCAATTGTGCAGCATATCTGTGAGCAATACCGGTATGAACTGGTCTATGATTTCAAGGAAAGCCAGCATTGCTTCGTGGTTAGTTTTTGAAGCGCTACTGGCGATCGCTTATTGGAGTAAGGATTGAGGGAACGTGGAGCTAAAAAATCAGCGCATGAATTATTCTTATATATAATGAAATTAAGCAAGCGAATTCCATTGTTAATGAACTTCAATTATCTTGCTTTTTTTTCAAAAAATCGTATCTTTTGCAACTGGACCAATATTAACTTAACCAATTAAACTGCAACCATGAAACTGCTTAGTTTGTTTGTTCTGTGCTTGTTGATGGCGTTCCCGCCACTCCATGCACAAACAGGAAAGGATTCTGTAACTGCTCCCGGGGGACATTTCAACACCAGCCGTAAAAGGCAAAGGTGGATGGGCGCTAATTACCGTAAGGAGTGGAACACTCCTATTACCGTACCTGTTATCAATCTTTCCAAAGAACACGGCGGGCTGACACCCATAAAAAGAGGAGGTGGCAAACAGACTAAATCGCTGCGCCTGGAAGATCCGCAGGGCCGGCAATACACCCTTCGTTCCATTGCCAAATTCATTACCAGCAAAACCCTGCCGGGTGACCTGCAAAGCGATGCAGCTGCGGATATCGTATCGGATGGGGTTTCGGCCTCCTATCCCTATGCCGCCTTATCCATTCCAACGTTGGCTGAAGCTGCTGGTATTCCTCATGGCACTGCCCGGATTGTATATATCCCTGATGACCCTACCCTGAAAGAATACCAGAAGGACTTTGGAAATATGATGGCATTATATGAAGAACGATTACCTGATTCCGTTGAAAAAGGATTCAGCACAGATGAGATAGTGGAAAAAATGGAAAAGGACAATGACAACCTTGTCGACCAGCTGGCGCTGCTTAAGATAAGGATACTGGACATGTATGTGATGGACCTTGACCGCCATGAAGACCAGTGGACATGGGGAGCGAACGATAATGGCAAGGGAAAAACGTTTTATCCCATCGCCAAAGACCGTGACCAGGCTTTTTATATTAACCAGGGATTTCTCCCGGGTATCATTAAAGGGCAGTCACTTGTGCCCCAGTTGGAGGGATTCAAAGCCAAGTCAAAAGATATCCGCCGATTCAATTTTGCTTCCCGTAATCTTGACCGGTTCTTTTTGACCGAACTCAGTGAGCAGGACTGGAGACAAACAGCGGAAGCATTTGTTTCAAAAATGACGGACAAAGTAATTGAAGATGCATTGGCACAACAGCCCAGGGAGATAAGAGATATATCTGCTGCAAAGATCGTCGCAGTGTTGAAAGAGCGCCGCAAGTACCTCGTTAATGAAGTGATGGATTATTACCGTTTTCTTTCAGAGATCGTCAGCGTTACGGGGAGTGATAAAAAAGAATTATTTGATATCACCCGCGGAGATGACGGTTCCGTGCTGTTGCAGGTTTATAAGGTTGACAGGAACGGGGAGCAATCCATCAAAATGTTTGACAGGAAATTTGATCCCGCTATCACCAAAGAACTGCGGCTTTATGGCTTTGACGGGGATGATAAATTCGAGGTCCATGGCAGCAATGATAAGATCAAGATCAGGATGATCGGTGGTGGGGGACAGGATGTATTTGAGAACCAGGCGAAATCGAAGGGAGGATTAGTATATGATAAAAAAGAAGGAAATAATAAAATAACAGGAAACTTTACCAATAAGATGTCAAAGGACACATTGGTCAATTCTTTTCAAAGGATCTATTATAAGTACAATGAAAGAACACCGTTTATTTCCGGCGCCTATAACCGGGATGATGGAATATTCCTGGGTGTCTCGCTAAAAGTGGTCCGCCAGGGTTTTCGCAGGGTGCCTTATAAAACAGTGCACCAGATTTCCTTTAACCGGGCTTTTGCAACAGGAGCTTTCAACTTCCGGTATCGCAATGAATTCATCGGGGCTTTTGGTTACCGGACAGACTTCCTGTCGGATATAGAGATCAGGGCACCGAGAAATACAACGAACTTTTTTGGATATGGTGTCAACAGCATTTATGATAAGACAAAACCAAAGAAAGTAGATTATTACAGGGTGCGCTATAATCTTGGGCTGGTGTCCTTCCTGGTACGCCACCGGTTTTCTGATAAAGTGATGCTGATGGCCGGCCCTACATTTGAATATTATGACCTGAATAAGGAGGATAATAACAATAAGAATATTACGGTTAGTCCACCGGCAGGTCTTAATTACAATACCCTGTATCATCACCAGCTCTACGCCGGTGCAAAAGCGACGTTGCTGGTAGATTCAAGGGACAGTAAAATAAATCCCCAAAAAGGACTGAACTGGGAAACTACGGTTCGTGGTTTATACGGGTTAAATGATTCCAGCTATAATCTCACCCAGTTAAATTCCAGCTTCACTTTCTATGTTAAGCTGGTGCCAAACAAACTAACCCTGGCTAACCGGACAAGCGGCGGGACCAATATTGGGAATTACGAATTCTACCAGGCGCAATACTTAAGCGGGGAAGAAGACCTGAGAGGCTATCGCAAGAACAGGTTTGCAGGCAAGTCCAAGTTCTCTAACCAGACCGAACTCCGGTTATGGCTTGCTAATTTCCATACCTATCTTTTCCCGGCTTCTTTTGGGGTAATGGCCTTCTTTGATGCCGGCAGGGTATGGCATGATCTTGATACCGATTCGAAGATACGGACGGGTTATGGCGCAGGGGTCTGGTTCTCGCCACTTCGCCGGATATTGCTTTCTTTATCATATGCTATATCCAAAGAAGATAAAATGCCCGTCTTTGGGTTTGGCTGGCGGTTTTAAGAACCGTGTTGTTGTGTTTTAAAAGAATTTCAACACAGAGGTACAGAGAATTGGAGTTACACTGAGAAAATCATTTTAAGTACCAACTCTCTGTGTTTCTCTGTATCTCTGTGCCACTGTGTTGAAAAAACTTCTTTGAGACTCTTCTTATTAAATATCAGGAGTAGCGGGAACATTATTTTCCGGGCGTCTTTTTTTATACAACAACCGTAACATAGTTGGTAATACGATCAGCAATAATGGGAGCGCAATGATGAAGCCGCCGATAACGGCGATCGCCAGCGGCTGGTGTAATTGTGCCCCGGTACCGATACCTAATGCCAGCGGCATCAGCGCGATGATTGCCCCGAGCGCCGTCATTAATTTCGGCCGCAGCCGCGTTGAGATCGAATAGATGATAGCCTCATCCACACTTTGCTCATGAAGCGATTCCTTGAACTGGAGAAAAGTGAAGATGGCATTCTCCCCAATGATCCCCACGATCATGATAAGTCCTGTATAACTACCAACATTTAACGGGGTGTTGGTCAGGTAGAGCCCCAGGTAGCTGCCCGATATACCCAGTACGGCGATCAATAAGATCAGCGAGGCTACTTTGATCTCTTTATACAGGAACAGGATAACAGTAAAGACCAGCAAGCTGGCCGTGATCAGTATCAATAATAATTCTTTGAATGATTTTTGCTGCTCGGCATAAGAGCCGCCATATTCAATATGATAGCCAGGGGGGAGGACAAGCCCGGCAGAAATATCTTTTTTAACATCTTTCATTACGCTTCCCAGGTCCCTGTGCTCGAGGTCGGAAGTTACCACCCCCATGGATTGAAGATTTTCTCTTTCAATTTCTGCATCACCGGGATTAATCGTAACATTGGCCAGTTGGGAAATAGGTTTTAGTTTTCCATTGGGCAGAAAGATCTGCAGGTCATTAACCGCGTCGATACTTAGTTTCCTGCTGCCTGGGTAGATCAATCGTATCACTGAATACTGTTCCTTTTCAAATAAATTGCCTACGATATTTCCTTCCAGGGAAGTTTGTAACTGGTATTGAAGATTGGCCGGGGTAATACCATACTGCGCTAGTTTTGTATAATTGGGCTGTATAGAGACAGAGGGGCCAGCTACCACGATACCATCAAATACATCCGCGGTTCCTTCTACATTGGTCAGGATAGCTGCAGCCTGTTTGGATAGTTCCTTTAATTTTTGCTGATCATCGCCGAAAATTTTTATCTCGACAGGCTGAACAGACGCCATCAGGTCGCCCAGCATGTCGCCGATCACCTGGCCAAAATCAATGCGGAGGGCGGGTTGTGTCGCTTCTATTCGTTGCCGAAGATCTTCTATTACATCATTGGTTGTCCTGTTTCTCTTTTTCTTCAGCTGGATCAGGTAATCGCCGTAATTTGGTTCTGTGATGAAAAAACCCATCTGCGTCCCTGTTCTTCTTGAATAGGCTTCCACTTCCGGTACATCTTTGATCATCTTCTCTGCCTCCCGTAACATCCTGTCGGTCTCTTCCAGCGAAGTGCCGGGCGGTGAAGTATAATCAAGAACGATACTCCCTTCATCCATTTCAGGCAGGAAACCTGTTTGCAGCCGGGGTAATATCAAAACGATACAAAGCACCAGGATACCGGCAATGATAAAACTGATATAAGGACGGAGTATAAAAAAAGAAACCCAGGTCTGCTTTTTTACGGCGTGTGGTTTTTCTTTTTTCTTTGCCTGGCTAACACTCTTTTTCCGTGACAGCAATAAATAAATGACCGGCAAGCCGATCCAGGTTACAAAGAAGGAACACAGCAATGTAATGATCATGGTGTTTGTCATTACGCTGAAATAAGAACCAGCTACACCTGTCATCAGCAGGAAAGGGATAAATATGACAATGGTGCTCAGGGAAGATCCCACCATCGCCGGGAAAAGATACCGGATGGCTTTTTGTACCAGCTCAGGGGAGGGTTCATCCGGGTGTTCTTCGTGTGTGCGGTGGATTTGCTCCACTACCACGATGGCATCATCAATGATCAACCCGATCGCGGCGGCAATAGCGCCCAGGGTCATGATATTAAACGTATAACCTATCGCGTACAGGATGATCAGCGTAAGAAAAAGTGTCACGGGTATCGTGATCAGTATCGTGGCGCTGGCCTTAAGGGAGCGTAGGAAAATTATCGCTACGATAATGGCCAGCAGAAGACCTATCCACAGGCTGTCCGTTACACTCTTGACCGAATCGTTTACAAAATCCGACTGTATATAATACGGTTTGATGGATACATCTTTGGGAAGGATCTTTTTAAGCTCTTCCACTTTTGCCTCCATTTGTTTCGAGAGTTCAACCAGGTTGGAATTGGGTTGTTTTACAACCGCGATCAGCAAACCTTCCTGGCCGTTCGCGTTGATCTTGATGAATTCAACAGCTTCTTTTACTTCTATCGTTGCAATATCCTGTAAGGTCACCACCCGCTTGCCATCGTTTTTGATCACGATGTTTTCGAGTTCCTCCTTATTATGAATGGTGGCATCGGTAACCGTCAGGTATAGAAAACGGTAATCCGATAAAAACCCATTTGATTTTATAAAAGCCGTTTGTGCCAGCGCTGTATTGATAAGATCAGGGGTGATAGATAGCGTACTCATCTTCTGCGCATCCAACTGGAGCCAGTACTCTTTGGTCTTTCCACCGGTGACCCTTATTTCGGAAACACCAGCTACCTGTGATAAAAAGGGTTTGACCGTATACGTAGCCAGCTGTTTTAATTCGATCGGGGATTTAGAATGGCTTTCCAGTGAATAACCCATCACGGGCAAAATAGAAGGATTCATTTTTGCCACGGTGATATTCACATCAGGGGGAAGCGTATTCCGTATCTCGCTGATCTTTGATTCAATGTGCTGCTGGTTCACATCAATATCACTGCTCCAGCTCATAAAGGCCGAGATCTCGCAGCTTCCACGGCTGGTCGTACTGCGGATCAATTGCAGGTTAGGCACCTGTTTGATCGCGGCTTCTAAAGGTTTGGTGACCGTCACCATCATTTTATCTACCGGTTGTAAACCGGCGTCGGCGATGATTTTTATTTTAGGAAAAGTGATCTCGGGGAAGAGGGAGGTTTGCAGCCGGCTATAAAAAAAGATCCCTCCCATTACGATCAATGCCAGGATGACGGCCAGGGGATTCTTATAGGAAAGGAAGAACTTATTCACGACGGCTGGTTTATTGTTGAACGATTTTGATTTTCGCAGTATCGCCTAACCCATAATTCCCGGTTAGGAGGAACCTGTCAGAAGGAGAAAAAGCGGGGGTTAGTATCTCGATCCTGTCGGTAGTTTCCATTCCTTTTGTCACCGGTACTTTTACCGCGGTCGTACTGTTAATTAATTTCATCACCCAGAAAATGGTCTGTGTCTCATCGGTAAGAACGGATTGCTTGGGCAAAGAAACAGCCGAAGTTTTGCCTGTCTTTTGTACCCGCACTTTGGCAATCAGGTTGATCGGGAGAGTCTTGTCATTTACCGTCAGGATGATGTTTTGCGTCTGGGAAGCAGAATCAACAACAGGAGTTACAGAAGAAATATTTCCCATCAATGTTTTTCCATCGGGAAGCTGGAGCTCCACAAATTGTTTATTTATTACATATGGGCGTAGTTCATACGGCAGGTTCAGGACGAATACAAAGCTGCTGATATCGCTGATCACCGCCAGTTGTTCACCATCCTGTACATAATCGCCGGGCTGGTGGTTTAATTCGGTGACATACCCGGTAGTACCGGCTTTGATATTGATGATACCCGAGAATTTGAACGACGTGTCGAGCAGGTTGATCGTATTGCCAATGCTTTGCGCCTCCTTGGTTTTGAGAACAAAGGCGGTCTGGCTGGCGGAGATCATCTTACCGATCTGAGCATTCACCGATTTGATATAACCGGTATTACTGGCTTTTACATAAGCCTGTTGAAGAAAAGTGGAAGTGGCGTTCAGCTCGATGTACTCGGCCATAGGGTCGCTGCTGATGGTGGTGACGGTCACAGGAGTGATTATTTCCGTTTCTTCGGCGACTGTTTCTTCTGTTTTTTTGCTATGACAGGAAACAAGCAGCAACATAAGTGATAGAAAATATAATCTGTTTTTTTTCATGGTTACCTGTTTATTTCTCCCAGTAGTGAAGCTGGTTCAATATTTTCAAACGGCTGACATAATTTTGTGTGACCAGGTTCTTTGCTGAAAAATAGTTACTAAGGGTCAATATGAAATCCGCCAACCTGATATCCCCGGTCGCCAGTAATTTTTCATTTACAGTGATCAGTGTTTCCGTATAGTTGATCTGTTTATTGATCAGCCCGATCAGTTGCTCTGTTGAATGGAGTTGTTGCAGGAGTTGCAGTATCTGCTGGTTCCGTTGCCGGGTATAAAAATCCTTTTTTAGCAGCCGGTTCCGCTCCTGTATATCAATTTTTGCATACTGTAGTTTCTTTTGCTTGCCGTCATAGATCGGGATGGTTATATTGATCCCGATACTTGCCCCGAAATTCTTATACGGCTTAAAGGTCAGGGTTGAATTATAGCCCGCATCCCCGAATACATTCACTTTGGGCAGGTAAGTGAGATCGATCAGTGTCTTATCGATCGCCAGTTTCAGGCTGTCCAGTTCAAACTGTTTGTAAAAAACGGAGCCGGTGAAATCCCCGATCCTTACAGGATGTAATTGCGGGTCAGACAGGGGGGTAATCGTGGTATCAACAATACCCGCGAGGTAATTCAATCCCGCGTAATCAAAAGAATACTGGATCTGTAACTGGGAAGTGGACAATTGCTGCTGCTGGCGGATCACGGCAAATGCAAGGTAATCGGTTTGCCGGTACACATTGTCCTGGGTAAGTTTTTTTAATATACTATCCTCCCTTCTAAGCATTTCATTGACACGGTTGTTGAAATCAAGTTGTAACTGTTCTCCATACACGGTGATATACTGGTCAGCGATAGCTTTGCGGAGATCCTGCTCTGAGATCCTGCTGTTGTTCACAGCCAGCTGGCCCTGCAGTTGCAGGCTGTTGAGTTGGGCGCTGGTATTTTTTTTAGTGAATAGTGATTTATTTACCTGGACCAATGCTGAAAGCTGCTGCCCGTTGGTGATAGCATTGTCCTGTCCCCAGCCACCTATTACGGGTGCATACATATTATTACTGATCCCACTGACCTGCGGTTTCAGTCCTGCGAGGAGGAGCTTGCTGTCGAGAGAAAGGGATGCCAGCTGGCTTTCATAATCTTTCAGCAGGGGACTGTTGGCAACAGCCTGGTTTAGGAAATAGTCAAGACCATTTTTCTGCGCAACGGCACCCATACCTGCATGGAGACAGCAAAATATAATTACAAACCGTTTCATCTGTTCGCTTTAGCAGCCTGCATTCTTTACTTATTGGCCTATTACCAATACCTGGAATGTACCGGGTTTTGTTTTCGGTCTAGCATTGGGAGCAGCTGGATCGGCCGCTTCAAAATCTGCCGTGGGCAGGTATACCAGGTGACTTTTTTCATCAACAGCTATCGTTCTCGCGCCTCTTTTCGTAGGAGCATTTGCCAGCAGTTCCAGCATACCACTGGCATTTTCATGGTAAACAGAAAGACTACCGTCACCATTTGAAGCAAATACATTTTTTGTAGCCGGGTCAAAAGCCGAACCGTCACAACCATCGCCGATCGGTAATTCCTGGAGTACTTTACCGGTTGTCGCGTCTACTACTGCCAGTAATTTATTACCACATCCTGCAAAAAGCCTGTTGCTCGCTCTATCAAAAGCCAGGCCAGCCGGTTCTTCGGCATGGGTAAGCGGCCAATGCCCCTCGACCTTCATCGTTTTCAGGTTCACCATCACAATTTCATTTTTGTCTTCAATATTTACGAATAATTTTCCTTTCCCGTCGGAAACAGCCGTTTCCGGCTTGCCGCCCACCGCGATACTGTCGACTAATTTATTGGAGACAGGATCAATAAAGCTGAGGTTTTTTCCACGGCCATTACAGGTAACGATCCTTTTACTGTAGGACTCATAGAAGATGGCATCAGGATTACCGCCCGTGGCTATTTGCGTAATGACTGCATTGCTCGTAAGATCGAAGACCGTTACATTGTTTATGCGTCCATTGCTGGTAAATCCTTTGTTCTGTGATGGATCAAAAGCTATCCCGTGAACACCCGTGGTGTTTTCAATTACACCTACCGAATCACCTGTTACGAGGTCCAGGATATTAACCTGGGTACCGTGTGAGACATACAGGCGGTTATTGCCAGGGCCAATACTAATATAATCCCAACTACCGGGACTCTGGATGTGAAAGGTCTTCAGGATATGAAAGGGCTGCTGGGCTTGAAGAACGTTAAGCCCTGGAAGGATACTTGCCACACCCAGGAAAACAATTAATTTTTTCATGTATGTTGTTTTAAATAATAGGTCTTGAAGGGTTAAAGAGAATTATCAAACTGTAATTTTTCTTCATTCTGTTTTTTAATAACCTTACCAAACCGGTAACTCAGTCCGAGGTAGATGATCCTGGGGTCGCGACGGCCAACCGCCACCTGCTTTAAATATAAGCTGTTCAATTCGGTTTTTTGCTTCAGGGTTTTTAAAAGATCGGAAGCTGTAAGGGTGAGGGACATTTTCTTTTTGAACAGGTCCTGCCGGAGCCCTGTATTCAGAACAAAAGCGGGGAAGGTCTTTCCCTGGGGCGTTAGTCTTGCAGAACGATAGTTACAACTTACCTGCCACATAGTTGTTTTTGAAAGGGTTGCTGTTGTATTCAGGCTGCTGTTCATGGACAGGATCGATTTCTTCGCCGCATACCCAAGGTTGGAGGCATCGATCTGGTTATAAAAAAAATTAGTACTCAGGTTGGCAGACAGGAATTTTCCTGCTTTAGCGGAGAAGATCAATTCGAGGCCCGTAGACCTGTCATTGGATAAATTCTGTTGGGTGGTAAGCAATACTGAATCATTGACCCTTACAATGACCGAAGTAAATCCATTTTGTTTGTACCGGTAATACAGGCTGGGTACAAAAGAAAAATTATCATTCTGCCATTTATAGCCAAATTCAACCGAGTGGGTCACCTCCGGCAAAAGCTTGGGATTGCCCGCCCTGATATTGAAGGGGTCCTGGTATTCAGGAAAAGGGTTCAGGTCATCACCTTCCGGGCGGCGGACCCGCTTGCTGTAATTCAATTGCAGCTCCCCCTTCTTTAGTTTATAGGAAAGATGAATGGTGGGATAGATTTTGAAATAACTATTGCTGATCACGGAATCTTTTGTAACCAGCGTTCCTTTGATAGAAGCCTGTTCCAGCCGGAGACCAGCAGAATACCCGAATTTTTCATAGCTGTGCTGGTAGGTCCCGTAAAATGCATGGATCGATTCGTTGTATTTGAACTGGTTTGTTTTGATCACATCTTTTACAAACCCGTGCTGCACTGTATCATAATACTCGCCGTAAAAATTCATATCTACCTGGTTGAACGAACCATCATAGCCCGCTTCCAGTTTGGCATCTTCGGATAAAGGTCTTGTATAATCGGCGGTTAGCTCCTGTTGCTTATCCTGCTGCTTTATCAGGGTATTGTCCATGGCAGGAGCTACTACAGGAAAACTGTAGACATTGGTATAGTGATTATGTTCCGCTTCATCCGACCCCGATATATTCAATTCAACGCGGAGCTCATGATCTTCCTTAGGAAAGTTATGCTGCCAGTAAACGGTACCGTCGGTCTCTTTTTCAAATTCGGGGTCGTAGCGAAGACGGTTATAACTGCTGCTAAGCAGGCCATTTTTATCGGTAAACATTTTTTTCACGACATCATTCTTGGTTTGGTCCCGGTAGTGATAATTGCCCGATATGCCGAAGCTGTTATGATCATTTACGGTGTAGTCGGCTCCAAGCGTTAGCATATGGGAAAGAGGCCGGGCCCGTGACTGGTTATCCTCCGTATAAAAGCTTTGTGTATGACCCGCTGAATCCAGGTATTCCCGGTTGATATTATTCATGCGGAGACGGCTGTCCCTCCGTATATTGTAATTAGTAAAGACGTTCAGTTTACCAGGTTTATAATTCAGGCTGATACCGGCATTGTACCTATCCCGGTTACCCGCATTCGCCACAATGGAACCGTTGGAGCCCGTTTTGATATTCTTTTTCAAAACAATATTAATGATACCACTTGTTCCGTCCGGTTTATACCGGGCCGAAGGATTCGTGATGACTTCGATCCGCTCAATGGAATTGGCAGGCAATTGCTGAAGGACTTCAGCCTTAGTTTTACCCATCAGGGGGGAAGGCCTGCCATTAATAAGGATCTTTACTTCCTGCGATCCTCTCAGGCTTACATTACCATCAATATCAACTTCCACGGAAGGAACATTTTTAAGTATATCGCTTGCAGAGCCGCTTTGCGCCATGATATCCTGTGATACATTGTAGATCTTCCGGTCGATCGAAGCATTCAGCAGGCTTTTTTTGGAAGCCACGACCACTTCTTTTAGTACGGTGGCAGTCCGGCTGATGCCGATCGTTCCCAGGTCAAGAGCGGGTTGATCATTTACTGTAACAGGCATGCTCTTGCCGGTAAAGCCGGTAAAAGAGAATTGAAGAATATAACTCCCTGCGCTGATCGTTCCGAAATGAAAATTTCCTTTTTTATCTGTTGTGGCAGAACGGACCTGGCTGCTGTCTTTTACACGGAGCAGGCGGACGTTTACCATTTCAACAGGAAGAGTAGAAGCCTGGTCAACTATTGTCCCTGAAATATCGGTACCCCCGATCTGTCCTGCTGCGAAAAAAGAAACTTCAAGGAATACGAAAATGGCGATTATTTGTTTGAAAAACATTCTATTAAGCTGGTAGACTGCGAAACTAAGTAGCAATTCTGAATACAACCTGAATTGTAGTATAAGGTGAAATATTGCCATAAATAAGACAGTGATCAGAACCGGTATTGCTTCAATTTTACTTCAGATTTGCTATAATTTGCTTATTTTCAAAACTTGTAGGGCTGATCTAAAAGGGATTAACCACCCCAATTAATTAATATTAAACCTGTGATCATGAAACTGCTTAGTTTTTCCATTGTATGTCTGTTATTTACAGCGTCGCAAAGCGCTGCACAGCCGGGTACCGATTCTGCCAGTTCGCCCGGGGCTCATTTCAGTACCAGCGGGAGCAGGCAATTCTGGATGGGAAGAAATTACCGCCAGGAATGGAATACCCCTGTTAAAGCACCCATCATTAACCTGTCCACGGAGCATGGTGGATTGACACCCGTTAAAAGAGGGGGTGGTAAACAAACCAAATCGCTTCGCCTTGAAGATCCGCAGGGAAGGCAGTATACACTTCGTTCCATCGCCAAATTCATTACCAGCAAAACATTGCCCGGCGACCTGCAAAGTGATGCCGCGGCTGACCTCGTCTCTGATGGTGTATCGGCTTCTTATCCTTATGCAGCATTGTCAATACCCATTCTTTCTGCTGCCGCGGGTATTCCCACGGGGCCGGCTAAACTGGTGTATATCGGTGATGATCCCAAATTGGGTGAATACAGGAAAGATTTTGCGAATATGCTGGCCCTGTATGAGCAGCGGTTGCCTGACTCTGTCAGCAAAGGATATGATACCGGTGAAGTTGCCGACAAACTTGAAAACGACAATGATAACGATGTTGACCAGGCTGCCTTGTTACGTATCCGTATCCTGGATATGTTCGTGATGGACCTTGACCGCCACGAAGACCAGTGGATATGGGGTGCTTATGATTATGGAAAAGGGAAAATGTTCTACCCGATCGCCAAGGACCGGGACCAGGCATTTTATATTAACCAGGGTGTGTTACCGGGGCTGATCAAGGGTCGTTCGCTTGTGCCACAACTGGAAGGTTTTAAACCCAAAGCAAAGAGTATCGAACGCTTCAATTTCGCTGCCCGGAATCTTGACCGTTTCTTTCTAAATGAATTGACCGAAGAAGACTGGAGAAGGGAAGCGGAAAACTTTCTTTCTAAAATGACGGACGCTGTTATCGAGAGTGCATTGGCGCAGCAACCAAACGAAATAGAAGGCATATCAGCGGCTAAGATCATCCAGACACTGAAAGACCGGCGTAATTATATCGTAGCAGACGTGATGGAATATTATGCATTTATTTCTGAGATCGTCAGCGTTACCTCCAGCGATAAAAAAGAACTTTATAATATTACCCGCAATGAGGACGGCAGCGTCCTGGTACAGGTGTATAAAGTGGATAAAGATGGCGGCCAATCTGTAAAAATGTATGAGCGAAAATTCTTCCCGCTGGTAACCAAAGAGATCAGGTTATACGGGTTTGACGGGGACGATAAATTCGTTGTCAATGGAACGAGCGATAAGATAAAGTTGCGGATGATCGGCGGCGGCGGCCAGGATGTATTTGAAAATAATACGAAATCCCCGGGTGGATTGGTGTATGATAAAAGAGATGGTAACAATACGCTAACCGGTCCGTTCAGGAACAAGATGTCCAATGACACAGCTGTAAATTCCTTCCAGCGGATTTATTATAAATACCCTTTCCAGTCCGTATTTGTTACAGCAGGGTATAATCCTGATGACGGGATATCACTGGGCCCCACTTTCAAATTCATCCGTCATGGTTTCCGTAAGACACCCTATAAGTCACTGCACCAGTTCAGGGTTACTTATGCTTTTTCTACCAAAGCGGTCAACCTTCGTTACAATAATGAATTCATTGGTGTTTTCGGCAGCAAGACAGATCTCCTTACAGACCTGTCGTATAAAGGCCCCAATAATACTTCCAACTTCTTTGGATATGGAATGAACAGTATATACGACAAAACAAAACCTAAAAAGTTCAAGTATTACCGGGTGCGTTATGATCTCGGTGATATCTCACTCCTGTTACGCCGGCGTTTCTCTGATAAGGTAATGATCACGCTTGGTCCTACCTTCCAGTTTTATTCGCTCGATTCTACCGATGAACTGAATAAAAAACGAAACGTAGTGCTGAACCCGCTGAGTGGGTTGAACTATCCTACTGTATTTAAAAGGCAGGCTTATTTTGGTGTGTTATTTAATTTAATTGTAGATACCAGGAATGCACATGCGATGCCCGATAAAGGAATAAACTGGATAAGTACTGTTCGCACTTTGTCCGGTATAACTAAAAACAGCTATGACGGGGTGACACAGTTAAACACTGATTTCTCATTTTATGTCAAACTGATACCCAACCGCCTTGTTTTTGCAGACCGGGTCGGTGCCGGAACCACGCTGGGAAAAAACTTTGAGTTTTACCAGGCACAATACCTCGGCAGTGATGACAATCTTCGCGGCTATCGTAAAGAAAGATTTGCCGGCAGAACTAAATTTTATAACCAGGCCGAATTACGGCTACGGCTCGCCAACTTTAAAACCTATCTTTTTCCTGCCTCCTTTGGTGTTTTTGGCTTTTTGGATTTTGGAAGGGTATGGTTGAAAAATGATACCGATAAGAAAATGGCAACCGGGTATGGCGGTGGTTTATGGTTCTCCCCACTCCGCCGTTTTGTGATAGCAATAAGTTACGCGGTTTCGAAGGAGGATAAGATACCACTGGTAGGATTAAGTTTTAAGTTCTGATGCTATTCTACTAAACAATGAAGCCAGTTTGAAAAAACTGGCTTCATTGTTATAAAGGAGATGGTTACTTGTCCAGCAACTGTTGTGAAGTGGTAGTGGACAACTCGATCTTTGTTTCTTTTGGGCCGTCGTCAAAGTTCACTTCTACGCGGAGGGCTTTCAAACCTGAAACCCCCTGTAGTTCTTCCAGGTCGTACTTTTCTATTTCTCCCCGGAGCAGGTTCTTGCTTTGCAGGAATTCAATGTATTCGCTGTATTCAGCGGCATCCCGGGCCTGTGAGTACACAATGGCGATCTTACCGGGTTGCGTAAGCCGTTCATTGGTATCCTTGATCCGCACTTTATCGATTCTCTTCTTCACGATCTCGTAGCGGATATTATACGCGCCATCCACATCAAATTTTCTTTCTTCGGTACGGAAAAGGATCGAGAGTGTCTGGCCATGCGAGAGGATCAGTTGCGTGGTGCGTAAAGGATGACTTAATTCCTTTTCCAGGTTATGTGTTACCCGTGCGGCCTTGGTCAATACACTGAGTTGCCACATCTTCATATTACGGAGGTAGATCTCGTCAAATTTTTTACGGGGACTAATAGATTGTCCCATAAAAATATTGAACTCAAGCCCGTCCGTAACATACCGTTCAAAATAATGCGGGTAAACTTTTTGCGCAGCAGCCTGCTCTTTGTCGATAAAACGTGCCAGGGTATCATTGATACGGGAAATGCTTTCCTCGTACTCCTTGCGGTGATGGTAGAGCATTCCCAGTTGAGGATCCAGCGAGGCAAAATACTCTTCTATTTCGTTCTTGACAGAAGGCTCCGTGCTGTGAAGATGGTTAAAAACAGAAATGACCTGGCCCTGCATGAATTCAAGAATGCTCAGTTCTTCTTCGGATTGCAGCACTTCCGACGCTGATTCAATGAATTTGTCGATCTTGAATTCGATTTCCTGGAGCAGGGGAAACTGCATTTCGGACTGCGCCTTCTTCACCACTTTGCGGGCATGCTCCAGTTGTTCGATCATATCCAGTTGAATCGCATGCGATCGTTCGGTGGAAGAATTCCGGATATCAATAGCGCCGTAGATCGGGTGTACATCGTTAAAGGCGATCCGTTCTACTTTCACCTCTTCTTTTGCCTGTTTCCCGACAATATAATTCAGGGCCGCTTCGGTAAATCGCCATTCTACGGCGGGTTGCACGGCTGTAAATTTTTTCTTGATCACACGGTCTACCTGGGCATTCAGTTGGTCAAGACTTTTCTCCAGTCCGAGTGTGAAGAGGGGTATAATATTTTCTATTTTACTGATATGGGCCGGTTTCAGGTGACCGGGTTCTTTAGAAATGATCTCCAGCATCCCGATCAGGTCATTACGGAGTTTCAGCGGGCAAAGGATCAGGCTCCTGCTGCCTGTAGTATAATAATACTGGAGGCATTGCACTTCGCTGAGCGCCTGTTCATTGAGCGACTCAAATAAAATGGGCTGGTTATTTTCCCGGAAAAGAAGTTTGCAATAATCGCTTATCTCATCTTTTTCGCTGCTGCTGTGAAAATGCCGGAACAATAAGCTGTTACTGTTGTGGAGATCAGAATAAACATAGTGATTATTGATCTTGAAAAAAGGAGTGACCCCGATAGAAATATCCTTTAGCCCGATAAGACTTTGTATATAGCCCTCTATTTCGGTATACACCTTTACATCGGAAAAAGCATTATTATCGAGGAGCATATTCTTTATTTGTGATATCACTTCCTGTTCTGTCACATCATTTACGCGCATCACGGTGATCCCTTCGAAAATGAACTGGTCAATGGGTATCTGCTGCATGAGTTCTTCCACCGTCAGGAGCCTGTTGGTTTGCTGGTCGAGGATGCTCTCGGGCAAAGGGGGCATTTCACCTGCAGGACGTACATCAATAAAACGGCCATCCATCCGGAGTTCCATATAACGGGTCAGGCCGGTATTTTCATCCGGGTAAGAGTAAGTAAGACGAGAAGTATCTGAGCTGTTGTAACCAAGATATTTTTTCAGGATAAGACCATAGGCAAAACGCAACCGTTGTTGTTTCAGGCTGGGTCCTGTCTCATTATCAGGAAATACTATTTCATTCGTATCAGGTTTCAGCAGGAATTTCTTAAAAAGTGGTGAAGCGTAAACGGCTTCCAGGGTAAAAGGAAAAGCAACGCCATACATATAATTGGACGTGGTCGGTGGGAATACAGCAGAGAGTAATTCCTGGATCAGTTCGGCTTGTGGTTTTAATACTGCAAGATCAGTGATGGTCTGCATGAGTTCAGGATGCAATTCAAGTTCCTTCACCACCTGGCCGTAGAGTTTCTGCATACCGGGGTTGCCATCGGCAATGTTCTTTTTCAGCGATGCCACAAGAGGGCAAAAGGAAAGAGAACTGTTCAACAGCGGATCGGCGCGGTGTATTACTCCATCCTGCATAATAGGTTTATTTTTGGTTGCTGCCCGGTTACCGGCTTAGTGTGTTGGGAAATTAAAGTTACTAAATTGGATCGGCAAAAACGACGAAAGCAAGGGGAATACAAAGCTCCCGGAGACAGGTATAAGAATATTTTTTAAATTAACTTCTTAGGGCAGCGGTCATTAACTCCACTATTATCTTCTTATCCGGCCCAGGGACATTCCCAGTTTCAGCTGGATCGAGAAAAAGGCATCTTTATCTTTCGGATCGCCCCGTTGTTCCCCCGGAACCAACATATCGCTGGGGTTTAGTTCTGCCTTCCGGTTGTACAATTGCTGCGCAATAGCAGCCTGGCTGGGGGGCAGGTAATTATAAAAGAGGTTGGGATCAATATAATCAGTACTGGCATCATCGAGATAATCAGTCGTGAGAAAGCGATGTTCTACTTCAAACCGCAGGTTGAAGATATCATTGATCTCATATTTTACACCCAGTCCTGCCGCAAAATTGATCTGGCTGAGCTTATACGGATGGCGGTCGGGGTATTCGGCAAATCCTTGTCCCTCCAGCCGGAGCGGTTGCAGGGAATACCATTGACCTTTCAAATTCGCCTGCGGGTCAAAGGAATAATACCCGATACCAACCAATATATAAGGAGACACAAAGGGCTCTTCATTGTCATCGTAATTTTTGAACATCAGCGGGTGTATCTCTACTCCCAGCTGAAAATCGGTGATCTTGCTCTTAAAACTCAGGTTACGTTCGTAGCGACCGCTCGTAGTTGCGGCAACAGGTTTTAGGATACTGTCATAACCTTTAACGGATCCAAAAGTTCCCTGTAACCGGAACCCGAGCTTATTCTGGTACATCCCCATGAAATAAGCCCCGACGCAGGGTTTTGTATTTTTCCAGTTAAGGTCTTTGATGAAATTCTTTCCAATGCCTTTCTTTCCACCAAGATCCGTAAGGGAATTCATGACGCCGCCGGTTATACCCAGCTCAAATACCAGGGCATTTTCATAATACTTGTTGTTGTAATAATAATACTGGGCTTTCAGGGACTGGCTGGATACAAGACTGCACAGCAACACTGCCAAAAATAATTTTCTCATCCGCAACAGATTTTCATTTAATAGACTGAATAAACCGTTTTGTCAGAGGGGCAGGAAAGGCAGGGGAACGTGCTACGAAGATTAAATGTATAGAATTATCCGAACTGGCAAAGTTTAACTTATTGGGCAAATGGGGAAAAATAAAAGTCTTCGCAGTTATGCTACTACCCGGGAAACAGGTATGCGATGTCAGGATCTTTCTTTGAGGAAATAGCGGCAAACCGGCCGCAAACCACATTGCTCACATTTGGGATTGCGGGCCACACAGGTATAACGACCATGGAGGATCAGCCAGTGATGGGCTTTATGGACCAGTTCTTCGGGGATATTTTTTAGTAACTCTTTTTCAACGGCCAGCGGCGTAGAAGCGCTTTGTGAAACCAGGCCGATCCTTTTACTTACGCGGAAGACATGCGTATCCACGGCCATATTGGGTTGCCTGTCGATCACCGAAGTGATAACGTTCGCGGTCTTTCTTCCCACGCCGGGTAACTGCACCAGTTCATCCACCGTCATGGGTATATGGCCACCAAAATCGTTGACCACTTTATGGGCCATCCCCAACAGGTGTTTGGTTTTATTATTCGGGTAAGAAATACTTTTAATAAAAGGGAAGAGTTCTTCAACGCTGGCTTTATCCAGGGATTGAACATCCGGATATTTTTCAAAAATGGCGGGAGTGGTCATATTGACCCGTTTGTCGGTGCATTGGGCGGAAAGGATCACGGCCACGAGTAACTGGTAGGGATCATGGAACTCAAGTTCGGTCTCCGCGACCGGCATGTTCTTTTCAAAATAATCAATAACGAATTGGTATCGCTCTTTGCGGGTCATGAATACAAAGCTAAGCTAAGAGGAAATACAGAGAAGAGAAGGAGAAAAGGAGTTGATAGAAAACTTTCCTTTAAGCTAAGAAGACGACATACATGAAAGATGAAGGAGTTAGTGAAAACCCTTTATCTCATTTACTCTTTTAACCCTCTTAGCCAAAAAAAAAGCATCCCGACATATATCAGAATGCTAAAACATTTTGAGCTAAATACAGGGAGTAGTGAGGAAAGAAGTTTGAGGAATCTCCTTATCTCTTTTTTACTCTTTTAAACTCTTAGCTTATACTTGTTCAACCGTTTTTTCTCTCGCATGGTTGATCACGTTCAAAACAACTTCAGTGCGGGGAGATAAAGTGAGTTTGTCGAGCCTTTCCATCGAAACTTTCAGTACACCCAGTTTTTCACGAAGTGTCCAGTCTTTTTCCAAAGCGGTTTCAATAGCAGTGGTCTGTTCAGCAGAGGTTTCTTTGTATAAATACAATAAAAGGTCCTCGGGGGTAAAATTTGTCATTGGCAAACCAATTTGTGTCCAGTAATGAGATGTGTCCTTGATAAGAAATATTAAAAACGTCCGTCATATTAACGGGGGCGGGTTTGCCTTATTGTGTTTCAACTGCTAATTCTTTGCTCCGGCAGTGGAGGGATCGGGCTTTTCCGATATGATAAAGAGTTCTTCGTTATCTCTTTTCATGAGGTATTTCTCCCGGGCATATTTTTCAAGGGTGGCAGGGTTGGTCTTAAGTGCCTCTAATTCTTTACGTTCTGCAGCTATCTGGGTGCTGTAATAGCGCTTGCTTTGTTGTAATTCTTTCAGTTCATTACGGCGGGCGAGCTGTGTAAAGAAATCATTTTTGTCCAGGAAAAGGATAACAACGCAAAATGCCGCAAAGGAAATGAGGTACTTGCTTTTTAGCCAGGCGGGGATATGGTTTAGAAACTTCATGGTTGGATGTTTGAGGTTTGACGTTTGAGGTTCAGGGTCGTTAAAACATCCAACTTCGAACCTCAAATATCGAACTTTTACTTTCCAAATTTAATTCTTCCTTTTGGATAAACAGCTGACTCGCCCAATAATTCTTCTATGCGGATCAGCTGGTTGTATTTGGCCATCCGGTCAGTCCTTGATGCACTACCCGTTTTTATCTGGCCGCAATTCAGGGCAACGGCGAGGTCAGCGATCGTGGTGTCTTCTGTTTCACCGCTCCGGTGACTCATGATCGTATTATAACCATTGTGCTGTGCCAGTGTGACCGCGTTGATAGTTTCTGTGATCGTCCCGATCTGGTTCACTTTAACGAGTAAAGCGTTCGCGATCTTTTTATCTATGCCTTGCTGTATTCTTGTAACATTCGTGACGAAAAGATCATCGCCTACTAACTGGCATTTACTACCTACGGCGTCGGTCAGCATTTTCCATCCATTCCAGTCATCCTCTGCCATCCCATCCTCGATGGAAACGATCGGGTATTGTTTCACCCAGCTGGTCCAGTATTTCACGAGTTGTTCGCTCGTCATTTCCTTGCCATTGCTTTTATGAAAAACATATTTTTTCTTTTTGCTGTTCCAGAGTTCGCTGTTGGCGGCATCCATAGCGATGACAACCTGCGAACCTGTTTTGTAACCGGCGGCCTGGATCGCGGTCAGCACCGTTTCAATTGCTTCTTCATTACTCTGGATATTGGGAGCGAAACCTCCTTCGTCACCCACATTGGTACTATAACCTTTTTTCTTCAGTACGGATTTCAACGCATGGAAGATCTCAACACCCCAGCGAAGACCTTCACTGAAAGAGGGAGCACCTGCCGGCATGACCATGAATTCCTGGAAATCTATTTTATTATCTGCATGAGCACCCCCGTTCAGGATATTCATCATCGGGATAGGAACTGTTTTCGCATTGGTGCCACCTATATACCGGTATAGAGGAAGAGAAGCTTCTTCGGCAGCGGCTTTTGCAACTGCCATACTTACGGCGAGGATCGCGTTGGCTCCCAGTTTCCCCTTGTTGGGTGTTCCATCCAGCTGGATCATCATCTCATCAATACCTGTCTGGTCGGCTACATCATAACCCAGCAATACGGGAGCGATTATAGTATTTACATTATTTACTGCTTTTAATACACCCTTGCCGTCATATTTTTTTTTGTCACCGTCACGGAGTTCAACAGCTTCGTGTATACCGGTACTGGCGCCACTCGGTACCGCTGCACGGCCTACTGCCCCTTGATCGGTGAATACATCTGCTTCTACGGTGGGATTGCCTCTTGAATCAAGTACCTGGCGGGCGAAGA
>JANMKG010000374.1:0-1922 GCA_031371915.1 Chitinophagaceae bacterium | reverse complement strand
CGGAATGGCTCACGCATGTAACATCCGGGGAATACCAGCAATATTATAAAAAACAATACCAGCATTAAAGATATCATATGCCAACATCATTAATTACCGGGGGTGCAGGATTTATCGGCTCCCATGTAGCACGTCACTGTCTCGAAATGGGGCATGAAGTCATTGTCACAGATGACCTCAGCGGGGGATTTGAAGACCATGTTCCCGATGGCGCATTATTTATCAAAGGAAGTGTGACCGACGAAAAATTTATAAGCAACCTCTTTGCCACGCACCGCTTCGATTATATTTACCACCTGGCGGCTTATGCAGCGGAAGGCTTGTCTCATTTTATACGCCGGTACAATTATAACACCAACCTTATCGGGAGTATCAATCTTATCAATGAAGCAGTAAAGCAAAAAGTAAAATGCTTTGTATTCACTTCTTCCATTGCCGTCTATGGTAAAGGACAGTTACCGATGACGGAAGAAATGACACCGGAACCCGAGGATCCCTATGGCGTTTCAAAATATGCCGTTGAACTTGACCTGCGCTCGGCCCACGAAATGTTTGGTCTTAACTATGTCGTTTTCCGCCCCCATAATGTTTACGGGGAGAACCAGAATATCGGCGACAAATACCGCAACGTGATCGGGATCTTTATGAACCAGATCATGCAGGGTAAAAAATTAACCGTTTTTGGTGACGGGACACAAACCCGTGCCTTCAGCTATATCGATGATGTGGCGATCCCGATCGCCAACTGTGTCAATATTCCCGCGGCGCACAACCAGGTTTTCAATATTGGCGCTGATAAACCCTATACGGTCAACGAACTGGCTACGGTTGTTTGCAATGAATTTGGTGTCTCACCGGATATCAATCACCTGTCAGCCCGTAATGAAGTATTACATGCTTATTCCGATCATGCAAAAGCGCACAGGATTTTTGGCGAACCTACCGGTATCACGTTACAGGAAGGAATTGCCCGTATGGCGGCCTGGGCCAAAAGAACAGGGGCGCGGCAGGGCCAGGAATTTGAAAATATCGAGATCATCGAAAAATTGCCGGATGGCTGGAACCTCGTAAAAAAAGAAACCACCCATTAGATCCGCAGTCCACATGAAGAAAGTACTAATTATTTGCCACCACCGGCCGGGGAGATCACCAGGTCAGCGTTTTCGTTTTGAGCAGTACCTGGATCATCTCCGGGAAAACGGGTATGACTGCAAAATGTCTTACCTGCTGAATGAAAAGGATGACAGGGCTTTTTATTCCAAAGGAAAGCTGCTGCAAAAAATGGTGATCTATGGGAAAACATTACTGAAAAGGACCCGTGACTGGTTCGGGATGAATAAATATGATATCATATTTATTTTCCGGGATGCTTTAATGACCGGCTCCACTTTTTTTGAGAAAAGATTCGCCCGTTCCAGGGCGAAGATCATCATTGATTTTGATGATGCGATCTGGATCGAGGGTGTTTCGGAAGCGAATAAAAGATTTTCTTTCTTAAAAGATGCCGGTAAAACCGCGACGATCATAAAGCTTTCCGACCTGGTTTTTGCTGGTAACCAGTACCTGGCCGATTATTCGGCCCAGTTCAATAAAAATATTGTTATTGTCCCTACCACCATCGACACATCCCTGTATGTCGTCCCGGAGAAAAGAAGGGGAAAGCAGCCGGTATGTATCGGGTGGAGCGGCAGTTTTTCTACCATCCAGCACTTTTCGCATGCGATCCCTGCACTAAAGAGAATTAAAGAAAAATATGGCGACGCTGTAAAGTTCAAGATCATTGGCGATGCCACTTATTATTGCCGGGAACTGGATACACAGGGCAGGGCCTGGGTAGCCGCTACCGAACTGGAAGATCTTGCTGAAATTGATATTGGTATCATGCCCCTGCCCGATGATGAATGGGCAAAAGGGAAATGTGG
>JANMKG010000009.1:0-3066 GCA_031371915.1 Chitinophagaceae bacterium | reverse complement strand
CAGTGGACAAAGTTCGGTTTAGTGGCACCATTGGCGACGATGGAGATACTTGTGAAATCAAATTCGGAGATGCACAGAACAGTGTATCACTTATTATCTGGAGTCCGACCTTTAGTACTGAGGGAAGAGGATTACAGGAGTTTTTGAATGCGAGTGAAGAATTTGTCAAGGCTGCAAAATTGAATTCAAAAGATTTTTTCTGAGCAGCTGCACCCAACACTGGGTTGGCGCAAACCTATCAATCATAAATTTAGAAATTCTTAAATTAGACGGTTACCACCAGGCCCTGAACGTTGTAATGAATCATCAATTAACAGGGTCTGCTCCGGACTCCCGACCCCGGACTTCCCTCACAATCTCACATTCACCCCCAGCATAAAATTCGTTCCTGCCATCGGGAAATAATAATTTTCCGTTACCGTAGTTCCCCCGGTAAAATAGCTGAACGTATAACCGTTGGGTTCATATTTCTTTCCGAAAATATTATTTACCTGTAAGATGATATTCAATTCCTTCAGGCATTTCTTTTTGATAGTATAAATAGCCCGCAGGTCCTGCACATAGTAAGGGTTCAGCGAACGGCTGTTATTGCCTGTATTGTCAAGGTATTGACGGCTTACATATTTTCCCAGCAGACTAAACTCGGTATTTTTTACGGGAAGGAAATTGATGGTCCCTGCACTCACGATGGCAGGAGAGTAGGCGATATCTGTGAGCTGGTAATTGTTGGTCTTTTGCCCTCCATTATCATAGTCATCGATATATTCTGTAAAATGCTGCACTTTATTGCGGCTAAGGGCAAGGTTGGCCGTTCCGTTGACCCAGGGTGTAAATTTCATAGTCCCCTGTAGTTCCAGCCCCATGCGGTAACTTTTAGGAATATTTGTTCTTGTATAAGCACCGACATCATTGATCTTTCCTGTCAATACCAGTTGATCTTTGTATTGCATATAATACAAGGTTGCTGACCAGTTGCTTTTAGGGTTATTTTTTTCAATACCCGTTTCGATGTCCTGGAGTCTTTCCGGTTTTGGTTTTTGTGTGGTACCGGATTCAAAATCTTCGCGGTTAGGTTCTTTATTGGCGATCCCATAAGACAGGTAACCCTTCCAGTTATTTTTACTGAAACTGATACCCGTTTTTGGATTGAAGAAGTTGTAGTCACTGTTGATGACTAATGTGGGGTTGTCCCTGAATCCACCGATATCATATTTTACATGCCGGTATTGCAGGTCGTAGAACCAGCTCCAGTTTGAAGCCAACCGGGTTTGTTCTTTGAGGTAGATGGTACCATCATTTTTAAATGCATCCAGGTCATACCAGCGGTAAGAAGGTATCGGCAGACCATGAGAAGCCCAGACAAGATCACCAAAGTGATTGCCTCTATACCGGGTAATAGCGCCGCCAAGAGTAGCCTGTGTTTTATTGTCCTTATATAGCAAGGAAAAAATACTACCATAATAATCATTGTCGAGCCAGAGCTGCCTGATAAAATCTGAATGCGTGATGCCCGGTCCCGGTCCCCCTAATCCATAAGAACTATATTCCTGGTCCGCTTTGTATTGTTCATAATATCCTTTGCCTTTGGTCAGGAAGAAAGCGGTATTAAAAAGAATCTTTTTATTTACCTGCTGGTTGAGGAACAACTGGTAATGTGTTTGTGTATAGTTGTCCGTTTCATTTTTATAAGGGTCCCCTGGTTTTTCCGTTCCCGCATAATTGATGGTCCTGTGGCCCGCGAGCAGGTCTGCTTCTGAAATTCCATACCAGGCCTGGTATGTTTTTTCTTTTCCCGAGAATATATTCAGTCGTAGTGAATTTGTTTTGCCAAGATAAGCAGTAGAGAAATAGAGGGATTGCAGATCCGTATTCGCCCGGTCAATAAAACCATTACTACTTATGCGGGACAAACGGAGATCCGTGGTAAAATGATCATTCAGCAGCCCGGTCCCTGCTTTGAGGGTATTCTTCCAGCTTCTGAAAGAACCAAAACTGTTATTGAACTCCGCGTAAGCCTCTTTATTCACTTCGTTGCTGCTAAAATTGATGCTGGCGCCAAATGCCCCGGCGCCATTGGAGGAAGTACCGACACCTCTTTGTATTTGTATACTTCCCGCGGAAGAAGAAAAGTCCGGCAGGTCAACAAAGAAAGTCCCCTGGCTTTCTGCATCATTGTACGGAATTCCATTCAGCGTTACATTGATCCGGGTGGCATCGGTACCCCGGATACGTATACCTGTATAACCGATACCATTCCCTGCATCGGAGTTGATCACCACCGCAGGAGTTTGGTTCAGGAGGAAAGGAATATCCTGCCCCAGGTTTGTTTTACTGATGGCTGTTTTTGAAATATTGGTCTTGGTGAAGGGCGAACCATCCCCGGCACGAACGGCTCTTACTTCTACAGGTGACAACAGGTAAAAACTGTCCGTTGTTTCCTTTTTACCCGGCGGCAGCGTTTGCGAATACGATAGAATGGCTGTTGATGTAAAACAACCAAGCATGATGATCCTCTTCATTTTTTCGTTTTTAACGATTAAAAAATAAGAGGGAATGCTGTTGAGAAAGGTGATTACTTAATCCTTCCCTACGCAGGCATTACCCTGACCAGGTTTACGGGTATAATCTAAGATCGTTTCCTCTTAATTGGCGGGACGAACACCCCGGGAACACTGTAAACTAAAGCCTTTTAAATCAAAGGCTAAGAACCAGATCCCGCCTTAGGCGGGACCGTCAGCAAAAATAAGGAGAAAATATTCCCGGGGACTTGTAACTTTTCTACCCTAATCTTCGTACCACTCTAAACCATCGTTTATGAAGAAATTATTGTTATCATTCCTGCTCGTTACTCTTACAGCAACAGCCCTGCTTGCCCAAAAAACCATTAATGACCCCAATGCCGAAAAAAGAAGTGTAAGCGGGTTTCATGGTATTGATGTAGGTACAGGGATAGAACTCATATTAACAGAAGGAAGTACAGAAGAAGTAGCGGTGAGCGCTGCCACGACTGAATACCGAGATAAGATCGTTACCAAAGTTGAAAACGGGATCCTTAAGATCCATTAC
>JANMKG010000368.1:0-2494 GCA_031371915.1 Chitinophagaceae bacterium | reverse complement strand
TCCGACGTGAAGGTCGGGAAGAAAACGCCATTCACACTCCGGCATTTTGACGGTTTTTTTGAACACCTGCCCAAACGCGCGGACAGTGAACGCAGTTGGACCGTGGATTTCAGCGCGCGCCAGCAGAAGGCAATGGAAGAGGCGCGACCGCACCGCGAGGAAGCTGAGGCGCTGATGGAAAGGGCGAAGCAGGAGGAGGAGGCATGGCGCGCGAAACGCAAGGAACCGCAGGGTGCCGAGGAACTGGCCGCCCGTTGGAAGGAAACCCTCCGCCAGCAACGCGAGGCCGCCGCCAAAGCCGAAACTATCGACAACGCTGTCTTCGATCTCAAGGCCGTCAATCCGCACCGCGTTTCGACGGCGGACACTCGGACGCCTGCGGAATTGCTGACGACCATTGAAACGTCCGGGCGCGAGGTGGAGACGGCGCTCGTTCGCCTGCGTGGTTTGGTTGAGGCGATGGACTGACTTCATCCGCGTCCGGCGGGCAAGCCGGATGGAAAGGCGCGAGGGTTCGCGCAAGCATTGCGCCCAAAGAAAAGAAGCTCGCGATGATTGGCAACATCGGCGCTTTTTTATTAAAAAATTGGAGGGGCCAAATCCATCACACCCACTCGGTCCCGCTCGGTCGGCGCACCCCCCCCGCCCCTTTCGTGCCGAATCCGTCCATCCACGCGTCTTCGTAAAGGCGGACGGACGGATGGACGGACACGCGGGCATCCGTCCGAGGAAAACTCCGCAGGGGAACGGGCGCGCACTGGATGAAAGAAAGGGAGATGAACTCTCTTCTTCTCTTGTCAGTCCGCTGAGCGTTTGGGTTTCGCACGTCTCCGCACCCGATAACGTGTCCTGGCTTCGATCAACCCGATGATGACGCCGTGCTCATCCAGAATCACCGCGCTCCCGTCCCGGAAGGTCTTGGTGCTCACTCGCGGGGCGCTGCGCTTGGGCGCTCGGCGCTTCGCTGACTTGCGTGCTTTCGGTTTCGCCGTTGGTGCGCTCATGCTGCGGGCCTTGGGGAGCATCGGCTATTTCGTCTCAGCACCGATCACTGGCAGCTTGTCGAGCGCCTCGCGTTTGGTCGCGTCCTCAATGTGAGTGTAAATCCTGCTGATCGCCTCGGATTCGTGGCCCGCAATGTCTCGCGCCACGGCATCGCTCACGCCGGCGTTCTTGAGCAGCGAAACCGCCGTGTGCCGCAGCGCATGGAACGAAACTTCCGACGGCGCGCGTCGTCCCGAGCGGCCCGGTCCGTCTTTAACTGCCGCGTGCGTCCGTGCGGGTGCCAGACCGGCCTGCGCGAGGATCTCTCCGAACTGCCGTGAAAGCATCGAGACACGGCCCTGTTTCATGAGAATCGCATGGGCGCGCGGATGCAGCGGCGCCTTCGGGTCGTCACCCGCCATTTTCTCCAAATGCTGTCGCAAGGTTCTTGTCAGGGGAATTGACATGGAACGGTCCGTCTTTCGCGTTTCGAAGGTGAGCATGCCATTCACCAGGTCCACGGCCTGCCAGGTCAATGCGGCGAGGTCGCTGAGGCGTGCGCCAGTGTAAAGGCCGAACAGCACGAGCGAGCGCCATTCGTAATCGCACACCAGCAGAATCCTTTCTAGAGTCTGTACTGTACTTTTTCCTCAGAAAAGTCTGTATAATGTAAATACAATTGAGCATTACGCTGGGGATGGCGAACGAACGAAAAGCTTATCCCAGTGACGTCGGTGAGGAAGAATGGGCCTTCTGTGTTCCCTCCCTGACCTTGATGAAAGCAGACGCGCCCCAACGTGAGCATCCGTTGCGTGAATTGTTCAACGGGCTGCGCTGGCTGGCGCGCACGGGCAGTCCGTGGCGACTGATGCCGCACGATCTGCCGCCGTGGCACGCGGTGTATCAACAAACCCGACGCTGGGTGCGAGCCGGTTGTTTTGAAACGCTGGCCGAAGATTTACGCGTGGTGCTCCGGTTGGCGGCCAAACGCCAGGCGGCACCCAGCGCGGTGATCTTGGACAGTCGCACGATTCAATCCACGCCGGAGAGCGGAGGCCGCGCCGGTTACGATGGGGCCAAGAAACGCAAAGGGTCCAAGGTGCATATCGCCGTGGACACCTTGGGACATCTGCTGGCCTTGAAAGTCACGGCCGCCAACGAACAAGACCGGGCGCAAGTGGCAGCGTTGGCGCAAGCCGTGCAACACGTCACCGGTGATCACGTGGAACTGGCGTACGTGGATCAAGGTTACACCGGCGAGACGCCCGCCGCCGCTGCCACCCAACACGGCATCCAACTCGAAGTGGTCAACCACACTGAAGCCAAACGGGGATTTGTCCTGTTGCCGCGCCGCTGGGTGGTCGAACGCTCCTTTGCGTGGGCCGCGCGCTTCCGCCGACTGGCCCGTGACTATGAGAGATTGGCCACCACACTCGCAGGCTACCACTGGCTCGCGTTTGCTCTGCTCATGCTCAAATCGGTCTTCGCTAAAAGTGCATGACAGGCTCTA
>JANMKG010000408.1:0-2340 GCA_031371915.1 Chitinophagaceae bacterium | reverse complement strand
TGTCGTCGTGTTTCAACTATTATTCCGTCATTGTGTACATCAATGTGTGTAAAGTCCACTTTACCTAAGTCTTTACAGTTCGTCAAAGTGTAAATCACAACGGGCATTGGTTGGTCATCGTATATCCATACAAAGTCTTTGTGAAAAATTATTTCAAGGTCGTTCCCATGAATTATTTTGTCTTTAAAATTGATATGCGATGAAGCTTCTTCACTGGCAACAAAGCGGCTGCCTATCTGCACTCCTTCTGCACCCAGCACCATGGCTGCCAGCATTTGTCTTCCATTACCGATCCCGCCCGCAGCGATCACAGGTATATTTACCGCGCAAACAACCGCAGGAATCAATACCATCGTAGTGGTTTCTTCTCTCCCATTATGACCGCCTGCTTCAAATCCTTCGGCCACAACAGCATCGCATCCGGCTTCTTCTGACTTCTTCGCAAATTTTGAAGAACTGACAACATGCACCACAGTAATTCCCTTTTCCTTTAAAACACTTGTCCATGTTTTCGGGTTACCGGCTGAAGTGAAAACTATTTTCACTCCTTCATCAATGATGATCTGGATATGCTTGTCAATATCCGGATAAAGTAAGGGTACGTTTACTCCAAAGGGACGGGAGGTAGCGGATCTGCATTTCTGGATATGTACTTTTAAGACATCAGGATACATGGAACCGCTGCCTATGATACCCAGTCCGCCCGCATTGCTGACTGCACTGGCAAGACGCCAACCGCTGGCCCATATCATGCCGGCCTGGATGATGGGATAGTCAATATGGAAAAGCTTTGTGATCCTGTTGGAAAAACTGTCTGCCATATTATTTTCGAAAATTAATTCGTAATTTTAAGCAAAGTAAAACTATGCAGGCGAAAATCGTTGATAAAGTGATGAAGCTTCCTAAAAACGAGAAAGTGAGTTTGTATTATGCCCTGCAGGACAACCTCGATTTTGACGATGATTACCTTGCCGAAGATGATTTAACTCCTCAGCAATGGGCTGAACTGGATAAAAGAATTAAGGATATTGAAACGGGTAAAGCTAAATTGATCCCCTGGGAAAAAGTCAAAAAACAACTGGATGCAAAAATCAAAGCTCTTCGAAGTAAATCTGGAAGCAAGAGTGCAAAATGATTTCTGGGAGGCCTTTCTCTATTACGATAAAATTTCTTTTACCCTAAGCCAAAACTTCAGGAATAAGTTTGACTATGCTATCTATAAACTTTCTATAGGCCCTTATAATTATCTGAAGCTTACCAAAAAACTCAGAAGGATCAGGCTGGGCAAGTTCCCATATATGCTGGTCTATAAAATCAGTAAGCAAACGGTAACGGTACTTGGATTTTTTCACCAGGCATCAAGGCCAACAAAGTGGAGACGTCTATAGTATTTAGTCTTGAATAAAGATAACTAAAGACTCAGGATTCCTGACTCCCGACTAACGACTAACGACTCGCAAAACTATCCGAGATCAATACTCGTATTATCCCCGATATTCAACGACCGGGATTCTCCGCGAAGATTAGTATCACTGCCGATCACAGAATCGCTCAATACAATATCAAAGAGATTGGAATAAGAACCTACGATAGAGTTCTTGACAATGGAATAATCAATTTTTGTATGTTCACCTATAGCTACATTGGGACCGATAATAGAGTTTTTGATATGACAACCTGCCCCGATGCTGACCGGGGGAATGATCACTGTTTTTTCGAACTGGTCAGCAGGAGTTTCCGTAGCAAATTTTCTAAGCAGGGTGGCATTTGATTCCAGCATCGTTTCTTTTTTTCCGCAATCAAACCAGTTTTCCACTTTAAATGACTTGAACCTTGCGCCCATCTTTATCATACAATCCAGCGCATCGGTCAGGCTGTATTCTCCATGACTGCGAAGTCCCTGGCGGATATTATTTTCCAGGCATTGAAACATCTGTTCGCTTTCTTTGATCTTATAAAGACCAACCAGCGCCATATTTGATTTTGGTATATGTGGTTTCTCCACCACGTGATTGATAAATCCGTCCTCATCAATTTCAGCCACGCCAAAATCTCTCGGATCATCCACTCTTCTTACCCCGATCATCGAGTATGGACTTTTTACCACTTCTTCCACATCATATTCGCAGATCGTATCGCCAAGAACAACGAATACCTCATCATGGTCAACAATATTTTTTGTAAGACGGATGGCATGACCCACGCCCTGCCTGTCCACCTGGTGAATATAATGGGCCTTCAGGTCGGGATATTTATTTTTAACATAATCCTGGATCTTTTCTCCCAGGTAACCCACGATAAAAATGATCTCATTGATACCGGCCTGCTGCAACTGGTCAA
>JANMKG010000395.1:0-3222 GCA_031371915.1 Chitinophagaceae bacterium | reverse complement strand
GCTCTAATCTCCAGTATATCCTGAATAAGGTGGATAAAGCCGTTATCCTGGTAACTTCTTCGTTCAGTGGAGAAGGTAAATCTTTTATCAGCACCAATATGGCCTCTGTGATGGCACTGGCGGGAAAGAAGACAATCATTCTCGAATTTGATATCCGCAAACCAAAAGTATTGGCAGGCCTCAGTATGCCAAAAGGCCCTGGTATTACAAACTATTTGGTTGGTAAAGCGACGCTGGAAGAATTGATACAACAGGTGCCTGATCAGGAAAATCTTTTTATACTGGGTTGCGGACCCATACCACCCAATCCTTCCGAATTATTACTGGATATAAAAGTGGAAGAGATGTTTACCTGGTTGCGGAAGAATTTTGATATCGTCATAGTGGATACTGCCCCTGTCGGCATGGTAAGTGACGCCATGACGCTCAGCAAGTTTGCTGATTGCACTTTGTACCTGGTGCGTCAGGGTCATACTTTCAAAAAGCAGGTCGTGCTGATCGATGAATTTTATACTCAAAATAAATTGCCAAAGGTTTCGATCATAATTAACGACGTGAAAATGAAAGCCGGCTATGGGTATTATGGATATGGCCGCTATGGTTACGGGTATGGCTATGGTTACGGCAGTTATTATGAAGAAGAGACTCCTCCCAAATCGGCACTCGAAAGAATTTTCAGCCGGTTTAATATCAAAAAATTATTCGGCGATAATAAATAAACATCATTAACCATCTTCATGCGTATACTTATAACCGGGGGTGCTGGTTTTATCGGCTCTAATTTAGTGGAAGCGCTCCTGCAGGATAAGCGGGTTACCGGGGTGAGGGTGCTGGATAACCTGTCCACCGGTTCCCTGGAAAATATTACTGAATTCAGAACTCAACTGAATTTTGAATTCATGGAGGGAGATATCAGGGATTATTCTTTTTGCCTGGAAGCCTGCGAAGGAATGGACCGTATTTCGCACCAGGCTGCATTGGGATCTGTTCCCCGTTCCATCAAAGACCCCCTGACTACGAACGAAGTTAACATCACCGGCACCCTGAATATTTTTACTGCCGCCAAAGAAAACAATATTCAACGCATTGTCTATGCGGCAAGTTCCTCCACCTATGGGGATCATCCCGGCCTGCCCAAAGTGGAGGATAGGATCGGTAAACCGCTTTCACCCTATGCAGTGACGAAGTACGTGAATGAATTATATGCGGGTGTTTACGCAAGTCTCTATGGTATCGGAATGATCGGGCTGCGCTACTTCAATATTTTCGGCCCGAAGCAAAACCCGGCCGGGCCTTATGCGGCCGTGATCCCGTTGTTTGCTGAAGCAGTGCTGAAGAATGAAGCACCTACCATCAACGGTGACGGTAACCACAGCCGTGATTTTACTTTTGTAGATAACGCGGTACAGGCAAACCTTCTCGCCCTGTTCACGGAAAATAAACAGGCCGTGAACCAGGTGTATAATATCGCTTGCGGCGAACAAACATCGCTGAATGAACTATTCGAAGGCTTGCGGAAAGAGGCGGGTACATCCTTGTCCCCCATCCATGGCCCCGAACGTGCAGGCGATGTAAAACATAGTCTCGCAGATATATCAAAAGCAAAACAACTGCTCGGGTATGACCCGGGGGTATCGGTAAAGGAAGGATTGAAGAAGACTTTAGAGTGGTATAGGAAAAGTTTAGGGTTGAGAGTTTAGGGTTTAGGCTATGCCACATGTTTATTCTTTTGAAAAGTTAGCTGTATGGATCGAATCCCGGAAGTTTGTTACCTGGATTTATAAAATAACTGCCGGTTTTCCAGCTGAAGAAAAATATGGATTAATGAGCCAGTTGAGAAGGGCATCTGTTTCAATCGTATCAAACCTGGCAGAAGGAAGTGCCCGGAAAACACCAAAAGACCAGTCTCATTTTTATCAAATGGCATATAGTAGCGTAATTGAAGTACTTAATCACCTGATTATTTCAAATGACCTGAATTTTATTGCTGGTGAACCGCTTGCAGAAGGACGTGGGCTGATAGAAAGTTTAACGTCTAAAATCGCTGCCCTAAGAAATGCCGCTTTATCCAAACTCTAACCTAAACTCACAACCCTAAACTCTCAACTATTATTTAATGTCTTCCTCTACAAGAACAATTCTCATCACCGGCGGCGCCGGTTTTATCGGCTCACATGTAGTACGTTTATTCGTTACCAAATACCCGGATTATAAAATAATCAACCTGGATGCGTTGACCTATGCGGGCAACCTGGAAAACCTCCGCGATATAGACCAGCTCCCCAATTACCATTTTGAAAAAGCAGATATACTGGATGCAGAAAAACTGGAAACTATTTTCACAAAATACCAGCCCGACGGCATTATTCACCTCGCTGCAGAATCGCATGTAGACCGTTCTATTCTTTCACCGCTTGACTTTGTCTACACTAATGTAATTGGTACTGTCAACTTGCTGAATGCCGCAAAGAAACTGTGGAGTTCAACGCTAAACTCTAAACCCTCAACTTCTAAACTCTTCTACCACGTATCCACCGATGAAGTCTACGGCGCCCTGGGTGAAACCGGGCTCTTTACCGAAGAAACAAAATATGACCCGCATTCACCCTACAGCGCCTCCAAAGCAGCCAGTGATCATTTCGTAAGAGCCTACCATGATACGTATGGGTTGCCTGTTGTATTGAGTAATTGCTCAAATAATTACGGGCCGAATCATTTCCCCGAAAAATTGATACCGCTTTTTATCAATAATATACTTGTTAAAAAGTCTTTGCCGGTCTATGGCGATGGTTTATACACCCGTGACTGGCTTTTTGTAAAAGACCATGCCGCTGCGATAGATCTCGTATTTCATAAGGGAAAAACCGGTGATACTTATAATATCGGCGGGTTTAATGAATATAAGAATATCGATCTCGTAAAATTGTTATGCCGGCAAATGGACGAAAAACTGGGGAATGAGCCGGGCACCAGTGAACAGCTGATCACCTATATAAAAGACCGCCCTGGCCACGACAGACGCTACGCCATTGATGCATCGAAGATTAATAAAGAACTCGGGTGGAAGCCTTCGGTAACTTTTGAACAGGGCTTAAGCCAGACCCTTGACTGGTATCTACAAAATACGGAATGGCTCACGCATGTAACATCCGGGGAATACCAGCAATATTATAAAAAACAATACCAGCATTAAAGATATCATATGCCAACATCATTAATTAC
>JANMKG010000318.1:0-3201 GCA_031371915.1 Chitinophagaceae bacterium | reverse complement strand
AGGCAGGCTGCCGGGTGATATAAATGTTCGAAAACTGCCGCGAAGGATATAAAATCAAAATGATTCTCCGGAAAATCAATGTCTTCAATTTTCGCCAGGATTAGCTTCTCCCGTGAGATGTTCATTTTCGAAACAGCCATTTCATAAAAGGGTACTGACGATTCCAATCCATATGTATCATACCCGGCGTTGGCCAGTGAGAGCATTGATTTTCCAATTCCTGCGCCCACATCCAGTGCTTTCATACCGGGCTTTACATCCATTAAATCTTTTAAGATCTTTATCTCGCCGGCTAAATAGTCAGGTGTCCAGGTAAAATACTCAGGCGTCCAGTAGCTTTCAGGGGGTATTCCATAATGATCCTGGATATCAGCAGGAACAGGTTGAGGAAAAGCATAAATTAACTGGCATTTACTGCATTTTTTCACTGAAACAGATATGCCAGCTTTTCTTTTAGGCCTGAAACCCTGTGATGTATTTAAGCGTTGCCCTAAAATCCTATGCCCTTCTGTAGGGTCTCCGCACATTTCACAATGCGTGATCTCTTCAAAATAATATTGTATTCTATTGTTCAAAAAAAAGGAAAGGATAAAACAGGGTTGTCAGATCAAGACTAAAATTGGTAGTATCTTAATTTGAACCACCCTTCCTCTGTTAGGGCAGGCTTTGGCACATAGAGACATAGGGGTTTCACATAGACTATGTGTTATCCTATTGCGCCCTATGTTCTTATGTGGTTCAATTCTAAACTCAAAAGTTTAGTTGTCAATCAACCTGGGACACTACCCTTAAATTCTTTTCTACATGGAATTGAAGCAAATGACTTATATAAATAAAATACAAGCACTGCCTATAGGGTTTAATCCATAAACCGGTTTGCCAAACATTGACACTAATGCATCAGGCCCCATGAGAAGAATAACTGGGATATTGAAGCGGAGATATTCCCGGTTGAATCCGGGGAAGGTAAATCCTTTTTGCCCCAACAAGCTCGCGGCTCAGTTTTTTGTATTTTCTTCTTGCCCATATAAAAGCGAGGAGGAAAAAAGACCAGAGCGTATAAGAAAGGAACTTAGTCACTTTATGAAAAACGATTGCCCGGGGAGCAGCAAAGGAATTGGCCTGGCCGTAGAAATAGTTTGGAAACAGGTCCAGCACTTTTTCCTTTGGAAATTGTTTGTAGGCCTGTAATAATATAGCCGGGTGAGCGGCCAGGAAAGCTATTCCCGGCTTGTTATAAGCATTTAGCACCGCGTTATCCGGTTCCATATTGGGATCATAAAAATGCCAGGTCCCGTTATAATATACCTCAAAACCAAAATGCCCGTATTTCTTTCCCTGGAACCCCACTTTACGGGTGTTGAATCCTTTCTCTTTTAATAATTCCATCATCACGATCGATTGCTGGCTGCAGGCGGCATAGGGATATTTCAGAATATCATCCGGGATAACTATTGCACTTAATCCGTGAATGCTCAGCTTTTCTATCAACATCGCTATAAAATTATCATTAAACCCATAGACGGAGTAGCCATGGTAGAATCTCTCTTTTATCACCGAAGATACAAGGTCAGGGTAAGCACTTGCATAATTGATATTCGCATCCGCGCTGGACTTTTCCATATACAGGCTGTCGCAATAGCTGACCAGTTTTTTCATCGTATTGAATCGCTGGAACTCCGGGTTAAATTCCTCCTTGAAATTATATTCCGGCACCCGGTAGCTGAGCCGTTTCATGGATGTATCCGAACTTACCACCTGGAAGCCTGTCATTAATAAAAAAAAGTTGAAGGCGATGAACAGGCCAAACTGGAGTGCAAAAAATAGTTTTTTCACGGACTGGATATTGACAGGAATGGGATAATGATTTCATTTCAAATATAGTTATAAGCTTTTCAGTTCAAAAAGGGCTTACCTATAAAAAGCTAAAAATCGGGCAGAACCACTTCGTCCCTATCGTAAACTTCCTATTTCCCGGGTGAAAATTTACTATACTCTTCTTTGTGCCGCCATGCTTTTATCCAGCCTGAAAACGTAGCCGCATCTATAACAAGTGAAGTTAGTAGTACGCCAAAAAAAATAAAGGGATTAAGCACCGTTATTAATCCATACTCATACCGGAATGGAAAAATTCTTTTCGCTGTGCGGGCTCCCAACCATACCGGGATTATGAGCAGCCACCAGGGGCTGTGAAAAATTCCCAGTAGCACGGCCACCAGCATCAGGGCATATTGCCTGGCAATTCCATAGTGCCAGTCAGCCTGCCAGCCGGCCCACACATTATGGGCAGAATACAGTTTATATTTCCGGTAAGTAGATTTGAGATCGGGATTAGGCTCCCAGTACAACATGGCATCTGGAGCAAAGGCAGGAACATAACCAAGATCCTCCACCTTCTTCATAAAAGCATTGTCTTCCACTGCCCTCCAGTTAGGGAACCCCCCCGTCTTTTCCCACGCTTCTTTTTTGACAAGGCAGGTATTAACTGATTTGTCCCTGATGTTCCCGGGCCTTGCTGCCGGCACATAAGCTATCACTAAACTTTTATCAAACCAGCTTTTGACCTGCGGGGTATAGTTACCATAAATAATAGCGGCGCCGGGAGTTGAGTTTGCCTTCCTGACCAGGTTTTCGAGCCAGTATTTATCCAGTTTTACACCCGCATCGGTATAAGCGATCCATGCAGAGCTGGCATGTTCTGTTCCGATATTCCTGCCTTCCCCCGGCATGGCTCTCTCTACTTGTATCAGGCGAAATTGCGGATCGTTAACGGTGTATTCTTTTATTATTTGCGCGGTATCATCTGTAGAACCCCCATCAACCAATATTATCTCTGCCGGTTGAAAGGATTGTTCCTGGATGGTTTTTAAAAGATCCGCAATGTTATCGCTTTCGTTAAAAACAGGGATCACCAGGGAAACAGGGAATGATTCGTTCATATTCATTGTTCACGCAGGTTGTGTTTTCTTTCCAAACCTGTTTCTAAGACGTTGGTACCAGGCAGCCCTGCCAAAATTGCAATATAAAAATTTGTGCAACCCCTGCGCTGAAAAAATGCCCGCCGGGTTCTTCCTCATTGCTTTTCTTGCCATCCTTGCTGCGTTCTTCCTGTCATTACCTTCAAGGTAATAGCCGCCACCGGTAAAACACATATTCATCATCGCTTTCTTTTTCAATCCCTTTATTTCAGGTGGTAGATCA
>JANMKG010000212.1:0-5710 GCA_031371915.1 Chitinophagaceae bacterium | reverse complement strand
CTCCCTTTTCCTGTACTTACCAATGATGTGGATGCATCTTCAGTCGAACAAACTAAAACGGCTATCACTTCTGCAGGCGGAAGCAGTAAGTCCTTTACCAATAATTCCATAGATCGTGTTGCAAAAGCCTGTTCGATGGTGAACCGTTTCCGGCTGGAGGCAGTGTCCACTCCTGTCATTGATTATTCGTTCAGTATCCTGGATGAAGTAGCGCAGGGTACTCATACCAAATGGAGTATCGTCTATGATATCACGAATAAAAAGATCCATTTTAAAACGCTGGGTTATCCAGCCATAAAGAATATTGCTTTTTCTTCCTTTGATTTTAATTGTCTTTTGGCGCCAAAGTGCTGGGAAATGAACCAGGCAGGTGAGGGTGATGTGAGCCGGCTTTTCAGGGATTTTTCCCTCGACTGGAACAGCAAAATGGTGAACAGGTCCTTTGATGAAAGCAGCAGTGAGTTTACGGTCAGTCCCCAGGACCGAAAGATCCACTGGCTCTACCCGGGTTCCGTTTCCTGCCTTAAACCTTCTCATTAGTCGAGATTAAATTTTCGTTACCCATTATAAAAGCCTGAAATTCAGGTATCGGCATTTTGCGCGAAAAAAGACTTCCTAAATCAGAAAATTCACAGCCGGAAAATTCACCAATCCACTAATTTTGAATCCTGCTCCTAACCCATCAGATTCCCCCAATTATTCAACTGCGACGAGGACCTGTTTAATGCTTACTTACTGACCCGGATTTGAGTAAGGATTATAAAGAAGGAGGAAAATTATATGTATACCTATGACCTGATGGAAACCGGTTGCTATTACCTGGTTAAAGAAAAAGAAGATTCCCCTGTCACGCTTATAAAAGTAGCGGTGGAGTCCGACCATTGCCTGTTCATCCAGCGTTTCGATGACCCCATGGAAACAGCCTGGAAATTAAAAAAGGATGAGCTTCACGATATCATTGAATGTCTGAGTGACGAGATGGTGAAAGCATGGGAAGAACATTATAAGGATAGCCAGGATGCTTATTATGAAGAAGACGAGGACGAATAGAGTTTGAGGTTTGAGGTTTGAGGTTTGAGGTTCGATGTTACTGATCTCCGAATTGGGAGTTTCCCCGAAAGAGCTTGAGGATGAACAACGTCAAACCTCAAACCTCAAACCTCAAACCTCAAACCTCAAACTTCAAACTATTTACTCCACTCATATAATTTTTCTTTCCCGCTTCATCAAATGCCCTACTTTAGGTATTCAATCATTCTTTTATGCAGCCACTACAAATTAAGAAAGCAGCGCTTTTATGCGCTTTTCTTTTATTCATCATAACCTCGTTATGGGCGCAGCCCGCTCCCGAAAAAGAGGATAACCTTCCAACCGATTATTTAAGCAAGGATTTTCATGCCGGTCGCCGGGATGCGTTGAGGAAAGCGATGCCGGAGAATTCAGTGGTCGTGATATTCGCTTATCCCACCCGTACCTTCTCCAACGATGTGGACTACCTCTATCACCAGAATCCCGATATGTATTATTTCAGCGGGTATAAGGAACCGCATTCTGTGCTGCTCATTTTTAAAAATGACCAGGTGGATTCAGCAGGCGCCACCTATAACGAACTTCTTTTTGTGCAAAAAAGAAACCCGCAGGCAGAACAGTGGACGGGCAAAAGAATGGGGGTAGATGGTGTGAAAGAGCGCCTGGGTATACAACATGTTTACAACGGCGAGGATTTTCAAAAAACCACTATTGATTTTGCCAAATTTGATAAGATCATATTTGACCGTCTCCCTGCCGATATGCCCAATAACCCAAATGACAAAGCGGATCTCTACGACCTGGTACAACAGTTTAAAGAAAAATCTGCCATGCCGGAACAATTGACCCAGCAACCGCGGTTTGATACACGTCTTTTCCGTCAACTGACAGGGCAACTAAGAGAAGTAAAAACAGATGAAGAAATGAGCCTGATACGGAAAGCAGTGGAGATCTCCTGCCAGGGACAAAACGAAGTCATGAAAGCCGTCAACCCCAGCATGTCCGAACTGGAGATACAGGGTCTTCATGAATATGTACATAAAAAATATGGCGCCGAAGAAGTAGGTTATGGCTCTATCGTGGGCGCCGGTGAGAACGGCTGTATCCTTCATTATATGGAGAATACAAAAACAAAAGTGGGTACTTCCATGTTGCTCATGGACGTAGGTGCCGAATACCATGGCTATACGGCCGATGTAACAAGGACGGTACCGGTGGACGGAAAATTTTCTGAAGAAGAAAAAGCCATTTACCAGCTTGTCTATGATGCACAGGAAGCAGCCTTCAAAATATTAAAGGATGGAGCTACCTGGTCCGAAGCAGGTGTCGCCGCAAAAAATGTGATCGCGGAAGGACTGGTAAAACTCGGTATCATCCAGGACAAAAAGGATGTCAGCAAATTTTACCCGCACGGGCTTTCCCACCATATCGGCCTCGATGTTCACGATCGCGGGTTTTCCCAAACATTGAAAAAAGGAATGGTAATAACGATCGAACCGGGTATCTATATTCCCGAAGGAAGTAAATGTGATAAAAAATGGTGGAGCATCGCGGTCCGTATCGAAGATGATGCGCTGATCACGCAGGATGGATACGAACTCCTCTCCCATTATGCCCCCCGCAAGATCGAGGATATTGAAAAAATGATCGCGCAGAAAAGCGCGGTGGATGATTTTAAATTACCACCGCTGGAATCAGGTAAGAAGAAAGGGTTTTGATTGGCCCTTTCTTCTTATGATCATTTACATCAACTGTGCTTTAAAGGTTCCTCCCGTAATGGTTACAGTTGTATTCGAACCGTCTTTTACAGTCCCGCTAAAAGTTCCTTGTATAATTTTTGTTACCTGGTCGTAGGTAGTAATATTGACTGTTAAGTTAGCTCCATTACCAAATACGCCACTAAAAGCAGTTTGACTAGTTGAAATATTCACGAGGGTAAACAGAACTGAATTTGTTATGGAAGTGGATGAAAACGTACCCGTTGACATAGTGCCGGGCTTACTCATTTGTAATAAAAATAAATAATCTGTAGTTGGAGCTGTCGATCCCCCATTGATAGATACGGAGGCATTACCTCCAAACGACGCTTCTACGGCACCAGTTGTTGGTCCCCCATATGTAGTCGACCCCTGTGTAAATTGCCATTTCAGATCAGAAGGAGGGGCGCCGGCATCTACAACAATAGGAATTGTACAGGGAATTGTGCCGGGTATAGGTAAATTAGAAGTAATACCTCCTGTAACCGGCTGTCCTGATCCTGTCAATGTGATATTTGTAGACCCCACAGCAAATGTTCCGGAGGCCTTAAATGTCATTCCATTTATGGTAGCAACAATATTATAGGGGCCTGCACTGGTGATGGTAACACCAACATCAATCGTATTTGTTCCGTCAAGAGGAACCCCGGCCTTATAATTACCATTCACAGTTGCCCCTGCACAATCAAATGAAAACGCTGCTCCGGCAGCTGTAGTTAGCTGAAAGCCGCAGGCAGATGTTCCTGCAGTGACAGGGAAATTCACTACCCCGGGAGTTCCCGTGGGTGTACCCGAACCATCAAGAACAACATTTTGTACCCCTGTAGTCAAAAAGACACCGTTGATTTTCGAGAATGTCATTCCATTGGCGGTGGTGGTAATACTATATGTTCCGATAGTAGTTACATTAACAGATAATGTAACCTTGTTCGATGCATCAAGTGGTGCCCCGATAATATAAACACCGGTAGGTGTAGCACTGTTACAAACCGCGGGTGTACCGGTCCCCTGCAGGGTAAAACTTGCAGGTCCGCCTGCACCTGCAGGCAATACTGTCACCTGTATATCGCAAACCGTACTGTCAAAATTCACAACAAAATTATTCACCCCGGCTGCAAAAGGAGTTCCGCTGCTACGTAAAATGACCGTATTCAGACCAAGAGTCGTGAATGTACCGGTTGTACGGAAATAATACCCGTTAACAGTATCTGTATATACAATATAACTTCCTGTCCGTGCCACATTTACCTGTACAGAGATTGTATTGGTCGCAGGTACCAGTGCTTTACTGGCTTCATAAATACCGTTTACCGTTTTGGGCAGGCAATCTCCTGTAGTTTCAGCCTGCAGGCTGCCAGTTGCAGGTGAATTGCTGCCTTCAAAGCTCAGCTCCTTCTGGCAACCTACCATCATAACAATCGCCAGTGCCAGGAAATAAAAAATATGTTTTTTCATAAAAGGGGAATTACTTTAGCCCTTAAAAATAAGACTAATTTGCTTACCGATACCTCCTGCCAGGAAGGCCGGGAAACAAAAAATGGTTTAAAAAACAGGTGGAACAAATGAAAAACGTTTTTTTTCTTCTTTTATTTTTCGCTGCCCTCACCTGCAAAGGACAAGAAGGGTCTGCAGTTAAACCCGATAGCTATCGGGTAGGGCCGGATGACTTCGAAAAAGGCATTACCGCTGATAATGTCCAGGTACTTGATGTGAGAACCTCGGGTGAATATTACAGCGGCCATATTAAAAATGCCTTACAGGCTGACTGGACAAACAGGGTACAGTTTAATGACCGTATACAATATGTGGATAAAGATAAACCTGTCTATATCTACTGCCTGGTGGGCGGCCGCAGTTCTGCCGCCGCTGATTGGATGCGGCAAAATGGTTTTAAAAAGGTGATAGAACTGGAAGGAGGCATCAATGCCTGGAAAAAAGCCAGCAAGCCTCTTGAAGGTAAAACAGATGAGCCCCAGCTGACCAAGGATAAATATGATGACCTGATCCCGAAAAAAAAGACTGTGCTGGTGGATTTTGGCGCTCCCTGGTGCCCGCCCTGTGTAAAAATGGCCCCTGTCCTGGATGAATTACAAACCGATAAAACACTTGATTTTGTATTCGTCAAAATTGATGCGTCGGTGCATACAGAGTTAATGAAGAAAATGGATATCGAGCCTATACCTGTTTTTATCATTTATAAAAAAGGGAAAGAAGTGTGGAGGAAAGTGGGGATCGTATCTAAAGAAGAATTGGTTGCGGCGTTAAAATAGTTTTTGAACCACATAGGAACATAGACAAATAGGATTCACATAGAAAATCATCCTACAGCAGATTCTCTATGTGTGTATTTCTATGTAACTATGTTCCTATGTGGCAAAGGAAAAAATAAGTTATGAAGAGAAAAAGCTTCCTGCAACGATCTGCATCAGTAATCGGGGCCAGCCTCCTGCCCTCTCTTACTTTTGCAACCGACAATAAAAAGAAACCGCTTCGTTTTGACCAAGATATCAGGAAATGGTTCTTCCTAAAACAATGATGAAATATGCATAGAAGAGATTATTTTGCCGGATGATGAGAACACAACTGGTAAAATTTCCTTTCCTTTTTATCCTCCTGCTGGCCGCTGAATGGTTACCGGCACAATCACCCCATGTTGAATTGCTGACCTCGGGGACCAAGACCAGTATCCGTGGACTGAGCGTGGTAAACGATAATGTAGCATGGGTAAGTGGCAGCAACGGGTCTGTTGGCAAAACAACCAATGGCGGCAAGACCTGGAAATGGCTCACGGTAAAAGGATTTGAAAAAAATGATTTCCGCGATATCGAGGCTTTTGATGCATCCACCGCGATGATCATGGCCGTTGGGCGCGTGCGGCGTCAGCCGTCGGGGAGTTTTTTTTCCAGCCACTCCAACTCCATCTT
>JANMKG010000188.1:0-1698 GCA_031371915.1 Chitinophagaceae bacterium | reverse complement strand
GCCACATTTTTTCAAAGGCAGTCTGTACCACATCCCTGGCATCCTCCTCGTGGCGGAGATTTTTCAGGATGAAGCGGTACACATTATCTGCGTACTCTGTCACACATTGATTGTATTCTCTTTCAGTCATAAACAGCCGGGAAGGCAGGCAAAATTACATTTAACAGGGCCTGCTCGTTATATTATACGGGCGTAAAACAGATATGTTACAGGGAAAACAATATTTTTTTCAGCCTTAAGGACTGGAAATCAATAGGCAGAAGAGTTGATAAAAATAAATTGCTGGGAAAGGCTTTCGGGGTAGAATTGATTCGGTGTAGCCTTGCTATCTTTTTCAGCGCCAACACATTTACCCGCTTTTTTACAACAGGTGGGCAGGGAGGGCCGGGATTCAACAGTTGAAGTCGGGCCAGGGCGGAAAGCAATAAGTCCAAGGGCCAGCAAAACAGCCGTGATGGCGAAAAAAGCCCAATTTTTCTTCTTCATATTAGCTGGTTTTGTGATGGGACGAAAGTAGAAAGGAAAATGTTACAGTTTTCTTATAATTATTCTGGTGGCGCAGAAATAGGTCAGGAAGACCGCAAGACCGAAAGACCGCAAGACAATTCAATAAAGCAGAATGATTCTTTCGGTCTTGCGGACTTCCCGACTTCCGGACTTGCTCCTATATTTGCCCATCAAACCACGCTATATGAACGAAAAACTGGTGAAACGTATTGCAAAAGAAGTAGAAGAGATCAAAGATTCTGGCCTCTTTAAAACCGAAAGGATCATTGCCAGTCCCCAGGGAGCGGAGATAACCGTAAATGGCAAAACCGTACTGAATTTTTGCGCGAACAATTACCTTGGTCTTTCCTCCCATCCCAAAGTGATCGAAGCGGCGCATAAAGCCATCGAGCAAAGAGGGTATGGGATGAGCAGCGTCCGGTTTATCTGCGGTACCCAGGATATTCATAAAGAGCTGGAAGAAAAGATCTCGAAATTCCTTGGTACGGAGGATACAATTTTATATGCCGCAGCTTTTGACGCGAACTGTGGTGTGTTTGAACCCCTGTTCAACGAGCAGGACGCGATCATTTCCGATGCGTTGAACCATGCTTCCATTATCGACGGTGTTCGTTTGTGCAAAGCGCAGCGTTTCCGGTATGAGCATAACAATATGGAAGACCTGGAGGCGAAATTAAAAGAGTCTGCGAACCTTCGCAGCCGTATCATCGTTACCGATGGTTCTTTCAGCATGGACGGAACGATCGCGCAACTGGATAAGATCGTTACCCTTGCAGAGAAACACGATGCGATCATCATGATCGATGAATGTCATTCATCCGGCTTTCTTGGTAAAACAGGAAGAGGTACACATGAATACCGGGGTGTAATGGGCAAGATAGATATCATTACCGGGACTCTTGGTAAAGCACTCGGGGGCGCTTCGGGTGGGTTTACTTCCGGTAGAAAAGAAGTGATAGAGATGCTGCGGCAAAAATCAAGACCGTACCTGTTCAGCAATACATTGGCTCCTTCCATTGTAGGAGCATCCATTGCTGTGCTGGATATGCTGACAGAAACAACGGAGTTAAGGGATAAATTAGAATTTAATACTAAGTATTTCCGCGATAAAATGACAGCAGCCGGTTTTGATATCAAAACCGGCGACCATCCTATTGTCCCGATCATGTTATATGAGGCGGTGCTGGCGCA
>JANMKG010000187.1:0-2735 GCA_031371915.1 Chitinophagaceae bacterium | reverse complement strand
TGGGCGAACCTCAACCTGTTGTTCTGGTTGTCTCTGATACCTTTTGCCACAGCCTGGATGGGAGAAAATCATTTTGAAAGGAATACTGTCATTCTCTATGCTTTCCTGGCTGATATGTGCGGTATCGCTTATTATATCCTTTTAATAAATATCAGGAATTGCAACCCCGGCAATCCCGCGTTGCTGGAGGTATTAAAAAAACAATCGAGGAAAGGGATGCTTTCCAATTTAGTTTATACACTCGCGATCCCGCTGGCATTCCTGGATGCCAGGATATCCGGCATCCTGATCATCCTTGTAGCGGTCATGTGGCTGATACCTGACCGGAATATTGAAAGATCAGTGAAAGAAATTTAGAGTTTTCAACACAGAGATAGGGAGGAACAGAATAACACAGAGTACTGATTCTCTTTTAAAATCTCTGTGAAACTCTGTTTCTCCGTATCTCTGTGTTATTCCCTGAGCCTTTAAAATACTAGTCCACCACTTCACCTTCCAGGTCGTAATCATACGCTTTAGTGATCTTCACATTGACAAATTCGCCAATAGGGAGTTTTTTAGCAGAATGGATAACCACTTCGTTATCGACTTCCACCGAATCGAATTCGGTGCGGCCTAAATAACGGCCGGCTTCTTTCTTATCGATAAGTACCTTGAATACTTTATTTACTTTTTCCTGGTTCAGTTCAAGAGAGATCTCCTGCTGCACTTCCATGATCTCCTGTGCCCTTCTTTCTTTTTCTTCCGCGGGAACATCATCCGTTAATGCAAAACCACTGGTTCCTTCTTCATGCGAATAAGTAAAGATCCCCACCCGGTCAAAGCGCTGGCGTTGTAAAAATCCTTTTAATTCTTCAACATCATCTTCTGTTTCACCAGGAAAACCCGCGATCAGGGTGGTGCGTAAACAGATACCAGGAACTTTTTCGCGGATGGCGGAGGTAAGTTCTTCCATTTCCTCCCTCGTGATCTGGCGTTTCATCGCTTTCAGCATATTGTTGGCCGCATGCTGCAATGGCATATCAAGATAATTACAGATATTCTCTCTTTCCCTTATTACATCCAGTATCTCCAGCGGGAATTTGGAAGGATAAGCATAATGCAGCCTTATCCATTCTAACCCTTTTACATCCGCGAGCCGGTGTAAAAGATCAGGTAACATTCTTTTTTTATAGATATCAAGGCCATAATAGGTTAGTTCCTGTGCGATCAGCATGATCTCTTTCACCCCTTTCCTGACGAGGCTCTCCGCTTCTTTCACGAGGTCTTCGATGGTACGGCTTACATGCTGTCCACGCATTAATGGGATAGCGCAAAAAGCACAGGTACGGTTACATCCTTCCGAGATCTTTAAATAAGCATAGTGCTGTGGTGTAGATAGTAATCTTTCGCCCAGTAATTCATTTTTATAATCGGCATCAAACTGCTTCAGGATCAGCGGGAGTTCCATCGTACCAAAATAGGCATCTACTTCAGGGATCTCTGTTTCCAGGTGGTTCTTATATCGTTCACTTAAACAACCCGTGACATATACTTTATCGATCTTACCTCTTCTTTTCAATTCCACCTGGTCAAGGATCGTATTGATACTTTCTTCTTTTGCTTTTTCGATAAACCCACAGGTATTCACCACTACGATATTGTGATCCGATTTTTTATTCTCATGCACTACATCGATCTCGTTGGCCAGCAACTGCCCGCTCAGGACTTCGCTGTCCACCATATTCTTGCTGCACCCGAGAGTGATGATATTGACCTTGTCTTTATGTAGCTTCTTTGTCTTCATGTTGAAACTTACTAACAGCTAATGGCTATTAGCTAATAGCTGTTAGCTGTTAGTCTTTTCTAAATTAAACAAACTATCCACAAATTCATGTTTATCAAATACCAGCAGGTCCTCCATCTTCTCACCCACACCGATGAACTTCACCGGTATCTTAAACTGGTCGGCGATCGCCAGGACCACGCCGCCTTTTGCGGTACCATCTAATTTGGTAATAGCTAAAGCCGTTACTTCGGTAGTTGCCGTAAAATGTTTAGCCTGTTCCAATGCATTCTGCCCCGTACTTCCGTCAAGCACCAGCAACACCTCATGGGGCGCATCGGGTATCGTTTTCTGGATCACTCTTTTGATCTTGCTGAGCTCTTCCATCAGGTGCGCTTTATTATGCAGGCGGCCTGCCGTATCGATCAGTACCACATCGCTTTGTTTGGCGACGGCGCTTTGCACCGTATCAAAAGCCACCGCGGCCGGGTCGCTGCCCATATCCTGTTTTACGATCGGCACTCCCACCCTGTCACTCCAGATCGTCAGCTGTTCAACGGCCGCCGCACGAAAAGTATCGGCTGCTCCCAGTAAAACTTCTTTGCCGGCTTTCTTGAAATTATAAGCCAGTTTACCGATGGTTGTCGTCTTCCCAACACCATTTACTCCTACCACTAAAATGATATAGGGCTTTTTCGGGAGGTCAGAATTAAAAGCATACGTGTTGGCTTCCGGTGCATCTACTAATAATCCTTCTATTTCCTCCTGCAGCAGTTTATTTAATTCCGCCGCATTCATGTACTTGTCCTTCGCCACTCTTTTTTCCACGCGGTCAATGATCTTTACCGTTGTTTCAATACCCACATCTGCACTTACCAGGGCTTCCTCCAGGCTATCCAGTACTTCTTCATCCACACTGCTTTTACCAGCGATGGCTTTGGTTATTTTGGCAAAGAAACCTTCCTTGGTC
>JANMKG010000154.1:0-3347 GCA_031371915.1 Chitinophagaceae bacterium | reverse complement strand
TTTCTGTACGGCCGAACTGATCAACGTTGGATAATCTGTCAGGGAATAACAGACCAAGGATGCTTTCTCAAAAGCTTCGGTTGCAACCCGGAAGCCATAAGTAAAAATAGCCACCATGCCAATGACGTTTACACCCTGTTCTTTCAGCACATCCACTACCTGGAGGCTGCTTTTCCCGGTTGATACCAGGTCTTCGATCACGACCGTTCTCTGTCCTGCCTCATAGAATCCCTCAATTTGATTCCCGAGCCCATGTTCCTTGGGTTTGGGACGTACATAAACATAGGGAAGTTTAAGCTGATCGGCTGCCATGGCTCCCCAGGCGATCCCGGCAGTGGCCACTCCTGCCAGTAACTGTGCATCGGGGAATTTCTCAAAGACCAGGTTGCACATCTCCGATTTGATATAATCCCGGATAAAGGGAAACGATAACACCTTGCGGTTATCACAGTAAATAGGGCTTTTCCAGCCACTGGCCCAGGTAAAGGGTTGCGTGGGATTTAATTTTATGGCGTTAACTTGAAGCAGTTTTTCGGCCACAACACTGGCATCAGTCATGGAGCAAAGCTAATTTGATATTGTGACAATTTGAAAATTTGAAAAGATTTACTACAGATTACACGGATTAAATTTTCACGGATTACACTGTGTTACCTGTGCTTAATCTGTGTATTCTGTGGTTTTTTATTAACTGTTATGTATATAAAGATCTATTTTAACGACAAGCCCCTGTTTCTCTGCGATAACGTAGACAAAACGCTTCAACCTTATATTCATCACGATGATGCGGTATTCATTGATGAATTGAATTCACATACCATTAAGTCTATGATCCACGAGATGGAACAACCCGAAGTGCATGCGGGTGTCTTCTACCATCCCGACCTGGCGGAATTAAAGAAAGCGTTGTATAAAAAATTCACCCTGGTAAGGGCCGCGGGTGGCCGCGTGGAGAATGAGAAAAAAGAAACCCTGCTTATTTTCCGGCGGGGCAAATGGGACCTTCCTAAAGGCAAGCTCGATAAGGGAGAAACACTGGAAGCCTGCGCGGTGAGGGAAGTAGAAGAAGAAACCGGTCTGAAGAAAGTCAAACTGATCTCTCCTCTTACGATCACTTACCATACTTACCATGAAGGAGCCCGGTTTATCCTGAAAGAATCACATTGGTATAAGATGAAAGCAAACGGGGATCAGCCCCTGGTACCACAGACCGAAGAAGATATTCACGAAATAAAATGGGTAAAAGCAGATGACCTGCCCAAATATAGGAAGAACACTTTTCCTTCGGTAGTGGACGTGCTTGACTTAAGTCATTAGCGATTAGCTGTTAGCTATTAGTTGATACCATTCAATCTTTCCTGGGTATAACTACTACTGTAAGCCTGCTCACGCAAACCAGCTTCTCTTTTTCATCATAGATCTTTATATCCCATACATGCGTTGTGTTTCCCAAATGAAGTGGCGTTGCTATTCCTGTAACATACCCTTCCCTGGCACTGCGAATATGGTTGGCATTGATCTCAAGCCCTACGCAATAAAATTTTGAATGATCTATTACCATCGCGGATGCTACACTGCCAATCGTTTCAGCCAGCACACAGGAAGCCCCTCCGTGTAGCAATCCGTAGGGTTGTTTGGTACGATGATCAACGGGCATCCTGGCTTTTAGAAACTCATCGCCCAGTTCGGTAAATTCAATTCCGATATATTCACCCATTGTGTCTTTACCGAGCTGACCAAAATGATCAACCGACAGGTTTTTATTAAACCAAATGCTCATCCTTCTTATTTAACTAATGATTTATAAACGATCTCCGGCAAAAAATGACTCGCGTCACCATGGTTCCTGATGATATCCCTTACGATCGTGGAAGCGACTGAAGTATATTTTGGTTCCCCTGTGAGAAAAACGGTTTCGATATTACGGTCAAGCGTACGATTCGCATCAGCGATCGTTTTCTCGTATTCAAAATCGCTGACATAACGAATGCCCCGCAGTATAAAATGAGCGCCGAGCTTTTGACAGAAGTCAACGGTGAGACCTTCGTAAACAGCCCCTTCCACCCTTTCTTCATCTTTGTAGATCTCCCGGATCCATAGCAGTCGTTGTTCATCGGAGAACATGGGAGCTTTGGAGGTATTCAACCCGATACCCACGATGATCTTATCAAACAGCGGCAGGGCACGGTTGATGATATCAACATGTCCAAGTGTGACAGGATCAAAAGTGCCGGGAAATAAACAAATTCTAGACATAGCTGTAAGTTAGATGTACGAAGTTAGATGCTTTACAATGTACGATGTTAGGTGTACGATGTACGACACCCTGTTTACGAAAACGTACATCTTATACCGGACGTCGTAAATAAATCCAATGTTAGATGCGCGAAGTAAGATGTGTAATTCCAGTATTTTAGAGGGCGTACATCGTACACCTAACATCGTACATATTAAGAAGTTCTGTTTGCCAACAGATATAGCACCGCCATTCTCACCGCCACCCCATTCTCCACCTGTTGCAAGATAATGGATTGTTTAGAGTCGGCCACATCGCTGTCCAGCTCTACTCCCCTGTTGATCGGGCCCGGGTGCATGATCACGATCTCCCGGTGCAGGCTGTCGAGCAATTTCCGGTTGATGCCATAAGCAAGGCTGTATTCCCGCAGGGAAGAAAATAATACCTGGTTCTGTCTTTCCAGTTGTATCCGCAATACATTAGCTACATCACACCATTCCAGTGTTTCTTTCAGGTTATAGCTCACGTTCACACCTAATGCTTCGCTGATATATTTAGGGATCAGCGTAGGAGGTCCGCAAACAGTTACTTCAGCCCCCATCTTTTTCAGCAAATAAATATTGCTTTGCGCGACACGGCTGTGCATGATATCCCCGATGATCGCCACTTTCCTTCCCTCGAGTCCTCCCGTTCTTTCTATAATGGAAAATGCATCCAGTAAACCCTGTGTAGGGTGCTCGTTGATCCCATCGCCGGCATTGATGATCGCGGCCGGTATATGCTGCGCTAAAAAATGCGGGGCACCGCTGGCACTGTGGCGCATCACCACCATGTCTACTTTCATGGACAGGATATTATTGACGGTATCCAGGAGGGTTTCCCCTTTCGCTGCAGAGGAAGTGGAAGCCGCGAAGTTGATCGTATCGGCACTTAATCTTTTTTCTGCCAGTTCAAAAGAGAACCGGGTCCGGGTAGAGTTCTCGTAAAAAAGTTTGACGATGGTTACATCTCTTAATGAAGGAACTTTCTTATCGGGTCGCTGTAAAACTTCTTTGAATTGGCCGGCGGTCGAAAGAATTAAGGAAATATCCTGTGGAGTAAGGTTTTTAAT
>JANMKG010000153.1:0-9129 GCA_031371915.1 Chitinophagaceae bacterium | reverse complement strand
CAGCGTCAAGCATCGCCAGTGTTGTTGCAGTAAACGCTTTTGTATTACTCCCGATCATGAACAGGGTATTCTCATCCACTTTATTACCAGTGCCAACTTCTTTTACACCATAACCTTTCATCCATACTACTTTCCCGTTCTTTACGATGGCAACAGACACACCAGGGATCTGCCAGTCGGTCAACGCCCGGTTGACATAATTATCCAAACTGTCCTTTATAAAAGAAGGCAGGGTATCGTTTTGCGAAAAACTACTGCTGCTGATCAGCAAAAGGACAACCAATGACAACCATATTTTTTTCATATACTTAATTTGAATTGGCGATGATCTTTTTTTTCATAGGACCAAAGATCAGGCGCAGAAAAAAGGGAACAGAAACAGGTATGAACGCGGCAATAACCGGCTCCCACATATACACAATCGAGAAAATAATAAAAATAACAGGAACCGTAACAGCCCGGAGAGAAGAATACCTCGCTACGGCCGGGGACAGATTTTCGGTCAGGTTATGACCAGGGTTTCCCAGGTAACGCCATAAAAGAAAACTCAGGAGCCCGAGGATCACGATATTGCCGGTATAAAAAATCACAGGTGTCATTACGGGAAGACTGGCATATTCGCTGTAAAACCCGGTACTGAAGGGCATCAAAGCGATCGCCAGTAAAAAAAGTATATTCAGCCAGAGGAGTTTGTTGTTGAAATTGATCACATAGCCAAACATACGGTGATGCACGGTCCAGTACTGGCCGATGATCAGGAAACTAATCAGGAAACCGATGAATTTGGGAACCAGGTGTCCCAGGGCCGATAAAATTTTTTGTTCGGTGAGTTCTTTCCGGTCAATCTCGGGGATCTTTATTTCAATAACTAACAGGGTAATAGCAATAGCAAAGACCGCATCGCTGAAAAGGATCAGTCTTTCCAGCTGGAATTCTTTCCTGAGTTCATTGTGCAGGTTGGTTCCCATAAACAGAAATGAAAAGTAAATTACCGCAGTTTTTTGATTGACCGGGAACTATTCTTCGTTGAGCGTGCCCTCGGGTCGCAGTCCTTTTTTGAAACGGTAGAATGCTTCCTTGATATAATACTGGAAATCATATTCACCGGCGAATTTGGCAAACGTGTAAGAAGGCCGGTAGATCCGCATAAAACTGTCGAGTTCATTCCCTTCAAGCAGGGTCAGCCGGCGCACCAGGGCTTTGTTGAAACGATGGTCAATAAATTTATCCTCTTCCTCGAACAGCAACCTTTTCTGGAAGGACGTCATGCTGCGGTTCCGTTTAAAGCGGAACATGTTGATGATCTCATCGAGATCAAACCCCATCCCGGCGCCATATTGCGGCGTCTGGGGTTTCAGTTTGGGCTTTTCGTAATTAAAGATCTTCGCGTAGTCGATCCTGTTCTGGATCGAGTCCTGCCGGTAATTCTTTGGACGGATCTTTACTTCTTTTAAGGTGGGTACACTTACGAGTATGGAAATGTCGAAGGAAAGCGTGTTCGTGATTTTTAAGACCGGGAACTTGACCGTGGATTTATTCAGGTAACTAAACCAGATGGAATCTTTCTCGGTGACCTCGATCTCGTAAAAACCATCGGTATTGGTAATGGTACCATGACCAGAACTGGACAACACACTCACGGCCTCCAACGGGTAGTTCCTGGAGCTGTCGTAAACCATTCCTCTTATCTTATAGGTCTGGGCGCTTGCCGGGAAGACCATGGCCAGTAAGCAAAAAGCAATAAATGTTGTTATGTAAAAAATACGTCGCGGCAAAGTAGTTTATTGGGAAGCAAGTAACGAAAGAAAATGCAAAAAGGATGGTAAAGTGTTCGGGGTCTTGTCATTCCGACGGAGGAGGAATTCCCAGCACTTCTCCAATCACCCGGGGGTAGTGCTCCTTTTCCAGTCGCTGAATACGTTTTGCAAGACTCCCAGGTGTATCATTAGCAGCAACAGGACAGATGGCCTGGTAAATGATATCACCATTATCATAATGTTCGTCTACATAATGAATAGTGATACCGCTTTGATTTTCTATACTAGCAATGACAGCGGCATGTACATGATTCCCATACATCCCTTTACCACCGAACTTGGGTAAAAGAGCCGGGTGAATATTAATGATCCTGCGGGGGTATTCTTTTACCAATGTATCCGGGATCTTCCAGAGAAAACCGGCCAGCACGATAAGATCGATTTCTTTTAATTCGGGGAGATAAGCATCCCCGTAAAAGAATCTTTCTTTTTCGATGAGCAGCGAAGGGATGTTCTTTGTAGCGGCGATATCGAGTACGCCGGCGGTTGGATTATTACAAACGATCAATGCAACCTTTACCTGCAGCGGGTTTGAAGCTGCTGCAAAATGATCAATGATATTGGCCGCGTTGGTGCCCGCACCCGAAGCGAAGACAGCGATTTTTTTCACGAAACAAATATAAGCTGCCACTTTCTCTAAAGAAGTAGTAAAACCACAGATTGCACAGATTAAGGGCACAGATAACGCAGTGTAATCCGTGAAGAATTTAATCTGTGTTATCTGTGGTTAAAATTTTCAGATGATCTAAATTGGGACAATGATCAAAGGTTTATACGAAACACATCTCAATGTTTCCAATCTGGAAAACGCCATCGATTTTTATAAAAATGTATTGGGACTTGAATTCGCGCTGCTGGAAGAAAAAAGAAGGATCGCTTTTTTCTGGATCGGTCAGCCGAAAGAATACATGCTCGGACTTTGGGAGAAACCAAAAGAAAAAATGATACCCCGTCATTTTGCTTTCCGTTGTGACAGGGATGATATATTGGAACGATCGGTATCGTATTTAAAGGAAAGAGCCCTGAAGCCCTATAATTTCCTGAAGGATGAAACCGAGCGGCCAATGGTTTTTGCCTGGATGCCCGCGATCGCTATTTATTTCAATGACCCGGACGGGAATGTCCTGGAATTTATTGCTGTTTTGGAGGGAGTATCCAGGCCGGAAATGGGAGTCATCTCATATGATGAATGGCTGAAAATCAATTCGTGAGTGGTGAATCGTGAATTGTCAATTTCTGGCGGAAGTTTCCTGCTCGCGACTCACGACTCATGGCTCCTGGCTTTTCCCGATCCCCATCTTCGCACCGATCTTACGGATATACTGGCTAAAAAACCGGAACTGACCCGTAAGAATGCTGATAATAAGCACCGTGAGTGGCCAGAGGAGTGTGATAAGCAGGATATAAATGAGTGTCCAGAGCCAATCCTGCTGAATAGCGAGTGCATTCATGATCTTTTTACCAACGAAACCGGTCACACTCCCGCCAATCGCAAAAGTGGCGATGATCAGGGCCAGTTGCCAGCCATTTACTTTCCATTTTTTCTGTAATTTTTCAAACATATGCCTTGATCCCCGTCGGGGTTATTAACCCCGACGGGGATCAAGGCAAAAATGCGGAAAAAACTTCCAATAATCATTGGCTTGCCTGCCATTATTTGATTTAAGTATAAATGGCCAGGGTGCTTTTTCACATCTGTTGAACATTTAATAGCCGTTGACCTATTTATGACAAACAATTTTATAGGAGGAGGATAAACGATAGTAAATCTTGTGAAATGCAGGCTGGTAGCGGGCTAAAAAAAACTTAAACCGGTTGTCGTTTTGTTAAGTTCCTGACTTATTTTTGCGCTCAAGAACGGATTTTATCCACATTTTTCAGCATCAATTGTGTCTATGATTCCTTGTAAACCATCGGGCAGAAAACTAACGCTGTTTGTACTCTCTCTTTTTGTTTTTTCGACGATCAATCATCTTTCGGCCCAGAATGCCGACGTAGCTGCTGGCAAAACTCTGTTCATGAGCAAGTGTGCCAGTTGCCATAATCCTCTTAAAAAAGGCACAGGTCCCGCTCTCGGAGGATTGGAGGAAAGGCATAAATGGTCGGATCATAATGAAATATTGAAATGGGCACATAACCCCTCAGGGTACATGGCTTCAGACTCTTATACTCAAGGGCTCAAGGCTGAATATGGATCCATGATGACGGCATTTCCAGATCTTACTCTTAAAGAAGTCGATGCAATTGTATCTTATATTAACCAGACGGTAGTAGATTCAAAAACCGTAAAAGTAGATGGTCCTGGTCCTGATGGCAAAGCCTCCAACAACAACGCAATCATCTTCGGTGTCATTTCCCTGATCCTCGCCATCATCGCACTCATCTTAATGCAGGTGAACAGTAACCTGAAAAAAATGAGTGATGACGCGGAAGGTATCATGCGTCCTGAGCCTGTGCCTGCTTATCGGAATAAAGTATATATCGCGATGACTGCCCTGCTTTTCTTTGTAGTAGGTGGTTATTATGTTACAAAAGGTGCTATCGGTCTTGGTCGCCAGAAAGGCTACCAGCCCGTTCAGCCCATTTATTATTCACACAAAGTGCATGCCGGTATCAACCAAATCAACTGTCTTTACTGTCACGGTTCTGCGTGGGACAGCAAGACCGCTGGTATACCTGCGGTGAACATCTGTATGAATTGTCATAAGGCGATCAATACCTATGAAAAAGGTCCTAAGCTTTATAACGAGGATGGTGATGAGATAAATGGATCGGCAGAGCTCGCCAAATTATATAAAGCGGCAGGCTTTGATCCTGCCAAGCCCAATAGCTGGGATCCTGCTGCTGCCAAACCTATCGAGTGGGTGAAGATCCACAACCTGCCTGACCATGTTTATTTCAATCACTCCCAGCATATCCGCGCCGGTAAAGTACAGTGCCAGACCTGTCATGGTGAGATCACCGCGATGGATGAAGTGAAACAAGTATCCGAATTGAGTATGGGCTGGTGTGTAAACTGTCACCGGAATACCAAAGTGGACTTTAATTACACCGAAGGCAAGGGAAATAAATTTTACAGCATTTACGAGAAATTCCATAATGATTTCAAGAATCACAAGATGGACAGCATAACGGTGAAAGATATTGGCGGTTTAGAATGCCAGAAATGTCACTATTAAAACCAGTTTGCGGTTGGCAATTTGCAGTCTTTGTAAACTACGGCTCATTACGGGTATATAAAAGTAAATTTTGAATTATAAAGTTGTCGAACTGCTAACTGCAAATTGCCAACTGAAAAATGATAACTCTGAATAAATTATGAGTAACAAGTACTGGCAAAGTTTCGGAGAAGTGAACGACCCGGAGAACCTCAAAAAACTCTCACAGGATGAATTCCATGAAGAGTTACCCTTTGAGGGTTTTGATGATAAAGGATTGCTGGATGCCAAAGCTCCCCGCAGGGATTTTTTAAAGTACCTCGGTTTTAGTACCGCTGCTGCAACGCTGGCTGCAAGTTGTAAGATCCCGGTAAGAAAAGCTATTCCTTATGCGAACAAACCCGAGAACCTTATACCGGGTGTGGCAAAATATTATGCGACCACTTATGTACAGGATGGAGATGTGATACCGGTAGTTGCCAAAGTAAGAGACGGGCGCCCGATCAAGATCGAAGGAAATGATCTTTGTTCTTATACAGGTGGCGGTACTTCAGCAAGAGCACAGGCTTCTGTACTTGACCTGTATGATATGTACCGCGCAAAATTTCCCGTTCACCGCACAGCCGGCGGCAACGATGGTAAAGATGTGAAGTTTAACGAGGTTCCCGGTTTCGAACAGTTTGATAAAATGGTAGGCGATGCAATGAAAGCAGCGGCAGGTTCGGTTGTTCTGCTGACCTCTACTATTGTTTCTCCTTCTACAAAAGATATTATTTCGAAGTTTCCCAACATAAAGCACGTTCAATACGATGCCGTTTCTTACAGCGGTATGTTACTGGCCAACGAAGCCAGTGGGTTTGGAAGAAAATTACCTTCTTATGATTTTAGCGCGGCTAAAGTGATCGTAAGTCTTGGCGCCGATTTCCTTGGTACCTGGCTCAGTCCTGTTGAATTTGCCAGGGGTTATTCCAAAGGAAGAAAGATCGATGAGAAGAATCCTTCCATGAGCAAGCATTACCAGTTCGAAGGATTTTTAAGTATGACCGGTTCGAATGCCGATGAGCGATTCACGCATCGTCCTTCTGAAACAGCCGCCGTGGCACTTGACCTGCTGAACGCCATCAATGGTACAGAAGGTTCACCTGCTATCGCGGATGCAAAACTGGAAGCGGGAATCAAAAAAGCAGCCGCCGACCTGAAAACACATAGTGGTGAAGCGCTGGTCGTTTGCGGAAGCAATGATAAAAATGTACAGTTAATAGTTAACGCGATCAATAACGCGATCGGTGCCAATGGCAAAACGATCGACTGGAGCAAACCCGTCAACTACCGCCAGGGTATTGACAGCGAAATGAATGACCTGGTAACACAGATGGAAGGCGGACAGGTTGGAACGCTGATGATCCAGGGCGCTAACCCTGCTTATACTTATTATGATGCAGAGAAATTTAAAGCGGCATTGAAGAAAGTGAGCGTAAAGATTTCTTTCAATGAAAAAATGGATGAAACAACTGAACTCTGCGACTATATCCTTCCCAATCATCACTACCTCGAAAGCTGGGGTGATGCGGAAGCAAAAGCAGGCCATATCAGTTTCCTGCAGCCAACTATATATCCCCTTTTCAAGACCCGCCCTTTCCAAACCTCTTTACTAAGATGGAGCGGTAACAACCAGGATTACGAAACTTATTTCAAAGAATACTGGACCGGCAAACTGGGTTCAGAAGACGCTTATAATAAAGCATTGCAGGATGGTGTGAAGGAAGATGTTCCTGCTACGGCGGGAGCTGGTGGGGGTTCTTATGGCGGCGGCGGTTTAGCAGAAGCAACTGCGGCTGTTTCCTCCTATAAAAAAAGTACCGGTTCCGAATTGGTGCTTTACCAGAAAAATTCTATCGGCACGGGTTCACAAGCTGGTAATCCCTGGTTACAGGAATTACCCGATCCTGTTTCCAAAGCGACCTGGGACAATTATGCATTGATCTCGATGGCTATGGCCAAAGAATTGGGAATAGCGCTGGATACGGATTATGAATACTACCCGCAAAAACCTGTTATCGAACTGACGATCGGTAAAAACAAACTGGAGTTACCGATATTAGTATTACCCGGAATGAATGCCAATACCATCGCTGTGGCGGTTGGTTATGGAAGGAATGAAGCCCTGGGTGTAACAGCGGCGGGTGTTGGTAAGAACGTATATCACCTGGCTTCGTTTAATGGTACGACCGTTGATTACGTGGCGACCGGTGTAACAACTAAGAATCTCCATAAGAAATATAAGATCGCACAGACTCAAAAACATAATTCTTACGAAGACCGGGAAGAAGTAGTAAGAGAAACAACGCTGGCGACCTTCAAAAAGGAACCTAATGCACTTCCCGAATACCGCGAGGAATTACAAAAAGATTATTATGCGCAAGCGAACGGCAATTTCAATAATGCGACCTTATACCCGCAGCACGAACAGCCGGGTATCAAATGGGGAATGAGCATTGATATGAATTCCTGCTATGGTTGTGGCGCCTGTGTAGTGGCCTGTAACGCCGAGAATAATGTTTCCGTGGTAGGGAAAAGAGAAGTGCTGCGTTACCACGATATGCACTGGTTACGTATTGACCGCTATTTCATCTCTGACAAAAATGATCCTGATAACCTGAAAGGCGTGGTCTTCCAGCCCATGCTTTGCCAGCATTGTGATAATGCGCCTTGTGAGAACGTTTGCCCTGTGGCGGCGACCAACCACAGTTCGGAAGGTCTCAACCAGATGGCGTATAACCGTTGTATCGGTACAAGGTATTGCGCCAACAACTGTCCTTTCAAAGTTCGCCGCTTTAACTGGGCCGATTATACCGGAGCCGATAGCTTCCCGAATAACCGCGACCAGCAACTGGTAGGTAAACTGGACAGCGTCATCGAACAGATGAACGACGACCTGACCCGTATGGTGTTGAACCCGGATGTAACGGTCCGCAGCCGCGGGGTCATGGAAAAATGTTCTTTCTGTGTACAGAAATTACAAGCCGCCAAGCTTGATGCAAAAAAAGAGAACAGGATACTGAAAGATGGCGATGCAAAAACGGCCTGCCAGATGGCTTGCTCCGCCGGCGCGATCGTATTTGGTAACGCGCATGATAAAGAAAGTGCGTTAAATAAAGTTCGTAACGAGAATGTGCAGCGCAGCTTTTATGTACTGGAGCAACTGCACGTGTTACCGAATATCACGTACCTCGCCAAAGTGAGGAATACGGATGAGATCATTGCAAGCGAAAATCACGATGTGGAAGGTGATAAAGGAGAAGAGACGCACAGGGTAGATAGTACGCTGCCTTCAGCGGTGAAACCGGAAGAGACGCATTAGAAATAAGGGATAAGAAATGAGGAATGAGAAATGAGGAATAAGGAATAAGAAAGTTGTGGAGGCAGGTGAATTGAAAAGTATTACCCCGTAGGGGTAACATATCGGTAGAAAAAATATTGTCCATGTGTTCAGAACCCCGTAGGGGTTCAACATCGGTAAGCAGAAAGTTGACTAATAATAAAAGCTAGAATCCGCCGGCTGGCGGATAATAGCTAAAAGCTAAAAGAATATGGCATTACTCAGATACGAATCACAGGTAAGACCGGCGCTGGTAGAAGGTGATAAGGATTATCACCAGATAACCGAAGATATTTGCCGCCCGGTAGAAGCCAAACCTTCCCGGTTATGGTGGATCGGTTTCCTTATCTCCGTCGCGATGCTTTGCTTTGGTATCCTCTCCGTTACTATGGAGGTAATATATGGTACGGGACAATGGAACCTTAACAGAACGATTGGCTGGGGATGGGATATTACCAATTTCGTATGGTGGGTAGGTATCGGTCACGCCGGAACCCTGATCTCGGCGATCTTATTATTATTCCGCCAGGGCTGGAGAACGGGTGTGAACCGTGCGGCAGAAGCGATGACGATCTTCGCGGTAATGTGCGCGGGCCAGTTCCCGATCTGGCACATGGGTCGTGTATGGAATGCTTTCTTTGTACTTCCTTATCCCAATACAAGAGGTCCTTTATGGGTGAACTTTAACTCACCGCTTCTCTGGGATGTATTCGCGATATCAACTTACTTCACCGTTTCCTTATTATTCTGGTATTCCGGTCTGATCCCGGATCTC
>JANMKG010000147.1:0-3205 GCA_031371915.1 Chitinophagaceae bacterium | reverse complement strand
GGAAGCGGCATAACCCAGGTCATTGATATTGGGGCCGTAAGCAAGTGCCTGCGCCCATTGCAGCATGGCGGCGCCAGGATCAAACTTCGCCGCTTTTTTAAAAGAAGCCATCGCTTCAACAATATGAAAACTGTAATACATGTTGATCCCCTGGTTAAAATAAAACTGGGCGCTGTCATTAGCCGTGGTGATTTTCCATTTATAATTCCCGGCACCGGGGATAGGAGGGATATCTGTCTCTTCGATCCATTCCTTCAGTTCATTCCAGTCCGGACTGCAGCGAATGATGTTTTCTTTGTTATAAACCTTTGGCTTGACCGCGGGGTGAGTGACTTTAGTTATTTCTTTTAACCGGAACGCCAATAACCCAGTAACAAAAGCAAGAAAGGCAAGTAGTAGTAACCTTGGTTTCATGATGGTGGTTTGATAGGGTAAAAGTTACGAATTCCAGCAGAATAAAAGAGAGAACTACTGGCGGAAACAAAAAAAGTGGCTGCTGGATAGCACCCACTTTTTCAACCATATTATTATTGATTAATTATCCGCCGGTTCAAGGTATTGCGCATAGCTGTATCCTTCTTCCCCGTCATTCGTACGCACAAGCCACCACTGCTCATTTGATTTATTGATAAGAGAGATGATCTCGCCATGTGCTGCTTTTCCCACGATGGGTTGGTCGGTCCCCGGGCCTTTGCGGATATTCAGGTTACTGGACTTGGTGACGACTTTTACCTTGCTGCCTTCCACTGCTTTTGCATTTACATTCAACACCAGGTCGCCCCCGGTAAAATTGGGATCAATTTTATCATACAGGCTCCAGAGCTGATCTTTAACAGCGCCCGAGGGAGCATCGCCATCGACGTACAATACGCCTTCCTGTTCTCTTACCTGGAGACCGCTTACACCGCTTGCCTTAGCAGAATCGATAAGGTCTTTATATTTATCCTGAAGTGTCATGATTTGTTTCCTCCGTTTTTAGTTTACAGTTAATTTATTTTCTACTTTTTTAGGTCTTGTTGCATTTATTTTCTGCATCAGTTTGGGCAGATCCGCTTTTTTGATCGTGCCTGTCAGGGTTACGACCCCGTCATTCACCTGTGCAGTTACTCCGGCGTTATCCTTTACGGCATCCTGAACCGCTTTAGTGAGAGGATCATCCGCGGTAATAACAGGTGTTTCAACTACAGGTGCTGCTATTGTTGTATTGTTTACAACGGATTTTACACCTTTGATGTCTTTTACGGCCGGTTCCACGCTGGCCTGGGCCGCAGCATCTTTTACTTCCCCGTTAACCGTTACTATACCATCCTTTACGTCCGCAGTTAATGCACCCGTTGAAGGAATACTTGCCAAAGCAGATTGCGCAGATTTTTGAATATCGGCGTCTTTTACTTTGCTTTTGCAGGCAGGAAGGGCAAATACAATCGCCATTACAGCGGCTATTGCCAGTAGTTTTTTCATTGTTTTAAAATTTAGATTATTAAATTGATTAAGCCAGGTCAGCAGCAAGTGATCAAAGTTAAGATTAATCAGGTATGACCCGGATTGTTTTTACTGCGGCACAAATAGTGCCACAAGGGGAAATCCCTCACCCACGGTAAAATAATCAACCATTTACCGGCAGTTGTGTAATTTTAATCCATGAAAAGAGTTTTTCTTTTCGTCCTGACGATCACTGCTTCAGCTGCATTTGCACAAAATGAGTTTGCCGCCACGGCATTTTATTCCGAATTCAAAAAGATCTATGCTGACGGGCAAACAGGCTTTACGGCTTACAAAGGAGATAAAAGACGAAGTGATTTTGAAGAACTGGCGCTTGAATACAAAGTGAAAACCTTACTGCCACTGGCTGATTCAGCTAAGATCGTTGTTCCTGTTTCCGGCAATCCTTATATGGTCTGTTATTTTGAACCCGATAAAGTAAGGCTAAAAGTGGATCAACGCGGGTCCAACCTGAGAGATGCAATGCTTATCGCTTTTGAAAAATCCCTGTATGCAAGGACGGAGACAAGTCTAGTCAATGATCACCCGCTTACCATTTCTTATTATTTCACAGATCCCCGCGAAACCCATTCCTCGCAGGCAGTTTTCAAAATGGCCATTTATTATTTTCAGGGTAAATATTTTCTCTCCCTGGAGATCCGGGGAAAAAATCAGTAAAAAACACCCCGGTCAAACTACCCTCCGAACGGTATTGTGAGTTACTTCCAAAGTGATTACCTTTTCTCAAATTTCAGGAATGTTACCGCGAAGATCACAGGGACTCTGTCTTGCTCTTCTATTCATTATGATACATGCGGGTGCACAACGACCCGTATTGGTATTACCCGTGGGCCATACCGATAATGTGGTCCTGGTCAATTACAGTCCGGATGGTAAAACAGTTGTAACCTCTTCCTACGACAATACCGTTAAGATATGGGATGCCAGGAATGGACGACTATTGTATAGCCTGGAAGGCCATAATAGCTGGGCAAAGTCGGCGAAATTCAGCCCCGATAGCAAAACCTTTGTTACCGCCTGGGACAGCGTTGCCCAGATATGGGATGCAAAGTCGGGCCGATTATTACATACATTAAAAAAAGAGCCTGTGGCTGAAATGGTTACCGCGGAGTTTAGCCCCGATGGGAAAAAAATCGTAACAGCAGATGTTAATAATGACCTCATAACGTGGGACGCTCAAAGCGGCGTACGGTTGAAATATATACAGCGCTATACACCCGCAGTAAAGTTTGTAAATTTTAGTCCCGACGGTAAATACCTCGCCTGCACTTCAGGTATTTATGGAACGGAGATTCATTTGTGGAATACAGAAACCGGGAAGCTTGCTTTTGCTCTTAAAGGTCATGGAGAGAATGCAAATGTTTATACCACAAAATTTAGTCCCGATGGAAAATGGCTGGTAAGTATTTCCAGTGATCGTACGGCTATTATCTGGGATGTTCAAAAGGGAACAATTTTCAAACGACTGGAGGGTCATATGTACGGGGTCGTGGATGTGGATTATAGCCCTGATGGAAATACTATTGTTACCGGCTCAGATGATCATACAGCAAGGACCTGGGATGCGAAAACCGGCAAATTCCTCCATATCCTCGAAGGTCATTTGGGTGAAGTAGAGGAAGTCTTATTCAGTCCTGATGGCAAAAGAATAATAACCTCCTGTATGACCGAAAGAAATTCGAAGGTATGGGATGCAACGACC
>JANMKG010000135.1:0-4768 GCA_031371915.1 Chitinophagaceae bacterium | reverse complement strand
CCGATGCCCCCACCAACGACAAGGATATTTTTTACCATACGTTGCAGGTATTAGATAATCTTTCTGCTAACAGCAATGATCCCTGGTTGCGCTGGGCAGCTATATTACATGATATTGCCAAACCCGTTACCAAAAAATTTGAAGAAGGTCATGGCTGGACCTTTCACGGTCATGAAGCAGTAGGAGGAAGAATGGTTCCAAAAATTTTTGAAAAATTGAAATTGCCGCAACATGAAAAAATGCGTTTTGTAAGAAAGCTGGTGGAGCTGCATCTTCGTCCCATCAGTCTGACGAAAGAAAATATTACTGATTCCGCTATCCGGCGTTTGTTATTTGATGCGGGTGATGATTTTGATTCGCTGATGTTGCTTTGTGATGCAGACATCACATCAAAAAATAAACAAAAAGTAAAACGTTACCAGGAAAATTTTCAATTGGTCAGGCAACGCTGTAAAGAAGTGGAAGAAAAAGATCATGTCCGCAACTGGCAACCACCTATAACCGGCGAAATAATAATGCAGACATTTGGTTTATCACCTTCAAAACCTGTTGGAATAATAAAGGATGCCTTAAGAGATGCCATGCTTGATGGTGTAATTCCCAACACATTTGAAGCCGCTTATGCATTTATGCTCAGTAAAGCAACCGAACTGGGTTTGGTGGTTAAAAATTCAAAAGCTTAAATTTGTCGCATGGCAATTCTAAAATTCAGGGTTTATTTCGAAGAAGATGAAAGCGTTTACCGTGATGTGGTGATCAGGCATTCCCAGTCTTTCCAGGACCTACATGATGCGGTCCTGAAGGCGTATGAATTTGATAACAAACATAAGGCGACGTTTTACCGTAGCAATGATCACTGGCTGCGGGGGCGTGAGATATCACTCGAAAAATATGATAAGGAATATAAGGCGCCGCCATTGATCATGAGCGAGACAACGATCGGTTCGGAGATCAGGGATCCCAACCAGCGCTTTATCTATGTGTATGATTTTAACAGGAACTGGAATTTCCTGCTGGAACTCATCAATGTTTCTAAAGAAGAGAATCCAAAGATCGGTTACCCGTCTACTGTACGTACCGAAGGGATCGCACCCAGCCAGTATGGTACCAAAGGTTTGCTGGGGCCGAAATTCGCTGACATTGAAGAAAAATATGATCTTACCCAGGTAGGCGAAGGCTTTGGGGAAAAAGATGAAGATGGAGAAGACCTGGGATTGGGAGATGGGGAAGCTGCCGGGGATGAGGAAGAAACCACCACCGGTGGGGAAGAAGTATGATCCATATTTTATAAAAGATAGGAGGGAAGTTGTCTTAAAAGGGTGTCAGCCTGCGTTTATCGAAGGCTATCAATTTAATTGTCATATTTCGTCCCGCCCGAGGCGGGATCAATATCACAATAAATTGATTTTTGAGACAACTCTTTTAACTAAGAGCAATGACAGCACCTAAAACAGTTATCGTGATCGCAGGCCCCACTGCGGTTGGCAAGACAGCCATTGCCATTGCTATAGCCAAACAGTTTAACACTGCCATCATCTCTGCCGACAGCCGCCAGTGCTATAAAGAATTAAAGATCGGTGCGGCAAGACCATCTGGTGAGGAATTACAACAGGTGCCACATTACTTTATTGCCACGCATTCTATACGGGAGGAAGTCACCGCGGCAGTGTTTGAAGAATACGCTTTACAAAAGACCCAAGAATTATTCCGGCAGCATGATATTGTTGTGATGGTGGGTGGGACAGGACTTTATATCCAGGCATTTTGTGAAGGACTGGATGCCATTCCAGCAACTGATCCGGCCATTCGTGAGAAGATCACTAGTACTTATGAAGAAAAAGGGTTGACCTGGCTGCAGCAAGAGATACAGCAAAAAGACGAAGCGTTTTACCAGTCAGGAGAAATAAAAAACCCCCGGCGCCTGATGCGGGCGCTGGAAGTGATTGAAAGTACCGGAAGGTCTATTCTTTCTTTCCGTAACAAAGCCAAAAAATTAAGGGATTTTAATATCATTAAGACCGGGCTAACCCTGCCAAAAGAAGAACTCCATCAATATATTGATAAAAGAGTCGATGGGATGATAAAGGATGGACTGGTAGAAGAAGTAAATTCCTTGCTACCGTTTCGTGAGTTGAAAGCGCTCCGGACCGTAGGGTATACAGAAATATTCAATCACCTCGATGGAACTACTTTATTAGAAAAAGCAGTGGAGCAGATAAAGACCAATACCCGTCAATACGCCAAGAGACAGATGACATGGTTTAAAAAAGATCCCGGGCTACAATGGTTCTCACCGTCGGACATCGATAAAATAATTACCCTGGTAAATAAAAGGTAATGTGAGGTTACTGCTTCAAAAGGGGTCTCCTGTGGTTGCCGGTCATTAATTCGCCGGGATAAAGAGCGGTTAAAAAGTCTTTATTCCCCGGTTGAATGGTCACGTGCGAAACATTGCGAAGAGCTTCCTGTTTCAAGGCCTCTTTTTTAGAATTTCTTACCTGCTGTTTTTCTTTTGCATCTTTATATACTTGATTCAAAATAAGGACATGGACGGCCGCTAACAGTAATATTCTCTTCATTGGTCCCTGGTTTATTAGTTTGTCTGCAGTGATACCCTCCAGGTATCCGCGGATAAATTTTACTGAAAAAAATATGCCAGAAAGATTATGAAGGTCTTAGGATTTTATAGTGGGGAGTGGGGAATTATTTTCACAAAGAAAGGGTAATCCAGTCTACAAATTATGGAGAACACATAACTGATCCTCATTGTTTTGCCGGGGTTTGTTCCTTTTCTTTTTCTTTCTCTTCTATTATGACTTTTTCCTTCTTAATATCGATCCGGATCTTATAAAAAAGGCTCATATAGATATTGGCTATCCAGACCAGCGAAAACCCTCCGATCAGTAGACCTTTCCAGTTATTATAAAGAAGATGGTAGTCAGTTAAAACCAGCATCCCGATAGTTACATAATGACTAAAACAATATTCACAGGTAAAGAGATAAAAGAATTTCCTGGTTAACAAAGACCGGCTTTTACTGCTCAGCCGCGCACAGAATTCTCTCGGTTCCCTGAACACTTCCTCGTGGGTAACCGTCCAGGAAATACAGGCGATAGGTATGGCCAGTAAAAAAAGATAAAGTATCTGAAGGCCTATCTGCATAAAAATATTTTTGGAACGATGTAAAATAAAAAATCTTTCCATCGTAGGACGGAAAGATTTTTTTTTGGCAAGCGGGTTTTCTACTTCTTAGTTCCCCGATCGCTGTCGCTTTGATCTCCGCTTCTGTTTCCTGTGTTACCAGAACGATCATTACCGCTTTCATCTTCTTTTTGTCCCCCGGAACGGGAATCATCTTTCTTTCCCTGTTGCCCGGTGCGCTGTTGCTGATCCTTGTCTTCTCCACTTTCGCGGTTTTGTGAATCCTGCCCTCTTTGCTCACCTGATTGACCTGCGCCTCCAGATTGACTGGAACTGCCTGATTGATTAGATCCACCAGATTGGTTAGAAGTGCGTTTTTCCTGTCCCGTTGAAGACTGGTTTGGCTGGTTCACACCTTGGCGATTCTGATCTGTACCCTGTTGACTTCCTTGCCTGGAATTATCCTGGTCCTGACGTGATTGATCATTTCTTGTGTCATTACCAGCATTTTTTTCATTTGCCATAAAAATTGATTTTGTTATACTTTATTCATTAGAAATTCATGCCGAAAAGCATTGAGCATTGTAGATAGTTTTCTACTTGTTGGGTAACTTAAACATGCAGCGCTTTCAACGCTTTTGGAATGGAAGTGGAATCATTTAAGACAGGTAAAAAAATATCGCCTTTTTTAATAATTCGTTCATGAAGATTCTGAATAGTAAATTGGGAAGGATGCAGTCGGTGATTTACTTCCTTCCAGTCAAGTGGCGCCGAAGCAGAAGCCCCGGGAACAGGTCGCAGACTATACGCGGAAGCCAGTGTTTGCCCGCTCCTGTTTTGCAGGTAGTCAATATAGATCCTGTCACCTCTTTTACTAAGCGATCTTTCCAGGGTAGTATTGGTTGGTAATTGTTCCTGTACTAAGGAGGCGATAATATGGGCGAAATCTTTTACGGTTGCGTAGTCATATTTATTTTTCATGGGTATATACACGTGAAGACCGGAAGCTCCCGACGTTTTGCAATATCCTTTTACACCAGCTTTGTCCAGGATCATTTTCGTAGCCAGTGCTGTATCCACTACCTCGGTGAATGTATTTTTTTTAGAAGGATCGATATCAATAACGATCCACGTGGGTTTATCCGGGTGCTTCGTTGAACTATTCCAGGGATTCATTTCAATACATCCAAGGTTAGCCAGGTAGAGCAGCGTCGCTTTGTTATTGCAGACGATATAATCGATCGTTTTATTACTGCTCTCGCTTTTTACTTTAAAAACATCCGCGTAAGCAGGTGCATGTTCACCGGCATCTTTATGATAAAATCCTTCATCCCGGATGCCGTTGGGATTTCTTTTTAAGGACAAGGGTCTCCCTTTCAGGTAGGGGAGGATAAAATCCGCCATCTTATCATAATAATCAAGCACATCACCCTTGGTAAATCCTTCGGCGGGCCAGAATATCTTATGAAGATTGCTGACCGCTACATTGAATTTTCCTGCTTTCATTTCGCTGTTCTTTTTGGTGTCGGTGATCTCTTCCACCACTTCCTCGTTCACATACTCCTTGTTTTTTTCTTCACGAAGCCGGAGAAAAACAGGGTGACGAAATATTTTATCACGGGTGATC
>JANMKG010000134.1:0-13586 GCA_031371915.1 Chitinophagaceae bacterium | reverse complement strand
GCAAAGTTTTCATTTCAATAAAGCTACCGGCAGGTCAATAACACTGAATAATCCCCCTGCAGATAAATACCCTGGTGATGGTCCTTTTACCCTTGTCGATGGCGTACAAAATGAGAAGGGACTTGGCCGGACAAAAGAGATACTTGGTTTTAACGGCACCGATTGTGAAGCAACGATCAACCTGGGCGCTTTCGGAAAAGTAGATTCTGTCACGGTTCATATTTTCCAGCAACCAGGTTCCTGGATCTGGAAACCGCTTTCGGTGGAAGCACTGATCTCCGATGACGGACAATATTTCAGCAGCCTGGGCAAAACCGACAAACTTGTCATAACAAAAGGGGGTAATGGAACGATGACCATAAAAGGCAGCAATACTGGACGGGTTTTAAAGATCATTATTAAAAACTGGGGTATGATTCCGGAGGGTAACCCCGGTGCAGGGAATAAAGCATGGTTATTTGTGGATGAGATCGAGGTTAACTGATTTCCCGCAAGGAAGAGTTTCTCGCGGCGGACGCGGAGGAGCAGAGGTCGCGGCGAATTATCCTGAAGTTCCAGCAGAACGAAAGCATATGACCTCAATGTGAATCAGTTCAGTCTAAACCTCTAAAACTTTGCGTTCGCTGCTCCTCCGCGCCCGCCGCGAGAAATAATTAAAAAAACGCAAAACCCTGCAAAAACTCGCATAAACCTTCAAAGCAATTTTTTATCTTTATGCCTCAACGCAATTCAATGGCCCGACCAGCTGCCCCGATCGATCTCTCTGACAGTTTAGAAAAAATACCCGTAAAGATCTTTGCTTCTCCCCAGGAGGGTGCTGAATTTGTCGCCCGCGAAGTAGCCGGTTTTATCCGGGAGAAACAACAAAAAAAGGAGAAATGCGTCCTGGGCCTGGCCACCGGTTCTACCCCCAAATCATTGTATGCCGAGCTTGTGCGGATGCACCGGGAAGAGAAACTCAGTTTCAAGAATGTCATCACCTTTAACCTCGACGAATATTACCCGATCGCCAACAATGCCCTGCAAAGTTATAACCGCTTTATGCGGTCCAATTTATTTGACCATATTGATATCAACCCGAAGAATATCCATATCCCGGACGGTAAAGTAAAAAAAGAAGCTATCAAAGAGCAATGCCGCCAGTATGAAAAGATGATCAAAGATGCAGGCGGAATTGACCTGCAGATACTCGGGATCGGTAACAACGGGCATATAGGATTTAATGAACCAGGCTCTGGTATTTATTCCAATACCAGACTGATCACCCTGGACAATTCCACCCGTATCGCTAACTCCTACGAATTCGCGAATATCTCTGAAGTACCGCGCCTGGCGATCACGATGGGGATCAGCACGATCCTGAAATCAAAAAAGATCATCCTCATGGCCTGGGGAAGTTCCAAAGCACCGGTGATAAAAAAAGCGGTGGAAGATGATGACAGCGAACAGGTGCCGGCTTCCTTGCTACAGAATCATGATGATGTCTCTTTCGTAGTAGATGAAACGGCGGCTTCTGAACTTACCCGCAACAAATCCCCCTGGCTTACGGGTGATTGCGACTGGTCACCAAAGATGATCAAGAAGGCCGTTGTCAACATGGCGTTGAAACTCAAGAAACCTGTACTCAGCCTTACCAATTCCGATTATAACGAGTATGGGTTGAGTGACCTGCTGGTAGAAAAAGGAGATGCCTACGAGATCAACCTGCAGGTCTATTATATGCTGAGGGATTCGATCACGGGCTGGCCCGGTGGAAAGCCGAATGTAAATATCCCGGCGCACCCGGAACGTTCTTCTCCTTATCCCAAAAAAGTGATCATATTCTCTCCACATCCAGATGATGATATTATCAGTATGGGAGGGACTTTCCAGCGATTGCATGACCAGGGGAATGAAGTGCATATAGGCTACCAGACCAGCGGTAATATCGCCGTGACGGATGAATTTGTTACCCGGTTCCTTGATTTTGCCGTGGGCTTTGAAGAGATAGCCGGTATCAATACCAGTAAATCGGGAAAGATCCTTGATGATGCAAGAAGGTTCCTGTCGCGGAAAAAATCAAACCAGGTAGACACTCCCACCATCCGTTCCATCAAAGGACTGATCCGCCGGGGTGAAGCGAAAGCCACCTGCCGCTACGTAGGAATCAAAGATGAGAATATCCATTTCCTCAATCTTCCTTTCTATGAAACGGGCACTATCGAGAAAAAACCAATGAGTGAAAAAGATATAAGGATCACGATCGAATTGTTGCGGAACATTAAACCACAGCAGGTTTTTTGCGCCGGTGATTTTGCCGACCCCCATGGTACTCATATCGTTTGCTTCAATGTAGTACTTGAAGCGTTGAAAAGGATCAAAACGGCGGGTGATGAATGGATCAGTGATTGCTGGCTCTGGTTGTATAAGGGTGCGTGGCAGGAATGGAATATTGAAGAGATCGAAATGGCCATACCAATGAGTCCCGACCAGGTATTAAAAAAGCGATTTGGTATTTTTATACACCAGTCGCAAAAGGACATGATCCCTTTCCAGGGAAGTGATTCGCGGGAATTCTGGCAACGGGCCGAAGAACGCAATGCCGCCACCGCTAATTTATATGCCGATCTTGGTCTCACGCATTACGCGGCCATGGAGGCTTTTGTCCGCTGGCATTATTAACAATCTCATTCTGGAATTTCTCCCTAAATTTATACTTACAAAACAACAACAACTATGGCATTTCTAAAATCAAGCAACCCCGCTTTACAGGAAAAAACTTTCCAGGGAACGATCCTTGAAGGTATCAGTACCGGTGAAGCGATGACGGTGAAAGGAACGATGAACAAATTCGGTGTCCTTATGATGCTCATGATCGGTTCTACCTTGTTTGCCTGGACCCAGGTATATAAGGGAAGTGATCCAATGACCCTCATGATGATCGGGGTATTTGGAGGACTGGGTGTAGCCGTTATTATGGCCTTTAAAAAGAAACTGGCACATATCCTCGGTCCCATTTATGCGATCCTGGAAGGTTTATTTGTTGGATCGGTCTCTGCGATTTATAATCTTGAATACCGCGGCTTACCGATGCAGGCAGTTGCCCTTACTTTACTGGTCACCCTGATCATGTTCCTACTTTACAGGTATCGTATAATAAAAGTGACTGCTAAATTCAGGAGTGTGATAATTGTAGCAACAAGCGCTGTCGCGGTATTTTACCTTATTCAGTGGCTGAGTTACGCCATCGGGGGATCTTTCTTTGCCTCTTCCTTCACCAATTCTTCCACACCAATAAGTATAGGGTTCTCTGTCCTGGTCACGGCTCTTGCCGCCTTAAACCTCCTGCTTAATTTTGACATGATCGAAAAAGGAGTGGAATTAAGAGCGCCCAAATACATGGAATGGTACAGTGCTTTTGGATTGCTGGTGACCATTGTATGGTTGTACCTGGAGATCCTGCGTCTTTTGTCCAAGTTCCAACGTAATTAATAAAAAAAATTGCATAAATAGAAATGCCTCTCTTGCGGGAGGCATTTTTATTTTTTTTCAGGCAGCTGTTCCGCTATATCCGCCACTTTATTGACCGCTGTACTCTCTTCTGCGAGCGGCTCCACGAATTCATTCATATAGATCTTGAAAAGAACGATGATATAGCTAACCAGCAGGGGACCGAAGATGAGGCCAATAAACCCAAAAAGACCCAGGCCGACGATGACACCGAGCACCGTGATAGTGGGGTGAACATCCCCTATCTTTTTCATGATCGTGATCCTGGCGACATAATCTACATTCCCGGTTATAATAATGCTGTACAGCATCAGCCCAACCGCCATCGTGTTAGAACTACCCGAGACAAATGTATATATCACCAGGGGAACCCAAACGATCATTGTCCCGACAATGGGGAAGAAAGCAAATACGCCTGTTAAAAATCCCCACAAGGCCCATTCTTTCACACCAAAAATAAAATAGCCCAGGGTGGCCGTAAGTCCCTGGATGATGGAGATCAAAGGTATACCCAGTGCATTAGCTTTAACGATCTTCTTCGTTTCTGAAGCCAGCATGGTGGTATTGGAATCCTTTAGCGGGATGATCCTGAATAAGGTCATTTCCATTTCCCGCCCGTTACGCAACATAAAATAAAGGAAAAACAACATCGTGGCCAGGTTGGCAATCAGGGTGGCAGTACTGTTAAGAATAGATGGGATGAAGGCGGTGATCCTATCTAAAGAACCGGTCAGCGATTTTTCAGAAACAATAGTGATCCCCATCTTCTCCTGTACCTGGTTCACGGCCTGCTTTATGCTCTCGATCGTTGCGGTTGGATCACTCAGGAATGCATTGATCTTAGGACTGATTAAAGTTACCGCGAGAAACACCGGCAGACCCAGGAGAAAAAGATAATAGAGCATATACAGACCAGCGGCTCTTCCTTTTTTCCATTTCTTATGATAGACCAGCTGGAAATAATTAGCCCTGCTTAGGATGTAAAGGGTGATGGCGCCCAGGATACCCGGAAGGAATAAGGCTAATTCCCGGACGGCAAGAATGATCAGCAGCATGATCAGGAGCAACAATAAGACCTGCTTTATCCGGTCATTGAATTTCATACCTGCAACTTATAGTAATACAAAATGATAAATGCAATGAGGCCTGTATTAAAGGTAGCTATCACCTAACAAAAAGAGCCGAATCACTGATTCAGCCCCTTACTATTTAGCGATTATTGATTTAATGTGGAACACCGTTTTTTTGCGCGGCAATCTTTTCTTTGACTTCCGGCATTTTATTCCGGACGAAATTGGAAACGATGAATTGAACTGCCGTACCGGCTATTTTCCGAATGATGTTACCTGATCCGCGAACAATGAAACTTTTTCCCAGCATACCAGCGCCGGCGCTGATCGCCGTATCGATAGCCGTGGTCCTTAACCCGGGACTATTCACCACATTTCGCATGGCACTTTTAAGCAGGACCTTAGGACTCAGGGAGTGGGTAAATTCCCTGAAAGAGCTACGCAACTCTTCAGTTTGCTGCTTTTCCCTTATTTCAAGTTCCTTGATTTTTGCTTCCAGGTTGATCATAGTGGTTGTTTGAACTGTTACTTTACTATTTTACCAATAATAAGATTACTAACCGGCTTTTTTATGATGCTATCCCGGAATACATAAACCAATAAACCAGCCAGTGCATAAAATCCCCCTACGATAAAAAATCCATAGTATAGATTATTCATCTCCTCTCCAATCCAAAAGGCTGCGCCCAGGCTTAAGATCAGCAGGGCGATCCCTCCAAGTATCACAATAGCGATATTGGAAAGCAATGAAGAAACTGTTTCGGATACTTTTCCGACCGTTTTCAATTTCCATAATTCCGCCTTTGTCTCTGCAAGCGCTGTAGCCCTGGAAATCATCGATTCGATATGTTCTGCTGTAGATTCCATATATAGTGGGTTTATACCTGGCTGGTTTTAAAAAGAGTTGTTTAGCTTAAAGCATTCTTGACCTCGGTCTTTGCTGTATTGAATTTCTCCTTTGCTTTACCACCAAACTCTTCCGCGTCGTCCTGCGCACCAGAATATGCTTTCTTTACACCGTCAATAAGACCGCCGAAACTTTCTTTAGCCGCATCGGTCCAGTCACCAGCTTTATCAGCAATTTTTTTGCGGGTGTTAGTACCTGCATCAGGGGCGAATAATATTCCTGCCAGGGCACCTACAGCGGCACCGGCTACAAAACCTAATAATACTTTAGAACTGCTCATAAAATTGATTTTAATGTTTATAATAATGGTTAAGAATCACTACTTGTTGTTTTCGAGTTTAGCCTCGCCCGGCCGGGGTATTTCCACGATCATCATGGAACGAAGGTAAAAAAGAATCCCGACCATCAGCAAACTATGCCCAAACCCGGATAATTTCCATAAAAATAGACCGGCGATCCATAGCGTTATTAAAACCAGGCTCAATAAAAAGAAGATCTTTTTCATGATGATTTAGTCATTGACTTTCCGAAGATGAGTGACAACAGGAAGAGTACAATAAAAATGAAGAAAAGTATTTTTGCAATAGAGGCTGCACCCGCAGCGATACCACCAAAACCGAACACAGCAGCGATGATGGCAACAACGAGGAAAATAACTGTCCAGCGTAACATAGCTTTAAAATTTTAATGATTAAATAAATCTATTCCCTTTCTGTAAGTTGCTTTGAAAATATCGTGCCATTAATACACGGGCAGGAACCGGAAGGCTGGAACGATAGTTGTAACTAACCGCCTTACTGGCAGCTACGCCTTATTCATCTTTTCCTAACCTAAAGTCTTCCATATGACACCTAACATTGGTCTGTCCGCTAAGAACCTGAAAAGCATTAGCAGTATATTATCCGCCGTATTAGCTGATGCTGTGCTGCTTTATACCAAAACGAGGAAATTCCACTGGAATGTCTCCGGTAACAGCTTTATGGAGTTGCATAAATTGTTCGAAAAACAATACAAAAAACTGGAAGAAGCTATTGATGAAATAGCGGAGCGGATAAACAAACTGGGGACAAAAACTCCCGGTACCCTGCAGGAATTCCTCCAACTGGCCTCGCTGAAGGAATCTCCGGGCAAATATCCTTCTCAAAAAGAGATGATCCTGGAATTACTGAAAGATCATGAGGCCATCATCCAGCAAGTGAGGAAATATATTGACGACTGCGATAAAAAATACAATGATACCGGCACAGCCGATTTCCTAACCGACCTGATGAAGGAACACGAGACCATTGCCTGGATATTAAGAAGGTATCTTTCATAAATCGCATTTTCATATGATCCTGAAAGCCGGCTACCCCTACAGCCTGGTTAAAAACGGGTTGCCCTTTGATTATCCTAAACTGGAAAGAGATACTAGGACCGATGTTCTTGTAATGGGTGGCGGTATTTCCGGCGCCCTGGCGGCACATTATCTTATTAACGAAGGGATCGATTGCATGGTGGTGGATGGCCGCTCGATCGGGCTGGGCAGCACCTGTGCCAGTACCTCCCTGTTACAATATGAAATTGACACACCTCTTCACCAGCTTATAACAATGGTGGGGAAAGAAAATGCGGTTGCTGCATACAGACTTTGCGCGGGAGCCATCACAAGGCTTGAAGCCCTTGCCAGGCAAACAGGCATGAAGGATTTTGCTTTTACCAGGAGTCTTTATTACGCGGCTTATAAAAAGGATATGCCCATGCTGGCAAAGGAATTTGCCAGCCGTAAACACTATGGTTTTGAAGTACAGGAGCTCGGGGAATCAGCTATCCAAAAGGAATTTGGGTTTAAAGCCCCGGCTGGCATCCTCTCTGAACTTGCCGCCTGCACCGATGCCTATCTTTTTACACATCGCTTACTCCAGTATAATAGGAAAAGAGGTCTCCGGGTCTATGACAGGACCCCTGTTGAATCCATTAAGCACCATAAGAGGAATGTTGATCTCCGCACTACTGACGGACGCCGGATCCTGGCCGGGAAACTGGTCTATGCTACCGGGTACGAAGTCGTGAACTTTATTTCGAAACCGATCGTTTCGCTTCATAGTACCTATGCCTCGGTAAGTGAATCTTTGAGTTACCAGCCGCATTTTGGGAAAAAAGATACCATGATCTGGAATACAGCCGACCCCTATCTTTATATGCGGACCACACCTGATCGCCGTATAATCATCGGAGGCAGGGATGAAGAGTTCTTTTCCCCTGTCAAAAGAGATAAGCTTATACAGGCAAAGGCGAAGCAATTAAAGAATGATTTCAATAAACTGTTCCCCGGTACGCCTTTTACTACGGAATTCAGCTGGACAGGTACGTTTGGTTCCACTAAAGACGGGTTGCCCTATATCGGGCCTTACCCGAAATTACCCAACAGCTATTTTTCGCTGGGGTTCGGTGGCAACGGTATTACTTTCAGCCAGGTAGCAGGCGAGATCATCGCCGGCCTCATAAAAGGAAAGAAAAACAGGCAGGCAGGTATCTTTTCTTTTGACAGGGCCTGATTAAACGAAAAATATTATACTTGCATACATGAAGAGGATTTATAAAAGATCAAGGAAAGAAAAGGTCTTACAGATCGTGTATGGCATTGCCATTCTTCTTTTACTCGCTTCCTATCTTATAACCCTCTATGCCAACCGGCAGATCATCAGGCAGATAGCCCGTGTACAGCATACCAATAACGTGATCAAAACACTGGAAAGCATCCAGTCGATGGTAAAAGATGCCGAAACAGGTGTAAGAGGTTATGTATTGACCAATGATATCCGTTTCCTGCAGCCCTATGATGGAAGCCAAAGAAGAGCAGATTCCTTTTATGCGATTGCCTTTCGCCTCACCAGGGACGACCCGAGCCAACTCCTGAGATTACAAACCCTGAAAAAAAATATTGACAGGCGATTTGAGATTTTTCATTTTTCGATCAGCTCCTTCGAAGCAAACCATCACCAGCGGTCAGACAGTATGCTGAGTTTGCAGCCGGAAGCTATGGCAGTAATGAATAATATCCGGAATTTGACCACCCTGATGCAGGGAGAAGAAGAGCGTATTTTGAAGGAAAGGGAGAACCAAGTGTGGCAAACCACAAAAAAGATCACGATCATCACGATCATCTCTCTTAGCCTTGCTTTTTTACTCTTGCTGGCGGGCCTGGTAGCCTATCGCCAGATCAACAAGGCAAGAAAAAAAGCCATTCTTGAAGTAATGGATTATGAACAGCAGTTAAAAAACCGGATCGCAGAACTTGATAAAGCGAATGCGGAGCTGGTGAATATTCGCCGCCTCGAAAAACTAGCTGCCACAGGTCGTCTTGCCCGGGCCATTGCCCATGAAGTAAGAAACCCCCTCACCAATATCAACCTCGCCAATGACCAGTTAAGATCTGGGATTATTGAAAAAAAGGAAGAAAGAGATTTTCTTTTCGAAATGGTCAACCGCAACAGCAACCGGATCAACCAGCTGATTGCCGACCTCTTAAGCTCTACCAAAACCTCCGAATTGAAATATGAGAAGGTTTCCATAAATACCCTCCTGGATGAAACGCTTGAAGAAGCCAGGGACCGGATCATACTAGCGAAGGTTGAGGTCGTTAAACACTATAATTCGAACATCTGCGACCTGTCTGTAGATAAAGAAAAGATCAGGATCGCGTTCCTGAATATCATTATTAACGCCATTGAAGCCATGGAAAGCGTGGATGAAAGAGTGCTGACCGTTACCTCCACCGCTGAAAATAAAAAATGTAAGGTGATGATCAGTGATACAGGCTCCGGGATGGATAACGAATCACTTACCCGTCTTTTTGAGGCTTATTTTACGAATAAGCCAAATGGTAACGGGCTCGGGCTAACCAATACCCAGAATATCATCCTTAATCATAACGGCGACATTTCTGTGGAGAGCAAAATTGGGAAAGGGACCAGTTTTTTAATTACACTGGACATTATTTCCTGATAATTGTGGTTTGAGCTATACCTGTGGACTAATTTCCCCAGTTTGCGGAAGAGGGATAGACCTTATTTATCCTTCAGGATGATATCCACAGCGTGATTCACACCCGTAAGAGTAAAGGGTTTGGAAAGAAAGAAATCAATATTATTATCATAAGCTTTCATTCGATCCTGCGGACTGTCGTGTGCAGTGATCATGATCACTTTCATGTCGGGGTACTTTGGTTTTAGGGTAATTAAAAAGTCTACTCCCTTGCCATCAGGCAGATGATTATCAAGCAATAAGATAGCGGGTGTGTCGATGGCAAGCTGCTTTTCAGCCTCGGTAATTGAATAGGCAAAAGCTGTCGAAAATCCTCTCCTGGAAAAATTCTCTTTCAGGAAATAACAGATATCGGGCTCATCGTCTACAATAAGGATTTTAGGTGCAGGAGTCATGGTAAAGTATAAGGTTCATGGGTATTTTATGAAAATCATTGTCATGTTTCCGCAAAATTCCGGCCTGAATGACAAAAATGGAACAGAAAATTAAACGGGCATTCAATTTGTATGTTTCACTTTGAAATTTCTGCTAAGGTCATTTTTCAAAAAATGACCGGGACACTTAGAGGAAAGGAAATACAGTGGGGCAAATTTCAATTTAGTCTGTACCATTCTCGAAATCCTTTGTTTAACTTTAAAGACAATTATGCTCCATGAACAGAATCCTGCTTATTGACGATGACATGGATATGTGCAGCCTGCTCAGCCATTTCCTGCAACGGAAAGGTTTTGAAACTGACACTGCATATACAGGCGCCAAAGGCCTCGCCAAATTCAAAGAATCTAATTTTGATGTTGTTTTATGCGATTTCCGCCTGGGCGATATGGATGGCCGGGAGGTATTGCAGGAAATAAAAGCGGTCAATCCAGATGTTGTTGTGATCATTATTACCGGCTATTCCGATGTGAAAATGGCCGTAGAAGTGATGCGGCACGGTGCTTTTGATTATATCATCAAACCGCTCATACCCGAAGAAGTGATCAACGTGATCAACCGCGGACTTGCATCGGTATCAACTACAAGTTCCAGTGGAGCAGAAACCTCAAAAACTTCAACAGGTTTTACCCCGGCGAAAAAACTCAACTTTACTTCGGACGAGTTTTTAACAGGAATATCTCCGCTGGCTCTTGACCTGTATAAACAAATTGAACTGGTAGCCCCGACCAATTACAGTGTCATTTTATATGGTGAAAGCGGTACTGGTAAGGAAGTGATCGCAAAAATGATCCACCAGAGCAGCAACAGGAACAATAAACCCTTCATTGCCGTAGACTGCGGAATCTTATCAAGAGAATTAGCGGCCAGCGAATTGTTTGGTCATATCAAAGGATCATTTACGGGTGCCCTCACAGACAAAGAAGGAATCTTCGAGGTCGCCGATGGTGGTACGCTGTTCCTTGATGAAGTCGCCAACCTGCCACTGGATGTACAGACCACTTTATTAAGGGTGATCCAGGAAAGAAAATTCAAACGGGTGGGCAGCACCAAAGATATTAATACAGATACGAGGGTGATTGTCGCATCGAACGAGAATCTCCAGGAGGCATACCGAAAAGGAAAATTCCGGGAAGATCTTTATCACCGTTTTAATGAATTCTCGCTTTCCATACCTCCCCTGCGGGAAAGAAAAGAAGATATCCCGCTTTTCTCTGAATTCTTTCTGGAGAAAGTATGTACTGAATTAAATAAACACCTTGATGGATTCGAGGACGAAGTCTCACACCTTTTCCTGAACTATGGTTGGCCGGGTAATCTCAGGGAATTCCGGAACGTGATACGCCGGGCTGCACTTTTATCACCTTCGGGAAAGATCACTGCAAATGTGCTTCCCTGGGAGATCATTGGTAACCCTGACAAAAAACCGGCTGTCTCCTCTCACCCCGGTAGTAATGAACAATTAACAGCAGTTTCTGCCAATGGGAATGGCGCACAAGGCACCGACCTGAAAGATGTAGCCTCCCATGCAGAATACGAGACAATTATGAATGTATTAAAACAGGTGAAATTCAATAAAACTAAGGCAGCCGAGGTGTTGAAGATCGACCGGAAAACACTCTATAATAAGATCAGGAATTACGAAGAGTCGAATATGAGCCGGTAAAAACCTTCCTGCTTGTTTTCCTGCCCCCGCATTTAATTGGCCAATGGACCGATGCGGCACAGCGTTTGACCCTTTTCCGCTTAAACGTGATAATGGGAAATTCACAACAAATGACGACGCTGACGGAAGTCCTGGAAAAACTGGCCAGCCTTAAACAGGACAGGGAGTTCATGATGATGGAAAATGGCTTTACCATCGATCAAAAGAAATATTATGAGCCCGCTGAACTCTCCATCATTAAAGTTTACCGTTTCGAAGGCGAATCAGATCCATCTGATAACGCCATACTCTACCTGATCGAGGCAACTGATGGAATCATTGGTTACAGCCTGGATGCCTACGGTGCAGCCAGTAATCATAATGAGAGTTATGGGGAGTTCATCCAAAAGATAAAAGTGGATGAAAGAGAAGAACAGGTATTATTCGGGTAGCCCGGATAGGATCATGTGCCCGCCCATTCTGTGATATTATTGCGTGAAAATGATATCCTCCCGATACTGGCGGAATGAGGTGCAATAGGTTTTTCCATGCATTTATTAATCAACCTGGAAGACTGGCGCAGACTTTTCAATTGTTCATCCAGCAGATCACGGATATCCTCTTCCCATTCTTCCCCTCCGATCGCTTCCTGGTAAGCAAGAACGGCTTGTTTTTCATTGTATTCGCAAAATTGCAGAACATCAGCAGGGCTTGTCCCGGGTAACAATTGTTTTGTTCCGGGCCATTTCCGGTATATAGGACCTTTTACCTGCACCCTGTCGGCAGGATCACCACAATGTATATCCATATGGCCGCGTAATACAAACATGGAATGACGACTATGTTGTGCTATCTCGTGGAGACATTTACAAACTGATTCCTCCTGGCCGGGGTATTGCAGGAGTTTTTCATAGATACAGGTTCTCTCATATTGGATCTGCAGCAGGTCGTGCAATATCTCCGCGCTTCTTACAAGACGGTCCATACAATTTAATTTTTCTAAACTAAAATGGCGAAAAATTATGCCACAAGCTGCTGTTTAAAAACAATTTCTCCATGGCATGAATCTTTCATACTAAATATGTAAACCAATTTTTTATATTAAAATTTTTTGTGATGAAAAAGCAATTTTTCCTGGTGATGATCACCGCGTCGGTGATAGCTTGTAATAACAATAGTAAGACTACCGTCGAAAAGGCGGATTCTACCAATAAAGCAAATGTTGATACGGCCCTGAACAATAATGCCGTAGTCATTGATGAAAACAGTTCTTCGTTTATCGTGAGAGTAGCCAATTCTGGTATGGCAGAAACGGCGATCACGTCAGCCGCCCAGGGTAAAGCTGTTTACGAAGACGTGAAAAGCTTTGCGGGCATGCTTTACCACGATCACAGTGCCCTAAACCAGCAGGTAAAAGATATTGCTGCTCGGAAAAATATTGTATTGCCTGCCGCAATGACGGAAGACAAACAAAAAGAAGTGTATGGTTTACTGAAGAATACCGGGAAGAACTATGACAAAGAGTTTATTAAGGCGATGATCAAGAATCATGAAGCCGGAATAGATATGTTCCAGAAAGCCGTACTGGATGCAAAAGATGCTGATATCCGCGCTTTTGCTGATAAAACTATCCCTACCCTGCGTGCTCACCTGGATTCCGCTAAAGCGTTGCAAAAAAAATATTGGTAACCTCGGGACGAGGTAAAGGGGAAATATTTACCCGGAACCGGGAATAATTTCATGGTAGTGAAACGAGAAACGGTTACTGTCGGGCCCGGAGTTATTTTTTTTATTAATTATATTATCTGACTTAAAAAATAAATATATGAAAACAATAAAAATCCTGGGAGGATTACTCCTGCTGCTGGCGTCCTTTAGTTGCTCTTCACCGGCTTATGTACAAAAAGATGACAGTGTTAATCTATCCGATTATAAGTCATATATGTGGGTCAATACAAGAGCCAGTGAAAGCGATGAAGGCAAAAGAGCTATCGAATACGCTGATATCAGCATC
>JANMKG010000116.1:0-18190 GCA_031371915.1 Chitinophagaceae bacterium | reverse complement strand
TTTTATCATCGCTGATCGCAGCGATATACATTCTTACAAGGTCCGCAATATGTATCCAGCTGGTGAACTGTTTCCCATTGCCCAAAATAGTAGCCAACCAAAATCTGAGTGGACGAATAAATTCTTTCAACGCACCACCCTGCCCGCTCATTACTATTCCCGTTCTTAGTATCACGAGTCTTTTGCCCAATGTAGTAACGGGCTCAATACTTTCTTCCCACTGCCGGCAAGTATCTCCCAGGAAATCTTTTGCTGCAGGATCGGGTTCTTTAAAAGAAGATAGGGGAGCAGGATCGGGACCATACCAGCCGATCGCAGATGAACTCACCACTGTTCTTACTTTATTGGGTATTGTTCGCAAACTATCTACGATCAGCCGGCTGCTGTTAACCCGGCTGGCAAGGATCTCTGCCTTTCGTTGTTTTGTCCATCTTTTATCAGCGATCCCCGCCCCCGCCAGGTGAATAATATGATCCGCACCTGAAATCGCCTCTTTATCAATAACCTGTTTTTCAATATCCCATCCTGCATAACGAATCACTTTCTCCTGCGGAGTCGCCTTCCCGGTATCCCTGGTAAGAATGATGACCTGGTGTCCTTTTTCCAGCAATCCTTTGCTGAGCGCTCTTCCGATTAATCCTGTTCCCCCCGTAATAAGTACTGTTGACATAATGCTGCTGGCTTAAATTAGTCCCTAAATAACAGCACGATCCTGATATTGTTTTACGGGTAGCGTTATAAACTTTATCTTCAAGCCATAAATAAACAACTTTTCATGAGTGTCATACTCTCTATAAAGAATATTGCGAAATCCTATGGTGCCGTTCGTGCACTTAACGGTGTCTCTTTTGATGTGCCGCAGGGAAGTGTGTTCGGGATACTGGGTCCCAATGGCAGTGGTAAGACTACCCTGCTCGGGATCGTAATGGATGTATTAAGAGCCAACAAGGGTGAGTTTTATTGGTTTGGCCAGCCCGGTGGATCACCCGAACAAAGAAAGAAGATCGGGTCACTTCTGGAAACACCTAATTTTTACACCTATCTCTCGGGTACAGATAATTTAAAGATCACGCAAGCAATCAGCGGGAGGGGCACAAAAAAAGATATTGATGAAGTGCTGAAAAAAGTGAATCTCTATGACCGGCGCTGGAGCTCCTTTAAATCCTTTAGCCTGGGAATGAAACAACGACTGGCGATTGGCGCCGCCCTGCTTGGCAGTCCCTCGGTGCTGGTGCTTGATGAACCCACCAATGGGCTGGACCCGGTTGGTATTTCGGAAATAAGAAAGCTGATCATTGAATTAAAAGAGCAGGGGCATACGATCATCATGGCCAGTCACCTGCTGGATGAAGTAGAGAAAGTGTGCACCCATGCGGCTATTTTGAAATCAGGTACGCTTATTACCACCGGGAATGTGGAGGAGATCATGATGGACGAAGATGTGGTTGAACTCAGCGCTCCTGATATAAACAGTTTAGCGCTTGTGCTCAAACAACTTGGTAAAGAGGTAACGTTGGATGAAAAAGCCAATACGGTTCAGATCATTTTTCCGAAAGGTACGGCTAAGATGGATGAGATCAACCGCTATTGCTTTGAAAAAGGAATTGTGCTGACCCAACTCGTTTTAAGGAAAAAAAGGCTCGAAGCCCGGTTCTTCGAACTCACCAATAATTAATTCCAAATACACATATAATGACAACGCTGATAAGAACCGAATGGTTAAAGATGAGAAAGTACAATGCTTTCTGGTGGATTATGGGGGTAACCGCACTTTCTTATCCCGGTATCAATTATATGTTTTACATGATCTACAAGGACATTACAAGTAATCCCACCCAGGCAGGACAAATAGCCAAAATGGCGCTGGGTAATCCATTCACCTTCCCAGAAGCATGGCATACCGTAGCTTTTTTCTCTTCTATTTTCGTGTTTATTCCTGCTGTAGTAGTGATCATGCTGATATCGAATGAATATACATTCCGTACACACCGGCAGAATATCATTGATGGATGGGGCCGCGGCCAGTTTGTCACCAGTAAACTTCTTGATGTACTGATCATATCTTTACTGATAACCATCCTTTATACGGCAGTTGCATTGGTAACAGGATTGACGAACCAGGAAAGGCTGATACATGACAACTGGTCGCAAGTACGATACGTCGGTCTTTTCGGGTTACAAACCTTTTCCCAGTTATCCATTGCGTTCCTGATAGGATTTATTGTTCGTAAATCTTTCCTGGCGCTTGGAATTTTCCTTTTCTACTATATCGTTCTTGAGAATATTATTGTCGGCTACCTTACTTATAAACATATTGGGGCGGCCAATTATTTCCCCCTTGAGATATCGGACCAGATGATACCAAAGCCTGCTTTTTTCGGAAAGCTCGATATTGAAGCCTATAATACTTCACTGGCAAAGATCCCGGAGCATGTTTTACTTACGATTGGGTTTACAACCCTTATCTGGCTTATATGCTACCGGATCAACAGCAGGCGGGACCTTAAGTAATCTTAATCCCCAATCATTATTTTCATAGTTTGGTACCCGATTTGTATATAACTAAAACCATCCGGCCCTGACGACCCACCTTTTACCAAAAAAAATAAAAACGAACCAGTATGAGATCCTTACAAGTCTTCTTCTTTGTTATCATTTTATCTTCCAGCCAGGTAACCCTTCATGCACAAAATTGTACGCTTACCTGCCCGGCACCCCTGGTGGTGAAAGCAGATAATGGCACTGAAGGCGCCATCGTAAATTTCCCTGTAATGACGGTCCCGGCCGAATGTGGTACTGTTACCTATACTCCCGCTTCCGGTTCATTTTTTCGCCTGGGTTCTCATAGTGTCATCATTACTTCCTCCACGGGACAAAAATGTTCTTTTACTGTAACAGTAACCGATAATGAACCCCCTTCCCTATCCGCCCTTACACTGTCGAGAACGAGCTTATGGCCCGCCAGTAATAAATTGAAGAAAGTAAGTGTGAATTATACAACCTCCGATAATACCGGCAATGTAAAAACAGCTATAGCCGTTTCCAGTAATACGACTGATGGTATAAAGGATTGGGAAGTACTGGGTGACCGCCTGGTGAGGCTTAAAGCAAGCCGTTTAGCCGATGGCACGCCCCGGGTTTATATGATCACCGTCACAGCTACGGATGAAGCGGGAAACAAGACATCCAGGACCACCAGTATCGCGGTTTCAAAGACGATGGTGGCAAAGCCCCAGTAATCTTTTACCTGTAAAAAGATTTAAAAAACAATAGGCGTATATTTATTGGATGAAAAAGTTCTGTGCCGCGTCCATTGTTTTACTGGTTACCGTATTCACAGCCAGCTCACAGCAAAAAACGAAACGGATCAATGGCCTCTACCTGCAATGGGGATACAATGCGGAATGGTATACCCGGAGCACGATCCATTTTGACATGAGCAACGGGAATGATTTCACCCTTCATCATGCCAAAGCGCATAATAATCCCGGCTTCCAAACCATTATTGATAAGCCTTTACAGATCTCCATACCGCAGTATAATTACCGTCTTGGTTTTTATCTCAATAAAAAACATTCAAAAGCTGCCGAGATCAATTTTGATCATGCCAAATATATCGTGACCAATGGGCAGAAAGTACATGTAACAGGACAGATCGATGACATGACCGTAAATGGCGACAGTATCCTTAATCCCGCTACATTTTTACATTTTGAACATACCGATGGCGCCAACTGGCTGCACTTTAATTATGTTCAGCAGCAGGTGATCGCTACCACGACAAAAAAACAAAGACCCCTGCTCACCTGGATATGGAAAGCGGGAGCAGGTATCAATATTCCCCGTACCGATTTTACCTGGCGCGGGGAAAGGCTGAACAATAAATTCCATATCTCCGGGTACAATTTTGCGGGGGAGAGCGGGCTCCGTCTCTACCCGCTCAAACGGTTCTTCCTGGAACTCACAGGAAAAACAGGCTATGTAAAATATGTAAATGCACTTGCCGACACTCCTTCTCAAACAGGTAACAGGGCCTCACATGGTTTTAGTTACTTCGAGATCATCGGGACCTTCGGGTTTGATATAAATTGGTGATCAGCCCCTTATCATTTAATGGTTTCCGAATCGAACCCTTTCCCTGGAAATTGCTTGTATTCCCATTAATTAATCAGTACCCTCATTAACTGAAGCTAGGGGGCAACCCTCCTTCGCCAAGGCTTCGGCGGAGTAAATAAAAAACCCCCCGGTGGAAACCGGAGGGAACAACTAAAAAACACTAGCTAAATGCTCAGTGGCTTCATTGGAACGGTCTAATAGCCCCGGCTTTAAAGCCGGGGCTATTAGTTAGTCAGGTTTCTTCCCGTCTAAAAATGTATTGATAGTGCTGATGTGTGATTGATTTTTGTCGTCAGTCTTGACTTCGTAATTGCTGTAGAAATTCTCTACCTGGGTATTGTTATTATACAATTCCATATTGCGGCGGATATAAGCCGGCACAGTTTCAAACTCATTATTGGGGTCAGCAGCGTTAACATTGAAAGACAAGTTTCTCAACTTGTGCAATCGCTCGGCCGCCCTACGTTTTTGCTCTTCGGTTTCGTTCGCCATTGGCGAATCCTCAACCTCGGTAGTCAAAGGTGTCTGAGCCTGATGGGCCAACGGCATATCCGCCGCAGGAATGTCATCTCTTTCTACGAGTTGCATTTGCAAATCAAGGAGTTCTTCCTCTTCTTTGCTGGCAAGATTCTTTAAAGAGACCGGTTCTTCAGCAGAAGTCTTTGAGGTAACGACCTCTGGTTTTGATTCTGCATAGATATTGGACGGTCTGGCCAGATAACCACCCGATGCTGCAGACACCGGGGTTGTACTAGTACTATCTTTTATACTAAGGATCAGCTCAGCATCTGTTTCTTTTATGGTTGGGGGAACGGATCTTACTTGCGTTGTCGAATTTATACTTTCATCTTTTCCTACAGTTGACATTTTGCTAACAGTAGTTATCCCAGTACTCTCCCCAGTAGTTTTACTAAGTATTTTTTCCGGAGCCTGTTCTGCTTCAGAAGATGGTTGCAGTTCGAAATGAGTGATAGCCGGCTCTTCTTCCTGTTTAAGGTCCGTCATATCGATGACAGGGGCTTGCATGACCGGTATATCTTCTACTAATGTAGGCATCAGGTAATCCACGGTGGAAGCGGGTTTCATTTCGTCTTCGTTTACTTCCATTGCTTTTTCATCCGCTTTGATCGGAGTGGTTATGCTGACTACAGGCGCGGCCAGCGTTTCTACCTGTCCCAATATCATAACTATCTTCTCCTCCGGCTTGACCTCTTCTTTTTTTGGCATTGGTTTGGCAAACGGGTCTTTGTGTTCAAAACCCGTGGCGATCAACGTAATCCCGATCCTGTCACCTAATGTGCTGTCGTAACCCATCCCCAGGATAACATCGGTGTTCTCACCTGCCTGCGTCAATAAATAATTCTGGATTACTTCCACTTCATCCATTGTAAACTCATGTTCACCCGCTGCGGAATTAATATTGATGAGTATCCATTTGGCACCCCTGATATCGTTGTCATTCAACAATGGTGAATTCATGGCTTCCTCGATTGCTTTCTGTGCCCTGTTCTCGCCGGATGCTTCTGCATTCCCAAGTATGGCTACTCCGCCATTGCGCATCACGGTGCATACATCTGCAAAGTCAACATTGATCTGCCCGGTACTGTTGATCACATCCGTGATACATTTTGCCGCGGTCGCTAATACATTGTCCGCTTTTTCAAATGCTTCCCGCATCTTGAGGTTACCAAACTGGTGACGCAGTTTATCATTGCTGATCACGAGCAGTGTGTCCACATATCCTTTCAGTATCTTAATTCCTTCTTCCGCCTGTTGCTGGCGTTTTTTCCCTTCATAGGCAAAGGGGGTGGTAACTATCCCTACGGTCAGGATACCAAGGTCTTTACAGATCTTGGCAATGATTGGTGCGCCTCCTGTACCAGTACCACCACCCATTCCGGCAGTGATAAAGGCCATCTTGGTGTTCACTTCGAGGATGCGTTTGATCTCTTCGAGTGATTCTTCTGTGGCCTGGCGCCCGATATCAGGATTGGCACCAGCACCTAATCCCTGGGTAAGGTGTGGCCCTAGTTGTATCCTGTTGGGTATGCCGCTATTGGCGAGTGCCTGCGCATCGGTATTGCATATAACAAAGTTTACACCGTCAATCTGCTGGCTGAACATAAAGTTCACCGCATTACCGCCACCACCGCCTACGCCGATAACCTTCAGGATCGATGATTTTTCTTTTGGCAGATCAAAATGTATCATAAGTACTTATTTAGTTGGTTTGTATATTGATATTTTGAAATTTTTGTCCTTCGTTCCTCAGGATGACAATTGAAAAATTTAGAAATTTCCCAATTCCACTTTCTATAATTATAAATGTTTGTCTTCTTCCTCTTTGAACAGATCAATGATCCTGTCTTTGAACTTGCCCCAGAAACCGGTCAGGTTCTTTCTTCTTTTCATTTCCCTGTCACTGACAGCTTCCTCTGTGGTAACAGCAACCTCTTCCGTATTATTGTTCTTCAGGCCATCAGGTACTTCAACGATCTTATAATCTTTTTCAAACTGTTTACGGTTGTGCTCGTAGTCATCATACCCTTTCAGGATAAGACCGATACAGGTAGAATAAGTCGGCTTGGCAAGTTCTTCGATATGCCCCCCCGCGAGATGTTCGTTGGGGAAGCCGATCCTTGCAGGTAAGCCGGTAACGTATTCTGTGAGCTGGATAAGGTGTTTTAATTGTGATCCTCCCCCGGTAAGGATGATACCGCCATTCAGCATGCGGTTCTCAAGGCCGACCTGCTTTAAATGATACGTAACAAAATCCATGATCTCGCTCATCCTTGCCTGGATGATATTGGCAAGATTCTTTACACTGATCTCCTTGGCAGGCATCCCCCGCAAACCCGGGATAGTTATATAGGCATTAGATTTGGCTTCATTCGCCAGGGCGCTTCCGAATTGAACTTTCATTTGTTCCGCCTGTGTCTTTAACACACCCAATCCTGTTTTTATATCATTGGTGATATTTTCCCCCGCAAAAGGAATAACAGCCGTGTGTTTCAATATGCCTTCATAGAATACAGCCAGGTCAGTGGTACCACCACCGATATCCACAATAGCTACTCCTGCTTCAAGATCTTCCTGTCCCATGACCGCGGAAGACGAAGCCAGTGGTTGTAATACAAGGTCCTTTGTATAAAGACCCGCTTTCTCCACGCTGCGGTTGATATTCTTGATCGCGTTCTTATCGCCGGTAATGATATGGAAATTGGCGCCGATCTTCACACCCCCGTACCCGATCGGGTTCGGGATATTCTGAAAATTATCCACGGTAAATTCCTGCGGGATCACATCGATGATCTGGTCACCGGCTGGGATATAGGTCTTGTACTGGTCATCGATCAGTTGATCAATTTCTTTTTGCGTGATCTCCTCGTCGGTCTTTTGCCGGACGATATCACCTCTTGTCTGAAGGCTTTTGATGTGATGGCCGGCAATGCCGACATACACTTCGCTCACCTCCAGGTTGGGGTTAGATGCAAAACAGTTTTCCAAAGCGCTTTTAATGGCTTTGATGGTCTCGTCAATGTTAAGCACCTGTCCGTGCTTAACACCATTGGAGTTCGATTTACCGAATCCGAGTATCTCCAGTTTGCCAAACTCATTTTTGCGCCCGGCAATTACTGCGATCTTGGTGGTACCAATGTCCAGACCGACAATAATGGGTTGTTCGTTGTTCATAATTGTTGTTTTTAGTTGTTGTTTATCGAGATCGTTGTTTTTTATCTTCTACTGCTTCCTCATTCCCCATTTTAATTATACCCCTGGTTCTCTTCTTCCACCGCTTTCTTCGGCATCACGGCTTTTGGTTGTCGCTTCACAGGGGTTTTTATTTTTTCATTTTTCACAGGAACCGGTTTATTATTATTTGCACTGGTTTTCTTTGGTAAAGCAGTGTTTACTGCCTGCCCGCCGCCATCCCCTTGAGGGATGGCCGGCGATGCTTCATCTAGGCGGGGGTTGGGATCATTATGCTTCTCAGGGTTAATAGCTGCTGGCAGGTCGGTAGTAGGCGCAGAAGCCGAATCAATATCAATATCATACCGTCCTGTGACTGTCATGGGCCGTATCAATGTATCATTCTGTGCATTTCGTGATTGCTCAAGCAGTTTCTCGACATTCTTCCGCAACTGGATAGAATCCACTTTCGGATCGCCTGTGTACCGCGAAGCCACCACTTGTCCTTTGTATTGTACATCGATGAGCTTATACCTGTCAAACCCGGTCTTGCTTAATACCTGCTGGTAAAAAACCATCAGCCGGTGGAACTTCTTGTCGATATTCTCCCCGTTACCAAGTCTTACCAGGTGATTTCCTATCACGGGGATCATCTCGAATGTTTGTTCAGGTGTAATATCAATTTGCGCTACCTGTGACATCCAGAATTCATTATTGATAATATAGTTAGCCGTTATTCTTACGTAATTGAGTAATAAACTATCCTTTGCTGAAAGCTGTTTCTTGTCCGGGAAACTGGTAAATACGGGTACCCTGGCACTTAATTTATCGGACAATGGCATTTTTCTTCCCAGGCTGTCTATATAAAATGAATTGCCTGATATGGTAAATACTCTTGCTACCGGTTCTTTTTCGGCGACCGTAATATGCAATACATCCCGGTTATCAAAATAGAGCTCAGCATCATCGATCCAGGTATTCTGCTCCAGCATTAATTCCAGTTCATGCAGGTTAAAAGACACTACGGGCTGTCCCTTGATATTTCCCCGGGTGGCTTTGATGAGTAATTGTTCCACATCCTTCTTGTCAATAAAGAAATTATCCTGTGCCCCTTTAATGGTGATCGAATAATCACGGCATTTGCCCTGGTTCTTTTTACTGATCGCTGCCAGGAGTAAGGTGAGCATACCACCGCCGATACAGAGCCAAAGGCCTATGAACAATACTTTTCTTATCGTTGTTTTTGCGTTCACTATTATATTTCCTTTAATTTATTCCTTATCGGTTCTACCAGCATATCGATATCGCCGGCTCCTGCTGTTATTAAGATCTCGCCGAATTCCCTATTAAGTGTCGTGCTATAATCTTTCCCGACCCACTGCATCACCTCCTCTTTCGTCAACACTCTTTTGTTTTCCTTCTTCATTTTTGCCAGGATCATTTCGCTGTTCACTCCTTCTACCGGTAATTCTCTCGCCGGGTAAATGGGGAGGAGGATCACGGCATCGGCCAGGTCCAGTACTTCCGCGAATCCTTCCGCCAGGTCTTTTGTCCTGCTATACAGGTGTGGCTGGAAAATCACTGTACATTTTTTCTGCCTGAACAGCGATTTTGCGCCACTGATCAGGGCCCTTAACTCTTCCGGGTGATGGGCATAATCATCTATAAATACCAGGCGTTCGTTTTTGATGATGTACTCAAATCGCCTTTTCACCCCCCTGAAATTCTGCACTGCCTTTTTGATCCTGTCCTCTTCAATTTCCAAAGAACTGGCTACCGCGATGGCCGCGACAGCATTTTCAACATTGTGCATTCCTCCCATATTCAGCTTCACGTTTTCCAGCTTTTTATCTTTCAGTGTTACATCAAATTCATAACTCCCATTCATCATCCTGATATTACCCGCATATGCATCTGCGCTTTCGTTTTGCAAGCTATATGAGAGATATTCCTGGCTTTTTAATTCCTTCGTCCGGGTTAAACCGAATTTCCCTATCAGCAAACCACCCGGTTTTAATCTTTTACTGAAATCAATAAAAGCCTGTTCCATAGCTCCTGCTGTACCGTAGATGTCAAGGTGGTCCGCATCCATAGCCGTGATGATGGCGATATCCGGGCTTAATTTCAAAAAACTCCTGTCGTATTCATCCGCTTCGATCACGCATACATTCTTTTCACTGCTCCAGAAATTCGTCCCATAATTCACCGCGATACCACCCAGGAAAGCATTACATCCAAAACCACTGTCCCGGAGTAAATGCGCTACCATCGTAGTGATGGTCGTTTTCCCGTGTGTGCCCGCAATACATATATTAAAAGAACTCGCTGTTATTATTTGTAAAACATCACTTCTCTTAACCACCTTGTATCCATTCTCCTTATAAAAAACCAGTTCCTTGTGGTCCGGCGGTACTGCTGGTGTATAAACCACCAAATCAACTTTTTTAGGAATCAGATCCACATCCTCTTCATAATGGATGGGAATTCCGCTTGCCTCCAGTTCCCTGGTCAGAACTGTGGGCGTTTTATCGTAACCTCTCACTTTCACCCCGCCTGCATGAAAGAACCTCGCAATCGCACTCATCCCGATCCCCCCGATCCCGATAAAATAAACCGCCCCATCCCGCGAACTTCGTTCCCAACCTTCGCTACCCTCGGTTGCCCCGAAGGAGAAGGAGTACCGTTTATTTATCGTACTCTTATCTATCATTCATCAACCGTTTTTTCAATCCCCCGGAAGGGGGTATTCATAAGGACAGTATTGGCTTGTGCGTTCATGATGACTCAGATCACTTTCAAAATTTTTTCCGACCTCACCCTTCCTGCGAACTTCGTTCCCAACCTTCGCTCCGCTCCGTTGCTCCTTCAGAGAGGGAAACTACATTTCGTTATTTACCCGATATTCTTTAAAACTTCTTCTGCTATTTTCATATCTGCATTCGTAATCGCTAGCGCTGTAATATTTTTTTTCAACTCTTCCTGTTTGGCGGCATCTCTTGAAAGATCAATTGTCATGGATACCAGTTTTTGCATCACTTCACTGTCCCTTACTATCAGTCCCGCATTTTTATTCACCAGTTGCATTGCATTGACTGTCTGGTGATCTTCTGCAGCAAAAGGATAGGGTACGAACAAAACGGGCTTTTTAGCGACACATAATTCAGCAACGGTCATGGCACCTGCACGGGCCACCACAATGTCAGCGGCTGCATACGCAAATTCCATCTGCGTAATGAACTCATTGACCCAAACCGCCTGTTTTCCCATTGCTCTTTCTTTTGCTTTTGCTGAATAAGGTTTTCCTGTTTGCCAGATAAGCTGCAATCCTTCGTTCAGCAGTTTATCCAGTCCTTTATCAATAGCCTCGTTGATCGATTTCGCCCCAAGACTTCCTCCTACAACGAGTACTGTCTTTTTTGTTTCATCCAGCGAAAAGAATTGCTGCCCCTCACTTCTTGAAAGGGAACTTCCCGCGATGGATGCTCTCACCGGGTTCCCGGTAACAAGGATCCTTTCCTTCGGAAAGAATTTTTCCATTCCCCCCGTACCGGTAAAAACCTTTCTCGCTTTCCTGCCCAACATGATATTTGAGCGGCCGGCAAAGGAATTTGATTCGTGGATAAAGGTTTTGATCTTCCTGGCCTGTGCAAAACGCAGCACCGGGAAACTTGAATACCCCCCTACCCCGATCGCCGCATCCGGTTTGAATTTTTTGAAGATGGTTCTTACCTGCAAAAAACTTTTCAGCAACTTATAAGGCAATCCAATATTTTTTATCAAAGAACTCCTGTTGAACCCCGCTATATCCAATCCTTCGATCCTGTAACCAGCCTGGGGCACTTTCTCCATCTCCATTCTTCCCTTTGCACCAATAAATAATATTTCAATGTCCGGGTCAATTTTTTTCAAAGCATTGGCAATCGCTATCGCCGGGAAAATATGCCCTCCTGTTCCTCCGCCTGCTATAATAACCCGGCCCCCCCGCCCCCCGAAAGGGGGATCTGAAACCCTATTATCGTAATTACTCTTCCTCATAACAGAGTCTGTTTAAGCCTCTACGCCAACAGGCGGAAGGTTTGTGGTCTTCCCTTCCAGTTGCTCCACATTTCTCGATACACTCAAAATGATCCCAATGGCTAAACAGGTAAATATGAAACTCGTTCCGCCCATGCTCACAAGTGGAAGGGTCACACCTGTTACCGGGAAAAGATTTACCGTGACCGCCATATTGGCCACAGCTTGTATCGCCAGGGTAAAACTCAATCCCAATGCAAGAAATGCCCCGAAAGCAAACGGGCACCGCTTGTAGATCCTGATACACCTGTATAAAAACACTAAATAGATGAACATAATGAACGCTCCTCCCATTAACCCATATTCTTCAATGATGATGGCGTAGATAAAATCATTATAAGCCTGCGGCAGGTAATCTCTTGTAGTACTATTACCAGGACCTACACCAAAAACACCTCCTTTTGAAATGGCGATCTTGGCCTGGTTCACCTGGTAAGCATCATTATCCGTTTCCTCGCTGCCGTATATAAAACTTTCCATTCTCCCGATCCAGGTATCCACTCTTCCAAATAAAGTGGAGGAGGATTTCTTCGCAACAACTGCCGTTGTCTCTTTATTTGTTTTACCATGCCGGATGACCGCAGCTGAAACAAGAAAGAGAATTGGTACCAGGGCGACCCCGATTGTTAGTAAAATATGACGTGTGCTAATCCTACCGATAAACATAAGCAGGAGGCAACTCGCTCCCAGCAATAAAGCAGTAGAGAGGTTAGCTGGGGCAATCAATGCACAGGTAAGCGCAACCGGCGCGATGATCGGCAGAAAACCTTTTTTTAAATCCTTTATTACGTCCTGCTTTTTACTGATCAACCGGGCCAGGTACATGAACAGCGCCAGCCTCGCAAAGTCCGAGGTTTGCATGGTCATATTGATCAGCGGCAGTCGTATCCAGCGGCTGCCTTCATTCATCTTTACCCCAAAGAATAGTGTATAGAACAATAAGGGCAATGAAATTAAAAAGGCGATCTGTGCCGCTTTTGAGTAAAAGGTATAATTGACAAGGTGGGCAAAATAGATCACCATGATCCCGGCCAGGATAAAAGCTACCTGTTTGAAGAGATAGATCTCTGTATTTCCTTTATAATTCTTATAGGCCAGTGATCCCGTGGCGCTATAGACAGCCAGTAATGAGACCAGTGTCAGCAATACTACCAATGCCCAGATCACCTTATCACCCTTGGTCTTATCGAGCAGGTTATTCGTATTGAAGGTGTTCCTCAATTCATTGAACCGTATGTCTCTTGCGATCTCCATTATATTAGTTAACAGTTTGCAATTTGCAGTTATTGAACACTCCCATACTTTCCAGAGTTTTTAATCATGTCCTGTAATAACCTACCCACTTCCTCACTTTTAGCCAGTTTATCTTTAAACACATCCTCAGTTATATATTTACACGCTACACTGAATTCCAATCACACTTGCGTTTCTGTGTTCTCCATATCGCTTTGGGTTGTCTTTGCTATAAAATGAGCTATATATCTTCTTTTTCTGTAGCCTTCCCCGATATTCGCACACACCGATCTTGAGCTTCTTCTTATTTGATCAATCAAAGAGAATTTCTCCTCTTTTGGAAATGTCTTTGTCATTTCAAAAATCTCCATGGCCAATTGAAAGGCCTTCTTATACACTATTAAATCTCTGAATGTTCCCATTTCACGTATTTTCCTAACTGCAAATTGCCTACTGCCAACTGCTACAGCTCTTTCACGACTTGTTTAAACTGGTTTCCACGATCTTCATAATTCTTGAACAGGTCAAAACTGGCGCAGGCAGGGCTTAGCAGTACGACATCGCCTTTACTCGCAAAATGAAAAGCCGCATGTACTGCTTCGGCAGCTGTTGACGTATTCGCGATCGTACTCACCGTATTGCCAAAAGCCTCATGGATCTTCCGGTTATCAGTACCCAGGCAGATGATAGCTTTTACTTTTTCTTTGACCAGTTCATCTATCAGTGAATAGTCATTTCCTTTATCAACCCCGCCCAGGATCAGCACCGTGGGCTTCGTCATGCTTTCCAAAGCATACCAGGTAGAGTTCACATTGGTCGCTTTGCTGTCGTTGATAAACTCAACTCCCCGCACAGTAGCCACATGTTCCATCCGGTGTTCCAGGCTCTGGAAATTCTGAACCGCATCGCGGATCTTTTCTTTCCGGATGTCCAGCGTGGTGGCGGCTACACAGGCGGCCATCGTGTTATACTGGTTATGCTTCCCTTTCAGGGCAAAATCAAATACACTCATGGTCGTAAAATCCTGTCCTGTCCTGATATACATATCCCCGTCTTTTATAAAGGCCCCGTTTGGCAGTTCTCTTTTCATACTTATTGGCAGTTGGTTAGATTGAATATTGAATTGGTTTAGATATTTCATAGTTACTTCATCGTCGGCGCAGTAGATGAAATGATCACCTGGCTGCTGGTTCATAGCGATACGAAATTTGCTGTTGATATATTTCTCAAATTGGTACTCGTAACGGTCCAGGTGATCTTCAGTGATATTCGTCAGTATAGCGATCTCCGGTCTGAACTCTTTTATATCATCAAGCTGGAAACTGCTTACTTCCACCACGTAGAGTGAAGCCGGGTCCCTCACAACCCGCAAGGCGAAAGAATCCCCGATATTTCCCACCAGCGCGCAATCCAATCCTGCTTCCTTGCAGATATGATAAGTGAGCGCTGTGGTCGTGGTCTTACCGTTACTCCCCGTGACCGCGATGATCCTGCTATCTCCTTTAAAGCGATAAGCCAGTTCTATCTCGCTGATCACCGGGATGGCTTTTGCTCTTATCTTTTTCACAAGGGGCGCTTTCTCCGGTATCCCCGGGCTTTTCATTACTTCCTCCGCATCCAGGATCCTGGATTCCGTATGCTGCCCTTCTTCAAAATCGATCCCGCCTAGCTGTAACTCGTTACGATACACATCTTTCAAAGAACTTGCGTCGGAAAGGAATACATCATATCCCTGTTGCTTCGCCAGCAGTGCGGCACCCACACCACTTTCGCCTCCTCCCAATATGACAAACCTTTTACCCATGCTAACCTCACCCTCAGTCCCTCTCTTTCGGAGAGGGAGGCCGGGCTTCATAACTTTTTTCAACCTTGGTGCTGACTCATCAGCGCTTTAAGCATGTTCCGCATCAGCACCGATGTACGGAACATGGTTCTTCACAAGTATTGGACTTTCAAATACAACTGCACCACAATTCGATTGGATCAGAACACTGGTTTTCCCGGGTCGGGATTCTCTGGTGGTTTTTCAATAATGCCTCACCCTCATTCCCTCTCCTTCAGAGAGGGAGGCCGGGCTTAATATCTTTGATCAACTTTAGTACTAACAGATCCTCTTTATAACAACACGCATCTTCAGTACTCCTCCAAGTCTCCCCTGCGGGGAGATTTAGAGGGGCTTTATCTCATTTTCAATGTCGCGATACTCAACACAACCAATAGCACCGTCACGATCCAGAACCTGTTCACTATTTTCACTTCATGAAATCCTTTTACCTGGTAGTGGTGATGAAGGGGGGCTTTTAGTAACACTCTTTTTCCAACTCCTGTTCTTCTTTTTGTATACTTGAAATAGCCTACCTGCAGCATGACACTTAATGTTTCCACGAAGAATACACCACAGAATATCGGTATCAGTAATTCCTTCCGTACAATGATGGCCAGCGAAGCGATGATACCCCCCAGTGTCAGGCTACCTGTGTCCCCCATAAATATTTGTGCGGGGTAAGAGTTGTACCACAGGAACCCGATACAGGCCCCGATCATCGCAGCGATAAAAATGGATAGCTCCCCGAGATCGGGTATGTACATTATATTTAGATAATCGGCAAAAACCAGGTTACCACTGGCATACGCGAATATGCCCAGCAACACACCGATGATCGCCGAAGTGCCGGTCGCCAGTCCATCCAGCCCGTCCGTGAGGTTGGAGCCATTTGATACGGCCGTAATGATGAAGATCACGATCAATATGTAAAGAACCCAGGTATAATTTCTCCAGGAAGCCGGTAAGAGTTTTGAATAATTGAACTCGTGATCTTTAACAAAAGGAATTGTTGTTACTATGGTCCTTGTTGGAACAAAATATTTTGTTTGGCCATTGACTTGCTTTTTGATAACTTGAATTTTTGTTTCCGTTGGCGGAACCTCCCCTACGTATTCCCTCCATACCTTGACCTCACTATTGAAATAAAGTGTAGCTCCAACCGTAATTCCCAACCCCACCTGCCCCAGTATCTTGAACCACCCGGCTAACCCATCTTTCCCGCTCTTCTTATAGTGCTCTCCTTTTTGTTGGGCTTGTCTTTTCCCTTGCAGTTTTAAATAATCATCAATGAACCCGATAATGCCGAGCCATGTCGTACTGATCAGCATCAACTGCACATATACTTTTGTCAGGTCGGCCAGTAATAGCGTAGGAATAAGGATTGCCAAAATGATAATGATACCACCCATGGTTGGCGTGCCTTTCTTGCTTTCTTCACCAGGCAATCCCTCTTCGCGGATACTTTCGCCGATCTGTTTCTTCTGCAAGAATTTGATCAGCTTCTTGCCATAAAAAGTGGTGATGAACAAGGACAGCAATACCGCGAGCAATACCCTGAACGTGATGAAGTCAAACAACCGGATACCCGGGAATTTGAATCCTTCTTTATTCAGCCAATGAAATAAATGGTAGAGCATTACTGGTTTATTGTTTCTGGTCTCTGGTTTCTGGTTCTTTTAATTCGAACACTCCGTCCCATTTTCACCCTCACATTTACACATTCTTACATTTCGACATCATTTATCCAACATCAGGAACATCTCTTTCACTATTTCTTTATCATCAAAGTGATTTCTCACTCCTTTTATCTCCTGGTATTTTTCATGTCCCTTTCCTGCAATCAGGATAATATCTTCTGGTTTTGCCAGGCTGATCGCTGTCTTGATCGCCTCTTTCCTGTCAACGATCGAGATATACTTTCTTTTTGCGGTGGCGCTTAACCCTTCTTCCATCTCTTTTATGATCTGTGCAGGGTCCTCGCTTCTCGGGTTATCACTGGTGAAGATCACTTTGTCACTGTGCTCACAAGCCGCTTCTGCCATTACCGGTCGTTTTGTTTTGTCCCTGTCTCCCCCGCAACCCACTACCGTTATCACCTGTTCAAAACCCTTCTTCAATTTCTTGATCGTGGCCAGCACATTCAGCAATGCATCGGGTGTATGTGCATAATCTACGATCGCGATCAGTTTTTCTTTCGGCGAAACCAGGTAATCAAATCTTCCTTCCGCTCCCGTCAACACACTCAAAGCTGTCAGCACTTCCTGTTTATCTTCTCCTAAGCAAACTGCAGCACCATAAACGGCCAGCAGGTTGTAGGCATTGAATTCACCGATCAGCCTGAAATGCACTTCCACTCCATTCACCGTCATGATCAGACCGGCAAGGCCGTTTTCCAGGATCTTTCCCTTAAAGTCCGCCACTGTTCTCAGGCTGTAGTAATACTTTTTCGCAGCCGTATTCTGCAGCATGACCGTTCCTCTTTTATCATCCGCATTACTGATAGCGAATGCTTCTGCTGGTAAAGAATCGAAGAAGGCTTTCTTCACCCGGATATATTCATCAAATGTTTGATGGTAATCCAGGTGATCATGGGTGATATTGCTGAAAAGACCGCCCGCGTATTGCAAACCCGTAACCCGGTGCTGGTGTATGGCATGTGAACTTGTTTCCATGAACACATGTGTACAACCTTCATTGACCATCAGGCTTAATAATTGATTAAGACTGACAGCATCGGGTGTGGTATGCGTGGCGGGCAGTGTTTCTTCACCTACTTTGTTCTCCACCGTACTCAGTAATCCGCATCTATATCCCAATCTTGTAAAGAGCTTATATAATAATGTCGCGATAGTTGTTTTCCCGTTGGTTCCTGTTACCCCCACGAGTTTCAAACTCTCCGAGGGTCTTCCATAAAAATTAGTAGCGATATAAGCTGCTGCTGCTGCACTGTTCTCCGTCTGCACATACACAACCCCTTCTTTCTTTGTCACAGGCATTTCTTCACACACGATCACCGTTGCCCCGTTTTCTATCGCTTTTTCAATGAACTGGTGACCATCTGCTGCTGCCCCTTTTACTGCTACAAACAAACTCCCGGGTCTTATTTTTCTCGAATCGATCTGGATGTCGTTCACTTCAACTCCTGTACTTCCTGCTACCGACCTGATATTTACCTTATATAGTATATCACTTAATAACACGTGCTCCGCTTTAACTCAATTCAAGCATTACCGTTACTCCTTTTGCCAGTGC
>JANMKG010000094.1:0-2096 GCA_031371915.1 Chitinophagaceae bacterium | reverse complement strand
GTTGGCATTCACTTATTTCCATTTTCCTTCCTTATTCGTTATTAATTATTCCCTGCCTGCCGGCAGGCTTATTATTTATTTTTTAATAACCATATTTTTCTTTCCACAGGCTTTTCAGAAACTTCCGTAGCTCTTCTTCCCTTGCATTTTTTCCCGGATCATAGAATTTTTTCCCGGCCAATTCTTTAGGTAGATATTCCTGGGGCGAGAAATTATTCTCGTAACTGTGCGAGTACTCATAATTCTTACCATAATCTAAATTCTTCATCAATTTGGTAGGTGCATTACGAATAGGAAGGGGAACGGGGAGATCGCCATATTTTTTGACAGCTGCCAGCGCACTGCCAATAGCTACGACCGCGGCATTGCTTTTGGGTGAGGCCGCCAGGTAAGTAACGCATTGGGAAAGAATGATACCGGATTCGGGATAACCTATCTTATTCACTGCGTCGAATGTCGCATTGGCCATCACCAGCGCTGTGGGATTGGCATTCCCGATATCTTCACTGGCAAGGATCACGAGTCTTCTCGCAATAAATTTTACATCTTCGCCTCCCTCGATCATCCTGGCCAGCCAGTAAACCGCCGCATTGGGATCGCTTCCCCGGATGGATTTGATAAAAGCGGAAATGATATCGTAATGCTGTTCACCGCTTTTGTCATATAAGGCAATCCTTTTTTGCGCGACTTCCATTACATAGTCATCAGTAATGACGACCTCCTCCAAAGCTCCTCCGAAGGAGGAGGCTTTCGCAGACTCCTCCTGATTGATCATTACCTTCTTCCCGGAGAGGTCGGAAGCCCCTCTCTTTTGGAGAGGGGTTTGGGGTGAGGTCTCTACTACAATTTCCAGCAGATTCAATAATTTCCTGGCATCCCCTCCTGAAATATTAAGCAGAGCAGCTGTTTCTTTCAGTTCTATCTTTTTCTTTCGCAGGTATTCATCTTTTTCGATCGCTGTTTTCAGCAAGCGTACAAGGTCTTTCTCCTCCAGTGGTTTTAATACATAAACCTGGCAGCGGCTGAGTAAGGCACTATTCACTTCAAAGGAGGGGTTCTCGGTTGTGGCGCCGATCAGGGTAATGATACCTTTTTCCACAGCACCCAGTAAAGCATCCTGCTGGCCTTTATTAAAACGGTGGATCTCATCAATGAAGAGAACAGCGCCGGGTTTGGTTTTAGCTTCCTCGATTATCTCTCTTACTTCTTTTACACCAGCACTGATAGCACTCAGCGGGAAGAAAGGGACTTTTAAAGTATGGGCAATGATATTGGCGATGGTTGTTTTACCGGTACCAGGTGGTCCCCAAAAGATCATCGAAGGGATCTTGCCATTTTCGATGGCAGAACGAAGAATACCTCCTTTCCCGACAAGATGTTCCTGTCCCAGTAATTCATCCAGGGAGTTGGGACGGATACGTTCAGCTAAAGGCACATGCGTATTCATGGATTCAAGGTAGCAAAAAATGAACCAGTACGGAATGAGAAATGAGGAATGAGAAATAAGAAATTAGAAAGTTGGACCCTCCGTAGGTGTATCCAGCTTTTTATCTATATCCAGCTATCTTTTATAATTAATTCACATTAGCAGACAGGAACAGCTGGATCTTATCAAAGGAATCTACCATATTCGCGCCTGTCCATCCATGATTTTCTGTGGGATAAAAAACATATTGGTGGATCACACCCATGGTCTGCAGTTTATTATTCAGGGTTGCTGATTGTGAAGGTGACACCAATATATCCACTCCTCCCTGTAAGATGATCGTCGGTGGACTTTGCGCCGTTACAAAATTGATGGGGGACGATTGCTGGTAGAGGCTTGGATTACTCAGCGGAGTTGCTCCCACGACGGCTGCCAGCGCAGATGGCGGTGCAAAAACAGAAGCAGGGTTATTATACATATCTACCAGGTCCGTTGGACCAAAAAGATCAACAACGGCTTTGATCTTTATGGGACTATTGTATTTATACGCCTGTAATAAAGAAAGATGGGCGCCGGCACTGGCACCGAGTAACACAAATTTGTCGGTGATCGCATAGTCGGCCCTCTTGTTATAAATGAATTCAATGGCTGCTTTCACATCATTTTCCTG
>JANMKG010000090.1:0-9850 GCA_031371915.1 Chitinophagaceae bacterium | reverse complement strand
AATTTTGCCAAAAAGAATTATAAATGAGAGAGTTATGACCGTATGCTGCTTCCCAGCCAGGCCATCATCCCCATACCGATCTCGATGGCATTTTCGTCGATATTAAAAACAGGGGTATGTACACCGGCCGTGATGCCTTTGGCTTTGTTCATGGTACCCAACCTGTAAAAGCAGGCAGGTATTTGCTGGGCGTAATAGCCGAAATCTTCGGCGCCCATCCGTAGTTCTGTTTCGCTTACATTTTCTGAACCCATATATTCCTCTGCTTTGGCCCGGGCTGCGGAATTTACCTGTTCGTTGTTCATCACGCAGGGATAACCCACATCAATATGCAGGTCCAGTTCCCCACCCATGGAATGAACAATATCCGTGGATAGTTTTGTGATCAGTTCGTGCGCCCGGAACCGCCATTGTTCATCCATGGCCCTGAATGTTCCCATCAGTTTTACCTGATCCGGGATGACATTGGTAGTGTTACCGCCATTGAAAGAAGTAATAGAAAGAACCGAAGGATTAAAAGGATTATTGTTCCGGCTGATGAGTTGCTGCAAAGCAATAATAAGATGTGAACTGATAAGGATCGGATCAACCGTAATATGCGGGGAGGCGGCATGACCACCTTTACCTTTTACCGTGAAATATAATTCATCAGCACTGGCCATTACTTTGCCGCTGCGGAAACTCAATTGTCCCACTTCCAGGATCGTGTTTACGTGCAAAGCAAGTATGGCTTCAGGTTTTGGATTTTCGAGTACACCATCTTTGATCATAAGCGATGCTCCTCCCGGATTTTTTTCTTCACCAGGCTGAAAGATCAGTTTGACAGTCCCTTCCCATTCATCTTTTAATTCCGTAAGGATCTTCGCGGCGCCTAAAAGGCAAGTTGTATGCACATCATGACCGCAGGCATGCATCACTCCTTCGTTTTTCGACTTATAAGGAATATCGTTTTCTTCTTTGATGGGAAGCGCATCCATATCTGCCCGTAAAGCAATGATCCTTTTATCCGGGTTCTTTCCTTTTATCAATCCGACAACGCCCGTAGTGGCTTTTATCTCAAAGGGAATGCCCAGTTCTTTTAATTTACCCTGTACGAATTTGGAAGTTTCAAATTCCTGGTAGCTGAGTTCAGGATGGGCGTGTAAATAACGACGCACCTCTATAAAATCGGGAGCATATTTTTTAGCCAGTGTTTTGATCCTTTCCTGCATGGAGCAAAAATAGTGTTTCAACCGGAAGACCTTCTCCCTCTAAAATAAAAATCCCCGCTCGTCTTCCCGTAGCTTTAGCGAAGGGAGGCGGGAGCAGGGATCGCATAAAAAATCTTGACCTATAAAGGTTGTATCTCGTCATCGTTCCCCTTGCCGGGTTTTACCTCGATGATATCCTTCATGATAAAAACGCCTTTGGGGAAATAAGTATTCAACCGTTGCTGGTAAGCTTCGGCATCTTTACGGTCCTTGAAATTACCGGCTTTGACCCTGAAATAGGGGGACTGGTACCACAGATAAGCTTTTAGTTCAGGGAAATAGGTATAAACTTTTGTTTTGGCGGCCATCGCCTCCTCCCGGCTGTTGGTGCTAACGATCATCAGCCGGAAACCTTTATCCGTCCTCCGGCCATCACGACTAGTTACTTCATTGATAGCCGCTTGTTTTTTTACGAGAAGGTCAAGCCTGTCGTCTTTGTGTATCACGACCGTATTACTATCGGCCGGGTTCACCCAGGCTGTATCTTTCTGTGCGAAACAGGTGGCTGTCACAAAAAGAACAGCGATCGTTAAAAAAATTTTCATGTGTGACATAAATGTTCTAGAGTCAAAAATCCTACCAAAGAAATGTTGGGAGTTTATTGTTTATTGTTTATAGTTTTTGGTTCTTAAAGCGGGAGGCTTGCTTATTGTAAACAATCTTACTTCTATAGGATAACGATAAACTAAAAACCATAAACTATAAACATTTAATATCCACTTCCTGCACTTGCAATATTCTCTATCGGGTGCCAGGTCGTCTTTATTTCCTGGGTATCCATGATGAAATAAGGAGATTGTCCTTCCTCTGTATACCAGTTAATAGTATCATAGAAAAATACCCGTTTCAGGTTTGTAGCGGACTTTTCCCGCATCATCTGCTGGGTATCAGAATTATTTTCACAATAAATGGTTGCATTCACATCCATATGATCGGTGAACCAGGAAGCCAGTTCGGATGGTTTGCCTGTTAAAATATTGACAACACCGCCTGGCAGGTCAGAAGAGTTCAGTACTTCCGCGAAAGTGACGGCACAAAGTGGTTTGGTCTCTGAAGCCAGCACCACGCAGGTATTACCACCGGCGATCACCGGGGCGATTACCGATACCAGACCTAACAGGGAGTCTTCCTGGGGTGCAATAATGGAAACAACACCCATCGGCTCAGGTACGGAGAAATTAAAATGGGAAGAAGCCACCGGGTTTACGGAACTGAACAATTGCTGGAATTTATCACATCAGCCGGCATAATAGATCAACCGGTCAATGGCCAGGTTCACTTCTTTTTCCGCTTTTGTTTTGGTAGCATCCTGTTGCAACAGTTCATCGATGAATTGTACTTTTCTTCCTTCGAGCAATTCGGCCATCCGGTAAAGGATCTGGCTGCGGTTAAAAGCCGCCCTGCCACTCCAGCCGCTTACAGCACCCCTGGCAGCCACCACAGCATCGCGGAAATCTTTTCTTGAACTAAGACAAACATTGGCCAGTTTTTTACCGGCCGCATTTAAAGGGATATAATAACGCCCGGATTCCGTTCTTGGGAATTGCCCGCCGATATAGATCTTATAAGTCTTTAATACTTCCAATCTTTTAGAAGTGGATTTCTTCTCGAGACCATTCTCACTGATGGACAGTGAAGATTTTTTAATTGTCTTTTCCATAATTTTTTTTTAGCCACAGATGAACACAAATGGACACAGATTAAATACAAGCCACGAACTTACACGAACAAAACACGAAATGACGAACACGAACGATTACTTTTTCATTTCTTATTCCTTATTTCTTATTTCTCATTCTCTTTAAACAATGTTCACATAAGCTGAAAGTCCGTGCAACCCTCCTTCTCTTCCAAACCCGCTTTCCTTATAACCACCGAAAGGAGAGGAGGGGTCGAACTTATTAAAGGTATTCGCCCATACCACACCGGCTCTCATTCTTCTTGTCATGTTAAAGATCTTGGAGCCTTTATCTGTCCACACACCGGCACTCAGGCCATAAGGTGAATTGTTGGCTTTCTCTATCACTTCATCATCGGTACGGAAAGTTAGCACTGCCAGCACAGGCCCAAAGATCTCTTCCTGGGCGATACGGCTGCTTTGCGCGACGTTAGTGAACAATGTAGGCCGGCAAAAAAATCCTTTACCCGGCAGGCGACAGGAACTTTCATACATTTCAGCACCTTCCTTTTTCCCGATACTCAGGTATCTATGAATAGATTCTAATTGTTGCCGGGAGTTGATAGCACCAATATCTGTATTCTTATCCATCGGATCACCAACGATCAGTGATTCGATCCTGTCTTTAAGTTTTCTTATCACCTCTTTGGCCACCGATTCCTGTACATACAATCTTGAACCGGCACAGCACACATGTCCCTGGTTGAAATAGATACCATTGATAACACCTTCCACGGCCTGGTCGATGGGGGCATCTTCAAAAATGATATTCGCGGCTTTCCCGCCCAGTTCCAATGTTGCTTTCTTTTTTGTTCCGGCGATCGCCCGTTGTATGATCTTTCCTACATCAGTTGACCCGGTGAAAGCGATCTTATTGATATCGGGATGATTAACGATAGCTGCCCCGGTGGCACCTGCGCCTGTAATAATATTCACGACGCCTGGCGGCAGGTCAGCTTCCTGGATGATCTCGGCGAGTTTCAAGGCTGTCAGCGGTGTGGTTTCTGCTGGTTTTAATACTACGGTGTTACCCGTTGCGATAGCCGGCGCAATTTTCCAGGCCGCCATTAGCAAAGGGAAATTCCAGGGAATGATCTGTCCCGCGACACCCAGTGGTTCAGTTCTGCGGTTCGGGAAAGCGTATTCCAATTTATCCGCCCAGCCGGCATAATAAAAGAAATGATTCGCTGCCGTAGGCACATCAAAATCACGGCTCTCGCGGATGGGTTTACCACCATCCAGGGATTCGATGATCGCCAGTTCTCTTGCTTTTTCCTGCACCATTCTTGCGATCCGGAAAATATACTTAGCCCTTTCCTTAGCCGGCATCTTCTTCCATGTTTTTTCGTACGCATTGCGGGCGGCTTTCACGGCTTTGTCCACATCAGCAGCGCCTGCATCGGCTACTTCACTCAGTTTTTCCTCGTTGGCCGGGTTGATGGTATCGAAATATTTTTTGCTGAGCGGTTTCTGCCATTCGCCGTTAATGAAAAGCTCGTACTGCTTGTTGATCGTGGCAGCACTCTTGCTTTCCGGAGCTGGGGCATAACTCCAGGACGTATCAAATTTTAATTTGATGGTATTGCTTTTTCCTTTTGCAATTGTCTTTGCCATGTAATTGTTTTATTTATTTTACCACCGACATGAACACAGATCATCGTTTGTTGTGCCTGCCCGTCGTATTGCTAAGGAGGCGGGTCACTCACTTCATCGTTCGGTAATCCTATTTAACAAAAAATTTTCGCCCTTACAGGGCTCTGAAAACATTTCATTTATTTGTTCCCGGGTTAAAACCCGGGGCTATTAATATTCCGCCCCTACGGGGCTGTGAAAACATTTTATTCATCTGTTCCCGGGTTAAAACCCGGGGCTACCAATATGCAGCCCTCCGGGGCTTATTGCCATTCATATTTCTCGCAGCAATCGCAACACCAATCTTTCAGACTGTTCAACTTCCTAATTTCTTATTCCTAATTCCTAATTTCTTATTCTATTCAAACTAATCAACCGAAAAGTAATTAGCACTCTGGTACCTCCCCGTTTTTTCCTTCACGATCTGCATCAGCACGTCATTGGCCAGGCTGCTGGCGCCAAAACGGAACCACTGGTTATTTAGCCAGTCTTCACCCAGTGTTTCCTTTACCATTACTAAATAATGCAAAGCCAGTTTTGATTTAGAAATACCACCGGCGGGTTTCATACCGATCATCTTGCCGGTCTTATAATAAAAATCACGGATCGCTTCCAGCATGACCAGTGTCACAGGCATGGTAGCAGCCGGCTGTATCTTGCCGGTGGATGTTTTAATAAAATCAGCCCCCGCGTGCATAGCAATATCACTGGCCCGTCGCACTTTATCAAATGTGCCCAGCTCACCCGTTTCCAGGATCACTTTTAACCGGGCATCTCCGCAGACTTCTTTGATCGCCGCGATCTCATCAAATACAAAATTGTATTCCCCCGCATGAAATTTACCACGGCTGATCACCATATCCACTTCATCGGCCCCTTCATTAACAGCATATTTTGTATCCCGGATCTTGATGTCTTTGGGAGCCTGCCCGCTTGGAAATGCCGTAGCTACTGAGGCGACCTTTACACCGGAGTTGCCCAGCGCTTTTTTCGCCACTTTCACCATCGAAGGATATACGCATATAGCAGCCACGGTGGGGATACCCTCAACGGCATCATGTGGGTGCATGGCTTTATAACAAAGCTGTTTTACCTTTCCATCTGTATCCTTTCCTTCAAGAGTTGTGAGGTCGATCATATTGAGGACCAGCTTCAACCCGTTCATCTTAGTTTCTTTTTTAATACTTCGCTTGGTAAAACGCGAAGCTCTTTCTTCCACACCCACCTGGTCGATACGGGGCGTAAGTCCAAAGTCAGGTAAGATTATTGAGGTTTGACTTCTTGTCATGCGATTGTAATTAGGAGGGTCAAAGTTAATATAACTTCCTGTGAAAGGGCTATACCGGCTTTTCCGTCCAAACAACACCTTTTATCATAAATTACAAAGGGATAAAGAGGATTACATTAAATTCGAATTCTTTTTTAAAACTAATGCAATGAGAAAACTAACACTACTGCTTTTGGGCAGTATTCTTTGTGCGGGGCTGATACAAGCCCAGGTCACTTTCCCGGAAAACGGGGTGGCCGATCCCCGTCACGGGCACTATGCTTTCACCAACGCCACGATCGTTAAAGACGCCAACACTACGCTGACCAATGCTACAATGGTCATCAAAGACGGGCGGATCATGGCCATAGGTACGGGTTTAAAAGTTCCTCCGGGTGCAGTAGAAGTAGATTGTAAAGGAAGGTATATCTATCCTTCTTTTATTGATATCTATGCCGATTATGGGATACCTACACCACAACGGGCGGGTGCAGCAGCAGGCGGTGGATTTAATTTTGCACAGCAACCTCAATTAGAGACAGCCACTAAAGGAGCTTATGGCTGGAACCAGGCCATTAAAACTGACGCGGATGCCTACCGGGTTTTTACCGTGGACGATGCTAAGGCAAAACCGCTTCGCGAAGCAGGATTTGGAACTGTATTGTCGCATGTCAGGGATGGTATCGCCCGTGGTACAGGTACCGTAGTGTCACTGGCCAATGAAAAAGAGAATCTTGTTGTTATAAAAGAAAAAGCCTCTGCCCATTATTCTTTTAATAAAGGAACCTCCACGCAGAGTTACCCCGGCTCTATTATGGGAAGCATTGCGCTCCTGCGCCAGTCTTTCCTTGATGCACAATGGTACAAGAATAAACCACCACTGGAAGGACTTAACCTCAGCCTGCAGGCATGGAATGATGAGCAGGGATTACCCCAGATATTTGAAGCCAATGATAAATGGAATGATCTCCGGGCTGATAAAATAGGAGATGAATTCGGTGTACAATACATTCTTAAAGCCGGGCAGAATGAATACCAGCGGATAAAGGAGATGAAAGCCACCAATGCTACATTCATCCTTCCGCTGAATTTTCCGCAGGCACAGGATGTCGAAGATCCTGTGGAAGCCCGTTTTGTTTCGGTCAATGATATGAAGCATTGGGAACTGGCACCCACGAACGCGGCCGCTTTTGAAAAAGCCGGTATTCCTTTTTGCCTTACAACTGCCGATCTCCGGAGTGTAGGTACCTTCTGGAGCAGTCTTCGCAAAGCGATGGATTATGGTTTAAGTGAGAACAAAGCCATGGAAGCCCTGACAAAAACACCTGCCACGGTACTGGGTATCTATGATAAAGTGGGAAGCCTGGATGCCGGAAAACTCGCGAATTTCCTTATCACGAGCGGACCGATCTTTAATGAAAAGACTATTATCTTTTATAACTGGGTACAGGGTATCCGTTACACAGTAAAAGATGATTTAAATATCGCCGGTACCTGGAATATCACAATAAAATCACTTACAGGAGCCGAGAATTATACATTGGATGTAAAGAGCAGCAGTTCCGTTACGATGTATGGAAAAGATACACTGAATACAAAATTCAATCATGACGGAAAGATGGTGAAACTGAGCTATGCGCCGATGACACGCAGGCAGCGACCCGCCAATCCAACCGATACTACACAAAGAAGACCCGGCGGCGGCATTCCTGGTGGCGGACAAACCCAAACATTACCGGCCAGCGCAACCCGTCTTAGCGGTGTCAGTAATGGAATGGAATGGAACGGAACCGGTCTTGATTCAGCAGGAAATGCACTGACATGGACCGCTACTTTTATCAAAGCTGCTGAGGTTAAGATGGACAGCACAAAGAAAAAAGAAATGCCGGTGCTGGGTAAAGTTGTTTATCCTTTTGAGCCATTCGGCTGGGAAGAAGACCAGGCACCCAGGCAGGAAACCATCCTGATAAAGAATGCAACCGTATGGACGAGTGAAAAGGAAGGAGTTTTGCAGAATACCGATGTATTAATAAAGAATGGTAAGATCGCCGCGATCGGTAAAAATATCAACGAAGCCGGGGCGAGGATCATTGACGGTACCGGGAAACATGTATCACCGGGTATCATTGACGAACATTCGCATATTGCTGCTGCCTCGATCAACGAAGGCGGACAAAGTGTAACATCGGAAGTTCGTATTGCCGATAACCTCAACCCCGATGATATCAATATCTATCGCCAGTTGAGCGGTGGGGTTACGACGTCACATATTTTACATGGTTCGGCGAACACGATCGGCGGTCAAACGCAATTGATCAAGCTCCGCTGGGGTGCCAATGCAGAAGACCTGAAATTTAAAAACTCAGATGGGTTTATAAAATTTGCGTTAGGTGAAAATGTAAAGCGCTCTACGGCGTCGATCAGCAATTTTTCCAATAATAACCGTTACCCCGATACAAGGATGGGAGTGGAGCAGGTACTGGTAGATGCATTTACCAGGGCCAAGGATTATAAAAAACAATGGGCCGAGTACAACAATACAAAAGATAAAAAAGGTTTGTATCCTCCCCGCCGCGATCTTGAACTTGATGCGCTGGTGGAAATCCTTGACAAGAAAAGGTTCATCACTTGCCACTCTTATGTACAAAGCGAGATCAACAGCGCGATGGAAGTGGCCAACCGGATGGGATATACCGTAAATACATTCACTCATATACTTGAAGGATATAAAGTAGCTGATAAAATGCTGAAGCACGGTTCTTATGCTTCTACCTTCTCCGACTGGTGGGCTTATAAAATGGAAGTAGAAGATGCGATCCCTTATAATGCGGCCATTATGCAACGGGTGGGCCTGACGGTAGCGATTAATTCAGATGATGCGGAAATGGCAAGGCGCCTGAACCAGGAAGCCGGCAAGATCGTCAAGTATGGCGGCGTTACAGAAGAGGAGGCTTTAAGAATGGTTACCCTGAACCCCGCCAAAATGCTCCATGTGGATGACAGGGTAGGGAGCCTGAAAGTAGGTAAGGATGGAGATGTAGTGGTATGGACAGAAAACCCGCTCAGTATCTATGCAAAATCATTGTACACGATCGTAGATGGTACCATTTATTTTGACAGGGAAAAAGATGAGCAACTGCAAAAACAGGTGGATGCCGAAAGAGCCAGGCTGGTAAAAAAACTGAACGGGGAAAAAAGAAATGGTACACCAACTATCCCTGCACAGCCGAGTTACCAGATCATTCACACCTGCAGTGACGTTGGTCATAGCCATGGTTTATTAGAGATCGAGATAGATGATCTTTCTAACGATTAAAAAAAATGAAGATGAAAAAAATATTTTTAGCGATAACAACTTTATTTACGCTGGCAGCCGGGGCACAGAGCAATGTATTGCCGGCGCCGCCGCAAAAGGGCATCATTTATATCAAGGGAGCAACCATCCATGTAGGGAATGGTAAAGTGATCGAAAATGGGGTCATTAAAATTAAAGACGGGAAGATCGAAGAAGTAGGGGCCAATATAAATATCCCTGCCGATGGGTCGCAGGTAGTGGACGCCAAAGGGAAACAGGTCTATCCTGGGCTGATCCTTCCTGCAACGAACCTGGGTCTTGTTGAAATAGGAGCCGTTAGGGCTAGTAATGATGTACAGGAGATCGGTGAGTTCAATCCAAATGTACGAGCCATAGTAGCGTATAACACTGATTCCAAAGTGATCAATACCCTTCGTTCCAACGGGGTACTGCTGGCCAATATCGTACCCCAGGGTAGTTTGCTGGCGGGTTCTTCATCGGTTGTTCAGCTTGATGCCTGGAACTGGGAAGACGCAGCTTATAAAACAGATGCCGGTATGCATTTATACATGCCCTCCATGCTGCCCCGGAGCGGAAGAGGTTTCGGTGGTTTTGGGGGTGGTGGTGCACAGGCGCCGGCTTCAGATCCTGTAAAAGAAGCACTGGATAAGATAGAAGGTATTAAAAGTTTTTTCCGGATGGCCAAAGCTTATTTCGGGGAAACGACA
>JANMKG010000078.1:0-3017 GCA_031371915.1 Chitinophagaceae bacterium | reverse complement strand
GGAAGGGAACCTGTTCTACCTTGTATTTATAAAAACCCACTGATACTCTTTTCTGGTCCGCCGAATAATCCAGTCGCAGACCTGTTTCATCATCAGAAAAGGGTTCCACGGCAAAAGACCCGTTCTTCCTGATGAGGAGTTCAAAATCAGGGCCTGTCTTTCGCAGGGAGATATGACATTCCCGTAAAGGGATATCCTGTTTTTCCGAAGGCGCCATCTGGTTCAGCACGATCTTCCCGGGATCTTCGATGGTTAGCAGCGGTGTCAGCACCCTGTCCTCCGCATGAATCACGAAGTTGAAATCCGTCTCCCGTTGATCGTTAGTGTCATGTTCTAACCGGGTTACGAAATAGCGGTCACTGCGGATCAGAACGGGCAAATAATAAAGCGCCATAATTTAGAATTATGAATTAAGAATGATGAATAATAGATTAGTCTTCATTTTAATCTTGTCTATGCTTCGATAAACTCAGCATGACAAGACTTTGTCAGCCTGAGCTTGTCGAAGGCTATTCCCGGCAGAACCAACGGTCATTATAATTACCGGAATTATTTTTTGTCGTTGCTGAATAACAGAAATTAAATGATGTAGCCCTGATCGATTCGAAACTTACCGTGATGCTATCGGCCCGGTATGTCGCATCAAGATGTCTTGTCAGCACTTTATCATACCGTATAGCATTGAAACGGAGAGTGTCACTGCTATTCACTTTCTCATTCTTCCACACCAACAGCTTTACCACTGCATTGTCCAGGTTGAAACCAGTCGTATTGTCAATAGACACATCAATATTAAAATAGCGGGACCCTGCCGTGCTCGTTTCTTTTTCGGCATGCAGGCTTAACCCGATCCGTTCAGGCCAGTCGTTACGAAGGCGGAGATTCGTGCGGGTACTCCTGTCAAGGGAAGTTCCTCTTGTTGTTTCGATCTCGTAGACCAGGGAGTCAATATCCATCTCGGGAACATTTCCTGGTCTAACCGCTGTAGTCTCCAACGGGTCCGCTTTCGTCCATTTGATCTTAGTGAAATTGAAAATGAGAAAGACACCTGCAGCTGCTACAGGAATGTATAAGATTTTTTTGAACCAACCGCTCCTGGCTCCCGGCTCCTGGCTCCTGGCTCTTGGCTGCTGGCTCTTGGCTCCCGGCTGCTGGCTCTTGCCTCTTGGCTCCTGGCTCCTGGCTCGGGTAGATACAGTGCTTATTTTACAGAAATTTGAATAGCTGATCCATTCATTGCTGCTGAAGACCCAGATCCGTATTGTTCCGGGATTGGCAGCCGCCGCGATCAGCACTTCCAGTTCTGCCAGCGATTGCAATTCCTTCACCCCACTTGTTCCGTCAGTGAACAGGTATTTATTCATGTCAGGGTAAATAACCAGTGTTTAGGTAATGGTTAAGTGTAGAGAAGATCAAATAGGCATTGCGGGATTGAAATGAAAAATTACATTGTTGAAATGTTTTTACAATTGGTGCAAGGTCGTTACAACAAAATTTTATGAATAGCTGGCAGCTAAAAGAATTTCTTATGATTTTATAAACAAAAAATTGGCTTAGCGATTATACTAAAACAAAAAGAGGTGAGTTGAAAATAGGAAAAGCGTTATTGCTCGTTACACTTAGTAGTGAGGGGAACAAGATCAATTTCAGCTGGTCCGCTTCCGGAAGTGGTTTTGCCGGCAAGGGTTCCTGTGCTGCTTGTCTTCATCAGTATCCGGGGTTTGCCTGTACCAGCTCCTTCTATGGTATAGGTACCGCCGCCTTCCAGGATTGCTGGACCAAACGTAGTATTAAAGCTGAACGTACCGGCCGAATCGCTGGAAGGAATGAACTTGAACGGGTATATTATTGGGCCGGCTGAGATAGTACCAGTGACTGTAAAAGGTTTATCCACGCGACAGATCGTACCGGAGTAAACCACAGGGCCGTTATTTCCGGCAGCCGTGTATGAGGAATGACAATATAGTTTGATAGCTTCCTTTACCTTTTCTTCGTATTGCTGCTGTGCTTCCTCCTTTGAGTCATATGCTTCATCCTGGACTCTTATAATAGCATCACCATAATAGACCAATGCCCTGCTGACCCATTTGTCATTATCATCTTTGGCTCCCTCAGTGCACTTGGTATTATTTCCACATTTATTAAGTGCCTGCAAATAATTGAGATTTAGTTGTCCTAATTCGTTCTTTTTTCTGTGTTCGATATTAGTTATTGAATCTGCCAGGATGCGTTCCGCTTCTGCTCTTGCCTTAAGCAGGTCCTGGTATGCTTCAAGTTCGGCAGCTATGAATTTTGCATCCGAACAACCAGTTTTCCTGATCGGACCCGGATCGCTGGGTCTCGCACTCTTAATTCCCGGACCCTGGCCGAAGGAAAAACTAAAAACTGAAATAAGAAGCAGGGATGTTATTAAGGTATGTTTCATGTTAAATCCTCCCCATGATATAGTTGGCAATAAATAAAGCTACACTAAAATTTAAGAACAAACCCGGACAGGGCTGCAGCAGTGAACTGTCGGTGGCAGCTCCTTTTTTTTACCAGTAAATTCTTTTGGGCAGAACAAATTCGCAGATGATTAGCTCGGTTACTGTTAAATATCGGGAGGTATTTATAGCCCCGTAGGGGCTAAATGTCAGTAGAAAAAATATTCAATGTCATTTTAGCTCTGTAGGAGCGACATGTAATATATTTCGCTATACCTATGGCGTACCTTTGAAAATCATTATCAATTGCATTTTTCTACTGACATATCGCCTCTCTGAGGCTAATTCCTCCAACAGGTTAAGAAACGTACCTGGAATAATTCTTACCCCTTCTTTTTCTTCTTAGGCGAAGGAGGCTGGAGGGAGGCTTTGAGGCTGGCGAGTTCCTGTTTCATTTTTTGAATGGCTTTCGCGAGTTCTTCCATTTCGGTCTTGGTAGCAAACCCGTATATCTTTTTCTGGTCTTCAATTTCCTGTTTACCGGAAGCTCCCTCGAAAAAATAAGCGATATCCACTTCCAGTACTGCCGCGATG
>JANMKG010000036.1:0-3289 GCA_031371915.1 Chitinophagaceae bacterium | reverse complement strand
GTTTATCAAACAGCTTTGTACGCAGACCCTCAGCAAACCCGCGGTGGGCATTTATACAGAAAATGGTGAAGTACTAATGTCCATATCGAAAGTCGGTAAAGGAACCGTTTTCGCCGTGGGTGATCCCTGGTTCTATAACGAATACCTGGATGGAAGAAAGATCCCGGCGGAATATGAGAATTATAAAGCAGCTACTGACCTGGTGCAATGGCTGATCAAACAGGCAACGATCAAATAATGAGGATCCTCTTTATCATACTCCTTTATGGCCTGCTGGCATTGCTGGTATTCCAGTCCTGTGCGGTAGCGCAACCTGCGGGATCTTCCAAAAAAATAACAGTAGCGGCAGATGGCAGCGGTGATTACAAGACGATCCAGTCGGCCCTGAACAGTTTGCCGGATTCATCGGCCACTCCCCGTACGATCATTATTAAAAAAGGAGTGTATGCCGAGAAATTATTTATCGAAAAGAGCAATATCATAATCAAGGGAGAAGACCGGGATAAAACGATCATCACCCAGGATATTGCCCGTGATGAATGGCGTTGTGATCACCCCGACGACTGGGGCGTCGCCACCATGAATGTGAATGGCAATGATATCACCCTGGCAAACCTCACGATCGCCAATGATTATGGTTTCAATGTGAAAGAAAGTAAGACCGTTGATTGCGCCGCCGATACCATCACGCATAAAAAAACAATTACGAACACTGGCCACCAGATGGCATTGCGGACGATTAAAGCCACCCGCCTTAAAGCGGTGAACTGTCGTTTCCGGGCTTACGCGGGCGATACAGTAAGTCCCTGGAATACCGTAGACGGCATGTTCTACTTTAAAGACTGCAAGATGGAAGGCGGTGTTGATTTCTATTGTCCCCGCGGATGGGCATGGGCAGAGAACTGCGAATTTTATGCGAACACCGGGCCCGCAAGCATCTGGCACGATGGTTCAGGCAATGCCGATTCCAAAACGGTACTCGTGAATTGTAAATTCAACGGCTACGATGGTTTCATGCTGGGCCGTTATCATCGTGACGCGCAGTTCTACCTTGTAAATTGCTCTTTTGCAAAGAACATGAAGGACGCCGATATCTATCTCGTACCCACCAGCAATACTATTCAATGGGGAAGACGAATCTATTATTACAACTGTCACCGTGATGGTGGCAATGATTATAGCTGGTACGGGAATAATCTCCCGGCCGGTCTGAATGCAGGTGATATAACCATTAACTGGGTTTTTGGCAAGCGCTGGAACCCCGCAATAAACTGATTATGCAATTATCCAAAGAAGCGTTAGGGCAGGTTGCCCTAAAACCCGGAATGGTCTTGCCGGTAACAAAACAGCTTGAGCTGCCGGAAAAAGTGTTGCAATTCGGCACGGGTGTTTTACTGAGAGGACTACCGGATTATTTTATTGACAAAGCCAACCGCCAGGGTATCTTTAACGGGAGAGTGGTGGTAGTGAAGTCGACGGACAGTGACAGCAGCGCTTTTGACAAGCAGGATGGTCTTTATACGATCTGTGTTCGTGGTGTAGAGAATGGACAAACGGTGGAAGAGAATATCGTCAACGCTTCCATCAGCCGTGTCCTGGGTGCCAAAACAGAATGGAAAAGAATATTGGAATGCGCGCATAACTCCGAAATGAAGATCATTATCTCCAACACTACCGAAGTAGGTATCCAGTTGGTACAGGATGATATCAACAGCGAACCGCCGGTTTCCTTTCCGGGAAAATTACTCGCCTTTCTATATGAACGCTTCAAAGCCTTTAACGGCAGTGCTGCCAGCGGGATGGTGATCGTGCCTACCGAACTGATCACCGACAATGGTTCCAAACTGGAAAGTATTGTACTGGAACTGGCTCACCGGAATAGCCTGGATTTTAAATTCATCGAATGGCTGGAGAACCACAATCATTTCTGTAATTCGCTGGTAGACCGGATCGTGCCGGGAAAACCCAATCCTGCAGATACACAAAAAATTGAAAAAGCATTAGGATATCAGGATGAATTGCTAACGATGAGCGAGGTCTTCCGTCTCTGGGCGATTGAAGGCGATGCTGCTATCAAAGAAGTATTGTCTTTTGGGCAGGCCGATGATGGAGTGGTGATCGCCCCGGATATCACTTTGTTCAAGGAACTAAAACTCCGCCTGCTAAATGGTACGCATTCCTTTAATTGTGGAATAGCTTTTTTATCCGGTTTTAATATAACCCGCGAAGCTATCACCGATGAAACTTTTTCGGTATTTGCAAGGAACCTGATGCATAACGAGATCGCAAAAGCTATTCCCTATACGATCGACGAGAAAGTAAAAACGGAATTTGCCAACCGTGTATTCGAACGGTTCTGCAACCCCTTTATTGATCACCAGTGGCAGAGTATTACTGTCCAGTACACTTCCAAAATGAAAATGCGGAACATACCCCTGCTGCTCCGGCATTACGAACTGAATGACAGCCCGCCGCTGCATATGGCAACAGGGTTTGCCGGCTTTCTTTTATACATGAAAGTTACCCGTAAAGAAGGGAATAAGTATTTTGGAGAAAGAAAGGGAGTGGAATACGAGATCAAGGATGATTCAGCTGATTATTTCTGCCGTGCCTGGGAAAAAAACAGCCCCGCAGGATTGGCTGAAGAAGTAATGCAAAATGAAGAACTTTGGGATACGGACCTGGTTAAATTACCCGGCTTCCTCACAACGGTGCAGGAGCAATTACAGGATATGATCACCAATGGCGTATTGCCAACCATTGCACAGCTGGAGGTTAAAAAAGTTACTGCCTGACGAATGAAGCATAAAGTATTAAAAGTCCATCGTAAGGATAATGTGATCGTGGCGCTGGCCAATCTTTCCAAAGGAGAAACAATTTCTTTTGAAGGGGCAGATTATACCTTAACCGAAGATATTCCTGCCAAGCATAAATTCTTTATGCAGGATTTGAACGCGGGTGACGAAGTGATCATGTACGGTGTGCTCGTAGGAAAAGCACAAACAGGTATTTCAAAGGGCAGCCGCATGACTACGCAAAATATCAAGCATGCCGCTGAGCCCTATGCTTACCGCGACGGACATTTTGAATGGCATGCTCCGGATGTTTCAAAATTCAGCGGAAAGACCTTCAATGGCTATCACCGCGGTGACGGAAGAGTCGGTACCGCCAATTACTGGTTATTCATTCCCACCGTTTTTTGCGAGAACCGCAACCTGGATGTGATACGGGAGGCGATGCACAATGAGCTGGGCTACGCGGTAACTGATAAATACAAACAATACACCCA
>JANMKG010000019.1:0-8753 GCA_031371915.1 Chitinophagaceae bacterium | reverse complement strand
AGTTACAGCAATACACCAGCACCCGCCAGATATCTCTTCGTTCGGAAACAAACAGGACTGCAGGACCCGGTGGTATTGTTTTATTCGGGGATGCGCTTTTTACGATGGACAGCCTGCAACTGGTAAAGCAGCGAAAGGGCGCGGTCAATAAAGAGGGTAATGCTGTTTCGGGATCGATTGCAAAGAACCGCGGGAATGAGAATGGGGTATGGATCGATCTTCCCGGTACCGCTGAAGAGATAAAAAAGATCAGCCAGTTGTTTGAACAAAATAAGATCAGCAGCCAGTCATTTGTGCAGGCAGCTGCATCAGAAGATAACCTGAAGACCCTCGCAACCAAAGCACCACTCGTGATGCATATTGCCACACATGGTTTCTTTTTACCTGACCCGGAGAGAAAGAACCAGAAGAAGAACGGCATCGGGCAGGGTAATGCTTATTCCCTTGCCAATGATCCATTGATGCGGAGCGGTATCGTACTCGCGGGAGGTAATTATGCATGGAGCGGTAAAACACCGGTGGAAGGAATAGAAGATGGAATTGTAACCGCATACGAAATATCCCAATTGAATTTAAGCAATACTGAACTGGTCGTACTCAGTGCCTGCGAAACTGCTCTCGGTGATGTAAAAGGGAGTGAGGGGGTGTTTGGACTACAAAGAGGATTTAAAATAGCAGGGGTTAAAAAAATGATCGTCAGTCTTTGGCAGGTGCCGGATAAAGAAACGGCCGAACTGATGACGGACTTTTATACTTACTGGCTGGGCGGCAAATCGCTCAATGCTTCTTTTTACCAGGCACAATCGGATATGCGGAAAAAGTACCCGGCGTATTTTTGGGCGGCATTTGTACTCGTGGAATAATTTTTCCTTGTATGGATTTATTGGGTCCCGGCGTCTTATAAGCAAACCGGCTTATGGCGCAGATAAACATTGCTGATGAGTTGAAAAACAGAACCCGGCACAGGGCGGGAGTGAAGCGAATGATAAGACATACTCTTAAGATCGACATGACTCCCATGGTTGATCTCGGGTTCCTGCTCATTTCCTTTTTTGTGATCACAACAGAATTGAGCAAGCCCACCACTATGAACATCATTCTGCCGACTGAAGGTCGTCTTACACCTGTCGGAAGATCGGATGCCCTGACAATATTACTTGGCCGCAATAATACGATCTACTACTATTACGGTGATTGGAAAGAAGCTTTTGCATCCGGGGAAATTATGCGAACAAGTTATTCAGGGACAAACGGGCTGCGAGAAGTAATTGGAGAAAAACAAAAATGGCTGGATATAAACAATAAAAAAGAAGGCAGGGCTGGATTAATGATGATCATCAAGGCTTCAGTGGAGGCATCTTATAAGAATTTGGTGGATGTACTCGACGAAGCCACTATTACAATGGTAAAAAAATACACAGTAGTTAAAATATCCCCGGAAGAGGCCGGGTGGCTGAATAATAACAAAAACCAGTAATTATTTCTTCCAAAACATATTGATGCGCTGTTCAATATTTTCCCTTGTATTCAGGTAAAACAAATTGATATCCCCGATATGATAGTTGCGGGTAAAATAGAAAAAGCTTCCCGGGAATTTTGGTTTTTTTATATACAATAAGCCGTTACTTGCATGGGCGGCCGTGGTCTTAGGGTATACTTTGTTGAACTTTACCAATACACTTCCCCTGTTCAGTTCTTTTGAAGCATATTCATTTCCTGTTGTCCAGGTCAGGGGATTCGTGACATAGGAATTCTCCTTTTCTTTTTTCAGGTAAAATGGAACATAGCCCTCACGGAATGTACGCCAGCTGCAGATACAACCGGTTTGCAGGGAATCTTCACACATTTTCAGCGACGTAAAATATTCTTTTGATACCGGCCAGCCAATGATATAGGCTGCCACCAGTTTATTCTTAAGAGGTTTGTCTTCAAAGAACTCTTTCAGTAGTTTTTCGGCCATCAGGCTTCCCTGGCTATGCGACGCAATAATGACCGGCCGGCCCTTATTCCAGGTTTGTAAATAGTACAGGAAAGCAGTGCGCAGGTCATCATAAGCCAGTTCAAAAGCCTTATTTACTTTTTCAGAATCCTTCATGAAAAAACTACTGATATGCGCCTGGCGATAGCGCGGTGCAAAGACACGGCAATGCTGGTTAAAAACACTGGCCTGGTATAGTATTGTTGAATAATCTGTTTTTGCATTGGTGAAATCATCATCAATACCCGCATTCTGGTCTTTCATTCTTCTTTTACTCGTATAGGTGGTGGGGTGTAAAAAGAAAACGTCGACGGCTGAATCCCTGGGTTCATGGCGAAGCGGTTCGGGAACACTGTCGGAAGGATCCCATTTCCAGGGATGGGCTGCCCAATAATTAAGATTGGAATAATCGGGTCTTCCGTCCGGGCTTTTGAACTGGTACCCGGTCCGCATAGCTTCATATTTATTAGAACAGGAAGCCAGGGCCACTATTAATAATATATAGATAAAGGGAGGGCTTGTTTTTTCCACCCCTTAAAAATCGGGAAAAGGAAGAGAATTTGCGTTTTATCCTTCTTTTTAACCATTTGTGTAAACTGCAGTTTTAGCCCCCAAATTACCGATTCTCAACGGAAATGCTTACCAATAAGGGTTATAGGCGAAATAGGGCAGCTATTTTGGCCATTACTCTAAAAAATATGGTACTTTAGTTTGCATAGTACCAAATATCACCTTATCTTTGATTCAGCAAGTAGGAAATAGCCAGTGGAGGAAGGATCACGAAAGTTTGAATCACCACTCGCTTCTTGCAAAACCTACTTCCAGAAAATATGAATATAGATAACACACAAAGCCAGATGCGGAAAGGCATATTCGAGTTCTGCATTCTCTCCATCATACGCCGGGGTGAAGCTTATCCGAGTGATATTGTGGAAGAGATGCGGGCAGCCAACCTGCAGATTTTAGAAGGCACTCTCTATCCCCTGTTAACCCGCCTGAAAAATGCCGAAATGCTGACCTACCGATGGGTGGAAAGTAATTCGGGGCCACCCCGTAAATATTTTTCCCTGACAGAAAAGGGTAATGATTTCTATAAAGAGCTGGAGCAAACCTGGAACGAATTATCAAATGGGGTAAATGCCCTGGCCAGCAAGAGATCCGATGAACCCTTAAACAATTAATCAACCACTTCAACCAATTATAATAACATGAAAAAGATCATCAACATAAATTTAAGCGGCCGGGTAATCCCGATCGAAGATTCCGCTTATGAAAAGTTGCAGGCCTACATAGAAAGCCTGCGCCGCTACTTCGCCAATGATGAAAGCCGTGATGAGATCATCAACGATATTGAAAGCAGGATCGCGGAACTGCTGTATGAAAAGATCCATAAAGGAGCTGATGCGGTTACAGATGCCGATATAAACGAAGTGATCGCTTCCATGGGTACCGTGGAAGATTTTGAAGCAGAAGAAAAATTGAGCGGCGAAGCATCGCAACAAAATAGCCAGCCAGGAAGTGGTGGTCAGCCTAATTATACCTTTGCGGAGAAAAAATCACGTGGCCGCTTATACCGTGACAGTAATGATAAATTTATCGGTGGTGTATGTAGTGGTATTGCCTCCTACCTGAATGTTGATCCGGCAGTTGTGCGGTTATTATTTGCTGTGCTTGGGTTTGGTACTGGTATCGGGTTCATTGCCTATATCATCCTGTGGATCGTGTTGCCACCCAAAGACCTTGAAGGATATAGGGGTAAAAGATTATACCGCAACCCGGATGACAGGATACTGGGTGGTGTTGCAGGTGGGCTTGCTGCTTATTTTGATAAAAAGGCAAACGGGATACGGTTAATATTTGCCGCACCTCTCTTATTAAATATATTCCTGCGGATACTCAGTGGTTTCAGCTGGGATAATGATTTTGACGTGGCGCTGAATATCGGGTTTGGTTCGATCAGCGGGACCTTCATCCTTACTTATATTATCCTGTGGATCGTATTACCTGAAGCCAACAGTGATTATGAAAAAATGGAAATGCGGGGCGAGCGGGTAGATGTTAACCGCATCCGCCAGAATGTAAAGGAAGGAATGGGTAATATGAAGGAACGTATGAAAGGCTGGGGCGAGGAAGTTAAAACGTCCGCGCAAAACATGGGTAATAAAGCAAAAGAATTTGCTGGTACAAGAGGCCGGGCTTTTGCGTCAGACGTCACTGACACAGTGCGTCGCCGCCGCGGCGGATTTGGACATGCGATCGCAGTGATCTTCAGGTTTTTTTTCCTGTTCATCGCAGGTATCATCGCGTTCTCCCTATTTGTTTCCCTGATCGCTTTAATCTTCAGCGGAATTGCCTGGTCACCGGTCAATAATTTCTTATGGACCAGTAAATGGCAGCAACTTTTTGCCTGGGGTACGTTGATTCTCTTCCTGCTGGTTCCTTTGATAGGGTTTATTATTTGGATGATCCGTCGTATCATCAGGGCAAAATCAAGGAACAACTACCTTGGCTGGACCTTTGGTGGTTTGTGGGCCATTGGCTGGATCGTCATGATCTTATTTGTATCAAGCATGGTAAAGGATTTCCGTGAATACGAGCATGTGGATTCGCCTATTGCTGTCAGCCAGCCCGCCAATGGAAGAATGATCGTGCAGGTATCACAGGATGAACTGGAGTTCAGCGGTAGCTTTGGCTGGATGCGCGATGGCAATAATGGCTGGGACCTTTCCGAGGATACATTAAAAATAGCCGCCATAAAATTCAATGTAAAAGCAAGTACCGATGACCAGTACCGGGTTATAATGAAGAGGTATAGTTTCGGCCGCAGCAACGAGGAAGCTACGAGCAGGGCGGAAAAAATCCAATACAGTGTTGTATCAAGAGACAGCGTGCTGGATCTCGCGAATGGTTACGCGATTGACAGCAGGAGTAAATTCCGCGGCCAGAATATCGAGATCGAAATACAGGTACCGGCCGGGAAAAAGATCCGCTTTGACCAATCGGTAGAAGATAAGCTGAACTCGCTGCATATACATGTGAGAAAAAGCAGGAGAAACAGGGTAACAGGTTTCGAGATCAATAATAATGAAGAGGATCATACCTGGTACCGGGCCGGAGTGGATTATACAATGGGCACAGATGGTGAATTAAAGGATCCCAGCGGCGCCGCTGTAACTACCAACCCCGATAACAATTACCGTTATCCTGCTACAGACAGCGCAGTGAAAAAAGGGACAAATGATATTCAACAACAGATCGAAGAGGAAAAACGCAAAAAAGAAGAAAGCGATCGCAAAATAAAAGAACTGGAAGAGAAACAAAAAGCAGCGGACCCTAAACCGACTACTTTTAGCAATAAAGTCACCCTTAATAAGGATGAAGCTTTTGCCGGGGGACCCTCACCGGTGCCTTCCCTGGTTCAATGGTTTTAGTATAAGCGAGGTTGATGTCCTGCCTGCGCGGGACTGGTTGATCCTGCTAACAAGCAGAAAGAAAGGTCCTTCCTGTTGGATGGGCTTTTCTTTTTTTACCTTTAAGCGAATGAAAGATAATTTTTCCCAACAGGCCGAGCGCTATGCGAAATACAGGCCGGGTTACCCGCCGGAACTATTTGCTTTTATTTTACAGCAGGTGTATAATAAAACAAGGGCGTGGGATTGCGCGACCGGTAACGGGCAAACGGCAAAAGAACTGGCTATGTATTTTCCACGGGTAGATGCCACGGATATCAGCCAGCAACAAATAGACCACGCAGTAACAGCAGACAATATTTTTTATTCGAAACAACCGGCCGAAGAAACAAACTTCGCTGACAACAGTTTCGACCTGGTCACGGTTTCGCAGGCGCTGCATTGGTTTCAATTTGATCGATTCTATAAAGAAGTAAATAGGGTAACAAAGAAGGAAGGGTGGATCGCAGCCTGGATGTATAGCCTGCTCCGCATCAGCCCCGCCATCGACAAGCTTATTGATCATCATCATTTCATCACACTGGAGAAATACTGGGATGCTGAAAGAAAATACGTGGATGATCATTACACCAGCATTCCCTTTCCATTTGAAGAAATAAACTGTCCTGTATTCAGCATCGCGTACGAATGGGACCTCCCGCAGCTGGAAGGCTACCTGGGCACCTGGTCGGCCCTCCAAAAATACGTCGCTGCAACCGGTGATAACCCGGTGAATGAGTTAATGAAAGAAATAAGGCCTTATTGGACACGTGAATACATGAAGATCAGCTTCCCGTTGTATTTACGCATGGGAAAAGTTGTCAACTGATTTTGCTCTACATTTGCGGACAATTTTGCTAATATGAAAAACACCCCTTTTACGGAAAAACATATTGCCCTTGGCGCTAAGATGGCGGAATTTGCCGGGTACAATATGCCCATTTCCTATACCGGTATCAATGATGAACATGCCGCGGTAAGAAAAAATGCCGGCATATTTGACGTTAGTCACATGGGGGAGTTTATTGTTAAGGGAGAGAAAGCACTGGATCTTATCCAGCGGGTGACCAGCAATGATGCTGCGAAACTAAAAGAAGGCCAGGCCCAATACAGTTGTCTTCCCAATGAAAAAGGCGGGATCGTGGATGACCTGCTTGTGTACTGCATCGAGGAAAACAAGGTCTACATGCTGGTCGTGAATGCCTCCAATATTGAAAAAGACTGGAACTGGATACAGCAGCACAATACAGACAAAGTGGAGATGCATAATATTTCCGACAAAACCTGTTTGTTGGCTATCCAGGGTCCGAATGCCACCAAAATGTTACAACCGCTAGCGGATATGGATATCCTCAACCTGAAGTACTACACTTTCACCAAAGGGAAATTTGCTGGTGTTGATAATGTGATCGTCAGTGCGACAGGTTATACGGGAGCCGGGGGAGTAGAAATTTATTTTGAAGACAAGGATGACGCGGCCGATAAGATCTGGGATGCTATTTTCAAAGCCGGGAGTCCACTGGGATTGAAACCTGTTGGCCTGGGTGCCAGGGATACTTTGCGACTCGATATGGGGTATTGTTTATATGGAAATGATATTGATGATACCACTTCCCCGCTGGAAGCAGGACTGGGGTGGATCACCAAGTTCACGAAAGATTTTACTTCAAAAGAAATTTTTGCAAAACAAAAAGCTGAAGGGATAGAAAGAAAACTAGTGGGGTTTGAAATGATCGAAAAAGGCATCCCCCGCCATGGATATGAAATAAAGAATTTCCGGGGAGAGACGATCGGGCATGTTACTTCCGGTACGCAATCACCCAGTCTTGGAAAAGCTATTGGTATGGGGTATGTACGGACAATAAGTGCGAATATCGATACGGATATTTACATAAAGGTGAGAGATAAACTGCTCAATGCAAAAGTCTGCAAGATCCCTTTTGCTTAAAATCAAGAAGTTGAAACCCTGAGCATATAAGCAAATACTGGCACCATTCTTTCTCCTTTGATTTCTCATTTCTAATTGCTAATTTTCAACTCATGCCAACGATTCACCTCACTACTTTTATTGCAGCCCCTGCTGAAGTGGTCTTTGATCTTACACGTCATATCGGTCTTCATAAGGAATCCATGTCCACGCATAAGGAAGAGGCCGTTGCCGGCACCCGGTTCGGCCTGGCTGAAAAGGAAGATACCATCACCTGGAGAGCAAGGCATTTATTTAAGAACCGGTTATTGCGGGTAAAGATCTCGGAAATGAAAAAAAATGAGATGTTCACCGATGAGCAGTTGCAGGGTGATTTTAAAATGATGAAACATGAACATCATTTTAAATCCTGCGATAACGGCACGATCCTGATCAATCTCCTGCATTTTGAATCGCCTTACGGAATGTTGGGTCAATGGTTTAATAATCTCTACCTGACCCGCTACATGAAAAGGCTCCTTGAGCAGCGGAATAAGGCCATTAAAGAGTTTGCCGAAACCGGCAAATGGAAAAGATTGCTGGCCAAGTAGTCCTTCTTATTAACCCCGTTCCTTTATTTTTGCCGTTTACTATGAGCAGTAAACCAACCCTCCATACTTCCCTGTCGCCGGCCCTTTTGCATTTATATGATCTCAGCAGCAGCGTGGTCGTGATCATTGATGTGTTTCGCGCCACTTCTACTATTGCCTCCGCCTTATACAATGGAGCCAAATGTGTGATACCCGTGGACTCTGTGCCGAAAGCCATTGAAATAAGTAAGAATATCGGGGGTATTGCAGCCGGTGAAAGAGACGGGCAGATCGCCGAAGGGCTGGAACACGGCAATTCCCCGCTGGAATATCACCGGGACTTTATTGAAAATAAAACACTCGTACTTACCACGACCAATGGAACCCGGTTATTGCAAATGGCCCTGGATAAAAACGCGGATACGATCATCTCGGGTTCTTTCCCGAATCTCTCCGCGGTATGTGATTTCTTGTTGTCGCAAAAAAAGAATGTGGTGCTTGGTTGTGCCGGGTGGAAAGACCGATTTAACCTTGAAGATACATTGTTTGCAGGCGCTGTTATCCATCGTATAGGTAAAGATTTTACAGTCCATTGCGATAGCTCACTGATGGCCGAGACCATGTATGCAAAGAATAAAAACAAACTCCCGGAATTCGCACCTCAACTCACCCATTATCATCGCCTGGTAGAGCGGTTTGGGCTGATAGAAGATATCCGGTTTTGTCTTACCAATGACGGGGCGAATGTGCTGCCTGTATACCAGGATGGGAAACTGGTTGCGCAATAAGGCTTTTGGCTAAAGCCAATGATCAATTCAATTTTATTGTAT
>JANMKG010000006.1:0-2307 GCA_031371915.1 Chitinophagaceae bacterium | reverse complement strand
GTTAAAGAAAAGCATTTTGATATCATACGCTACCATGTAGATAAGCTTGAACTGATCGTTGATGATGCTTTCTGGATGTTACCGAAGTATAGGGAGATCCTTTTTCTAAGGTAGATTATGTATATTAAAATGGGATACACGATACGGGTGGACAGATACCGGATACGGGATACCAGATACGGGATGCAGTTTGCTAGATGAATACTCTGCAACATTTGAGCTGCTTATCTGGTATCTCGGATTCGGGATCCGGTATCAAGTTTTCGTTTTCCTTAACGTAACCTTCCTTATTTTTATAGATGAAGAAGACCCTCGTATCCCTTTCTCTTTGCCTACTTTTTTTAAATAACATTCAGGCACAAAATGAATATGCCGGAACAGATTCGATCGTAAAACAACTAGGCTCCCTTAATGCATTTAATGTTGCCACTATTGCAGATACCCTCACAAGAAGGTTTCCTGATAAACAAAAGAAGGCACGAGCGATCTTTTACTGGATCGCCAATAATATCTCATTCGACCTCAAGGCGATAAAATCCAATGACAACAGAAAGGTGGATCCTGTACTGGTTATACAAAGCCGCAAAGCCACTCCACTTGGATATGCTAATCTTATACAGGAAATGTGCAGTATGGCTAACATACGCTGCCTCACGGTTGATGGTTATGTGAAGAACTATACTGAAGAAATAAATAATCTTTCAGATGATATAAATCATTCATGGAATGTTGTACAGCTTGGGCAAAGCCCCGAGGAATGGTATTATATTGATGCTGCAAAAGCCAGCGGCTATACAGATAAAAAATTCAGTACGTTCACACGTGAATTCACAAGTGAATATTTCTTTGCAAACAAGACCTTATTCAATCTTGATCATTTCCCTGATAACAGCGCTTGGCAATTAGGCCCGGGGCCTAAAAGCAAAAAAGAATTTTATGCATTGCCAGTATTCTCAAGTGCCGCATATATTTACGGATTGCAGAAACCACAGCCTGTTACAGGATTCTTAAAGGTCAAAACAAAAAATACAACCACATTCAGCTTTCCACATACCAGCAACGCAACGATCGCCTCTATTACCCTTGTAACAGGGGATGAAAAAAAGCAGGAAAAAGCCCAGGCTATGAATTTTACCGATAATGGATCCGTCATAACATTTAATCACCAGTTTAAAAAAGAAGATACTTATCCGGTACGGATCGTTGCAGATGGTAAGGTATTGGTTCAGTATTTTGCGGAGGTGTCGGAGTAGTCAATGAGTTGATGAGTGATGATCGGGAGGTAAGCCTTAGTGGAATTGGAATTTGGAATTGGGTCTTATAAACATTTCCTTCTGCATATATTCAAAACTAACTTTCTCAGTGAAGTTTTCTATACAAATTCCCAATTACAAATTCCTTTTCCGCTCAACAAACATTAACTCAATAACTCATCAACGCTTCACACGTCACTCATCACCTATCGCCATCACCCTTCAACCTTTCAACTTATCAACTTTCGTTGCCCGAAGCATCTCGGCAAAACCCATCCTGTTTGTCATTGCATTTACTGTCATCTTCCGGCAATCCTTCGAGTAGTCCGATGCGCCTGAGCCCAAGGATTGACGGTTCGACCGTAGCCAATTTCGATGCCATAAGAATAGATTATCAGGCTACGGCTACACATAGACACGCAATCCCTTCGCGGTAGCGGTGCCCGAATTGGCCGGCTGGGTCTTCAATCACATGGCGCACCGAGGGCAGACAGTTCGCAAGTATTTGATTTTATTGTAAATATTTAACTATATAGTCCTTTTGTCTGACGCAACCCTAGACTAAAAGGTATAGGATGCGTTCATGAGAACTTTAAGCCTATTGCTTGCAGGGATCGTCTGGTCGCTTGCGAATCAGGTGGCGAGTTTTGCCGGTGAGAACTTTCCCGAGACGACGATCGTGAAAGTTCGGGGCTATCACGCGGATGGCAAAGTTACACGCGGATCCGCAGTGCTATTAGGTGCAGGCCGTCTGGTTACGAACTGTCATGTAACCGCGATCGCGCACAACCTGGAAGTTGTTCACAATGGCCAAGTCTGGCGAGCCGAATTAGAAGCTCGGGATTCAACGCACGACCTTTGCATCCTCAGGGCACCGGAGATTGCTGGTGCAACAGCAAATATTTCAAAAAGTGTGGCGGTGGGTCAGAAAGTATTTGCCGCTGGATTTTTCGATGGCAATAAGTTTGCAGTTACAGAGGGACACATAGTCGCGTTGCACGAATACGATGGCGCCCAAGTCATGCAAGTTTCCTCGCCGTTCGGCTCAGGTGCG
>JANMKG010000434.1:0-3734 GCA_031371915.1 Chitinophagaceae bacterium | reverse complement strand
AAGGAACATGGATTTCTTTACTGGTAGAAGGTCGGCTGAAGTAGCATCCTGGTTCAGCAAATAACTAAAGGAATGTCCCAAAGCGATATAGGGCGCTACGTCTTTGGAAGAAAACCGGATGATCAGGGGTAATGCGATATTTACGGATGTACCTTTTACGGGAATGGTTTGAATAATTATTTGTCCGCCGGTGGAACCCCTGCTTTCAAAATCAATGTCCGTATTTCCAAAGCTGATTGTAACGGCAGGCCGGATACTTATCGTAGAACCCAGGCTCACCTGGCCAATAACCCCGAGGTCAAAACCAGGTGCTGTATTCGAAGCCACCCCGATAAAACCTGAGTTGGCATCACCTGAATAGGTAGGATTTGATTGATTGAGACCTCCACCGAGAGTAAAACCCAAACCCAGTTTGCTTACCGGTCTTTTGGGTTTTGGTTTATCCCGGGTCGGTTCATTATTGTTGGCCATAGCTTTTCTGACCAGCGCAAGGGTTGTCAACGCACAGGCCCAGTTGGGAGCTGTCTTTGTCGCTTTCTCTGCATAATACAGTGCACTGTCGGTCCTGTTATTTTCGAGGTGTAATAAAGCGAGTTTGTTTTGTATATAAGCACCATCGGGGTCTGTCTTTAATGCGGCATAAGCATTTTGGAAAGAAATCGCCGCAGACGCATTGTTACCACTTGCTCTCAGCAGGTACAGTCTTCCGAGTAAGGAATTAGCAAAATCCCCATCATCCTCTCGCACACTGGCGATGGCTTTTTCCAGCCCATTGGCGGCATCGGTATTTTCCTGCCGCTGTTTGGCGGAACCATCTTCCCCACAGGCGAGGTAACGGTCCACTCTTGATTGGGCGATGTTAATGAATTCAACGGCCAGCGTTGATTTAGCATCGAGTGTATAAGGATTGCCGGGAAATTTTTTATTCAGCTGGGAAAAGTAATCTTCCGCCGAAGCACCACCACCGGTCAGATTCTTATTATTGACGGCCCGGTAGAAACGGTTGTAGGTTTCTACAAGTAATGTATCAGCATCTGTTAGATGGAAAGGCCTTTCAAAACCTTCAGGAACAGAATTTCCTGGCCCGCGGTTCTGTTGTTTTTTTGTTTTCAGCCATTTTTGCAAATAAGCAGTATCCACGGTGCTGATCACCCGGTCGCTGTTCTCGGTACAGCAGAAATAGGGATCCTGTTTTCTTTTAAAACGCTGCTCGGCCACAAAGGGAACATTCTTGTCCACGTAAGCTGCTATTTCACGGTAGGTCACTTTTTTGTCGGGGCCACCGATGGAATCAGCAAGCCCGCTCAGGCCATCCACCAGGTAATAGGTAAACAGGCCCTGGCCGGTACCGATAGAAGCATCTTCCAGCGATTCCTGCCCCGCGCCTGTAGCGAGCATGATGATCTCCCCGGCTCTTTTCTCCGAAATAGCTGAGTTCAAAAAATTCTGACCAGTCAGACCACCCGGAAGTTCGTTGGACCTGCAGGCATCCATGACGAAAAAGACTTCGACACCTTTGGCAGTTTCATTTGCGATCTTCTTTTTCAGGTTGAACAACTGGATAGCGCCGCTGACAAGGTAATTATTCTTATCACCCTGCGGGTTACAATCATAACCTAAGAAGAAGAACTGGTCCTCATCGATCGCATCTCCATGACCGGCGAGGTAAATAAAAAGCCGGTCGCCTTTTCGCAGGTCCTTTGCTTTTAACCATTGAAAACCCTTACCCCAAAAATTGGAGTTGGACGCTTTATCATTAAGCAATAAAAATATGTTCTCCTCTTTTACACTTCCGCCGCCCGGGGATCTTAAATAATCATTGAAGAGCTGGGCATCTTTATCCGCGTAAGCGAGGGGTCGTACAAATTTGTATTTGGAAACCCCAAGGATGATCGCGAAGGTCTGCGGGCCACTGAGAGAAGGGTCCCTTGGTTTAAGCGGGGACTGGCCCGAAACAGGTTTGTTGGCGATCAGCAGGGCAAGTATTGCCGTGTATAGAAAATATCTCATAAGTGCAGGTTAATGGTAATTTATCGGTACCGTTTCCGGACGCCGGCTATATTAAAGTTACTTCTTTTCCGCGATCACCCGGAACACGGTGCTGCTACCGTTATCGTTGTCCGCTGCAAGCACCAGGTGAAGGAACTGGCGGGTTTCTCCTGTTATACAAACCGATTCAATTTTTTGTCCCCTGAATTTGGGATCCATCGCATCCAGGTCGATCACCTGGTTGGGATTGATGGCTTTCCAGTTCTTCTTGGAAGAAAAATCATTCACGATCCAGAGATAGCTTTTTCCAATGGCTCCGTCTTCTGTATTGCTCTTTGTATCTTCCGTGGAAACGGTCATGACCAGGCGGTCTGTTTTCTTTGTATAAGCAAGACCGGAAACACCATGGAAAACAGAACTGTCCCCATTGCCACCCAGGGGGATAACCGTAATAGGACAATGAGCTTGTTCTTTCCAGAATAAGGCGCGGGTTATGACCAGGTGATTTTTAGGAAAGCCCTTGCTTCCCCTGTTGGACAATACAACGTAACCGGGAACCGAACAAGCACCTTCAATATTCAATTCTGTGAGACCACTTTCTTTTAAACGATCATAAAAAACATCCAGCCGGATACTGTCTTTCTCTTTTGTTGCAGGATCGATCAGCCAGGCGGTGTTACGGGTAGGAGAAAGAGAGCCTGAGCCCAGCAACAATAATTTTTTATCGTTGGTGACAAGTATCGATTCCAGGTCCGCTTTGAGAGGTTTTGGTATTCTGCGTTCCGGGAAATTATACAGACCGATGGAGTCAACCGGGTTCAGGTTACTATCAAGTACCAGCAGGTCATTGGCATCATCACCAATGATATAGAAATGATTGTTGAAGTATTCAATACCCGAAGCGGAAGGATAATCATCGAGTCTTTTGATCTCTTTTAGCATGTTGTTATTACCACAGGCAATAAAGAGTATTGCAATAGGTAAAAGCTTTAATTTTTTTAATAAACTGAACCACATAGTATCATAGGAACATAGGATGACACATAGTTTTTTTCATTCTTCGGGAAGCAAAGAAAATAAATTATTGACCAGTGTTCTTTGGCCTTCTTTGAAAATGTTTACACAATGAAAGTTTATCAAGATTCCTTTGGGTTTTTGCAACATTTGCATATAAGAGAGTACGATGGCGTCATGGATAGGTAAAAGACCTTCCTGGGCTTTTAACTCTACACAAAGGGTATCTTCTACAAGTACATCGAGCCTCAGTTCGGCATCCAATTCCAAGCCTTTGTATTGGAGGGGTACACACAACTGATTTTTAAATGTGACACCCCTGACTGCCAGTTCTTTCAAAAAACATCTTTCATAAACACTTTCCAGCAAGCCAGGTCCAAGATGTTTGTGTACTTCGATCGCGCTGCCAATTACAGTATAAGTTAACTCATTTAACCACTTTTTCGTTACCCTCATATCCTTCTATGTGTTAATCTATGTATCTATGTGCCTATGTGGTTCGAAAAACCAGTAAGGGGTCAATCGAACTTATTCTCCCACCCATCTTTTTTCATCTTCTCCACTTTTTCGATCACTTCATTATGAAGGGAATTTTTATAGTCGGCAATTTTTTGAGAGATGGTTTCATCAGCCGTACCAAGGATCTCGGCGGCAAGGATACCAGCATTTTTTGAAGCATTTAATGCCACTGTACCAACAGGAACCCCATTGGGCATTTGCAAAATGGACAG
>JANMKG010000423.1:0-1742 GCA_031371915.1 Chitinophagaceae bacterium | reverse complement strand
TTTAAAGTAATAACAGCCGTATTGGCTCTTGCATATTTAGTGATATTGGTCATCTGTTCCTGCACTATCCGGTAGATCATCAGTTCTTTGTACTTATCAATGTACTTTCCATTATATTTTTCATCAAATAATAATCGTACGTACAGGACATTAGGAATATTTGCATCATCCACGAGTCCCTGCAGGGCTTCTTTAAGACCAAAATCTCCAAGTGAAGGCGCCACCAGCGAGTGCGACAACTTCCTGATCTCTTCCATAGCCTCCTGCACATATTCATAGCTTTGGCCCACCAGGTCAACGGTAATATTTTCTTTTGCTATGACCATACCGAGGTACATTTTTACCGTAGCTAAAATCTGGTTGATGTTATCGTGAAGTTCCCTGCCGAGTTCATTCCTTTCTTTTTCCTGGGTCTGGATAATAGTTTCTGTAATTAATTTCTGTTGATTGATCTGCTGCTTTACCAGTTCATTTTCCAATCTTTTCTTTTCGGTCAGATCCGTCATGGCCCCGATCATGCGATAAGGCTTTTTGTTTTCATCATATAGGATATATCCCCGGTCAAACACATATTTATAGGCACCGTCAGCACAACGGAAACGGTATTCATCCTGGCAGGTTTGTAAACCATTTTCAATACGGTCATGTATGTTTTTTAAAAGCCGCCCTTTATCATCCGGATGTACATATTCATCCAGCCAGGTTTCACCATAAATCAACTTATCTTTTGAATACCCGAACGTAGTAATAATCCCCTCTCCCCATTTGCCTTTATGGGTACGATAATCCCATTCCCAGATGGTATCCTTGGTGGCTTTGTTGGCAAACTCATACCGTTCATTGCTTTTCCTTAATTCTTCTTCTGCCTTTTTGCGTTCTGTAATATCCTGTATAGTTCCGATCAATTCTGTGATAGTACCGCTGTCATCAAATTTTACTTCGCCATTTCCACAAACCCACCTGGTTTGTTTATCATTGATCCTTCTGATCCTGTATTCTTTATCAAATGGTTTTCGTTTACCGATAACTTCCAGGCGGAGGTATTCATCCATATTTTGTCTATCCTCGGGATGCACAATTGCCAGCCATCCTGCGATACTCCGGTCATAGTTTAATTCAATACCAAATATCCTGTCAAGCGTTTCTGACGATTGCCAGTATCCTGTTACAAAATTTGTTTTATAGGAACCGATATTCCCGGCTCTTTGGGATTCCCTCAGGAAGAATTCTTTTTCTGTCAATTCTTCTTTCGCTCCCTTAAGTTCTTTATTGGCAACGGTTAACTCAGCTGTCCGTTTTTCTTTCTCCCGGTTTTGAAATGCCAGTTCTTTTTCAGCTTTTCGTTGTTTTAAGGCAACGTCAATGGCAGCGGGTAACCTGGCAAACCTGTCTTTGAGGATATAATCATCGGCCCCTAACTTAATAATACTTGCAGCATACTCCTCCGATACGGTACCCGTTAGCAGGATAAAAGGAGTATACTGCAATCGCTGCTGAATTATTTTCAACGCTTCGTGTGCGCTAAACCCCGGCAACGAGTTGTCGGCAAGGATGACATCAGGTTGAAATTGATCCAATGCCTGTAAGTATTCATCCCTGTTCGTGGCCAGCCCGAACTCACAGTGCATTTTTTCATCCCTCAGCAATCGTTGAGTAAACTCTGCATCGGGAATGCTGTCTTCGAGGATCAATATTTTCAGCGCTATTTTCATATTATATTCCGTCTTACCTGCATCTGTGTC
>JANMKG010000411.1:0-3544 GCA_031371915.1 Chitinophagaceae bacterium | reverse complement strand
TGATCTTGTTGGTAATATTTACTTTACTGACAGCACTGTATACTCTCAGGAGGTAAGTGCCTTTTACCGATAATTCAGGAAAACGGAATTCTTCCACCTGTGATTCACTGCTGACATTGATCTCTTTTGAACTGATCATTTTCCCGCCGAGATCCAATAACTGTACCTGGTATCGGCCTGCAGGCTGGTCAGTAAGCGACATTTTGACCACTCCTTCCGTAACTGGATTGGGATAAACAGTTATGCGGTTGGTCCGGATCATTCCGTCCTGGGGAACTTGCTTGGTCACTTCGGTAACAATTGGCTTTTCCTCCGGTTTTGTTTCTTCCTCTTTCTTTTCTGTCTTCTTTTTCTCAAAAGCAAGGTTACCATTGGCCAGGTCAGATGCATTGAATACATCGGCGCTGGAAGATACTTTCTCTGCCTGCATGGTATTCAGGTCGAACCGGTAATAACCCACGGTTGATTCTGAACTAGCGATGATCACTTTACTTCCTTCTTCCACCATGGCGCCATTCGTGCTGAAGCCCTGGGGCAATCCATTGATCACACCTTTATAAGAACTTACCTTCGTATCAATATTGATCTTGAAAACATTTCGGTTGGCGGTAATAAGGTATAGATTACCGGAAGCATCGGCGATCATATCTCCACCATAACCACGCCCGCTGTGTACAGAAGACTTTCCATTGGCTGCATCATCTGAAACGGGTCCCAGGTCTGTTATTTCAGGTTTTTTACCGGTTGTAAAGCGGAGCAGGTGATTACCATCATTGGAAAGTGCATAGCCGTTACCATCGGAAGCGATCACCATCCGCGTGACCTGGTTGGGCGCATCTCCCATTCCTTTTACTACGCCAAACGGCTCGTCCTCGAAATAATATATTTTACCTGATTTGAGATCAATATAACGGAGCTGGTTAATACCCATTGGTGTGTAGTAAAGGCGTTCGTGTTTTTTATCATAAGCCATCGCTGCGGAACTGGTGGAAAATGGTTTATCTGTCTGCACGTTCTGGTTAACAAAAACAACCCTTGTATAGGTTCTCACCTGGTTACCATTGGCTTTATCCAGCACCTGGTCAAGATTCACCACTTTCTTTTCGGGAGCAGGATTGCTGTAGGTGAAAGTAGCAGTAGAACTTTTATTGTTCTCACCATCCTTTTTCACAACCGCTTTACCTGTCCTGGCATTCAGGGATTCTGTTTCCTGCTTACTGTTGTAGATAGTTTTCACATCAGCACCGGTGGCCATATCCACAAGCCGAACTTCTTTCCAGCTGCGACCGCCTTTCTCAGCGGCGGTAATGGCATAGCCGATTGTGTTTTGTTGTTTCCTGTTTTTTTGAGCATGAGAGATGGATGCAATGAGCAGGCTCATTACAAAGAGGAGTAGAATTCTTTGTTTCATGGCAAATTGATTTTGTTGAATCAAATTACGACAAGTTTCGTTGACAACCAGGAATTAGTGATAAATGTTGTTTTTCCGGTATAAACGGGGAGTAGAATCTTTTATAAAGCACAAAAAAGCCGGGTTCTTTAGAACCCGGCGGCTTGTACCAGTAAAGTACTTACATTTTTGAGTCTGTCTTCTTTGTCGTATCCATTTTATTATCCGCAGGGGCCTGCATTGCGCCCATCATCTTCATCATCTCGTTGACCTCTTCATACGCCCAATGTTCCACTGCTTTTCCTTCACTGTTGAAACGGATCACTTCAATTTCATTAAAATCATACGTTCCTTTGGGGCCCATAGAGCCGTCGCTCGTGCCCTTCATGTGCATGTGGGAATATACATAATCGTCGTTCGCAAATTCCCTTACAAGCTCCATTTTCATATCGCTTGGTTTTGAATGCATCCAGGTAACCATTGCTTTCAGGCTATCCCTGGTTTTATCTCCCTTATCGGTATGATCCACGAAGTCAGGCGCTATGGCTGAATCGATCTTGCTGATATCGCCGGTTTTGAAAGCATCCGAAACAATATGGGACGCTTCGAGATTCTTTTTAGCTTTATCCGACATACCACTACTACTGGTGGATTCTTCCTTTTTACTGGAGCAGGAAAGCAGGAAACAAACCAAACCTGTTGAAACGACAAGCAAAAACTTTTTCATGTTAATTGTATTTAAGATTAATTAAAAAAATTGAGGGTGGGAATAAGTCACGGGGCACGTAAGGGCAGGAGATGAACCGATAAAGTTACCCAAGATATAAAAAAATTGCGGGGAACATCGCGAAAAGAGATTAAAGACAAAAAAATCCCGGCTACTCCGGGATCATCCTTTTAAGGGCTTTTTATGACAGGAGGGGGCTTTTCATAAATAAACCGCACCATGGCATTTTTTTGTTCATCTGAAGTAAGATAAAGCTGGTACCTTTTGTCGCCCGCTTTTACGATCATCAACGCCGTATTAGGAGGGATCGAGCCCAGGTTTTCACCCACCATGATAACTTCCTGCTCGGTACGTTTCAGGTCCACTCTTACAGAGATGGTTACGGGTTGTGCCTTTAGCATTTTTCTTGATACCACGGGCATGCTGTTCACATAGACCGAGATCGTATCGCCATCGATCTGGCCGTTATCATAAAAATCGATCTGTATATTCCCGGTGTCCACTCTTATTTCTTTTACCAGTTCGGCTTTCCGGTTGGTAAGCGACGGGGGCAGTCGGAGTTCCGGCTTAAAAGTTGACTTATCAAACCGGGTCAACACGATCGTTCCGGGATCACAGGCGGTTTTCCCATCAGTGGCCTTTCCTGTCCAGGTCCCTCGTAGTTGCTCTTCAGTCACTACATTCCCACCGCCTTTGTGAAAACTCAGCGCATATTTTTTTATACAGGGGACACAATCTTCCCTGATCTTGAAGACAATGATGCCATTCTCCTGGATAGAAATGATATTGCTGTCTTTTTTATAAATGCCTTCAAAATTCTCTTTTACGTAATTCAGGGAATCAGAGAAGTGATAAGCTGTACCGGTAATGCGTGTACCGGCGACCTGTAACTGCAGTTCGATATTGTAGACAGGAAAACATCCGCCGGGAGCCATCACCAGTTTACCCTTCCAGATACCATTGATATCCTGGGCATGGCAACAGGCAGCCAGCAGCATAAAGAAGGAGAGTATGAGTTTTCTTGGCATTATTCCCGAAAAATAAATGAAAAAGGCAACCCGGCAGTAAAAATTACAGAAACGGTCAACCCCCTCTCCATTTATAAAAGACAGGGATGAGGCTACTTTGGCTTCTGGTACCTGAACCGTACTACAGCATTTTTCTGTTCCGTAGACGTTATGCGGACATCAAAACGTTGCTCACCCGATTCAACGACCATCAGGGCTGTGTTCGGGGGAATTGTGCCCAGGTTCTCGGCAACCATCGTCAGTTCGTGTTCTTCATTATCCTCTACCATCTTGAGATTTACAATAAGGGGGGTTGCAGTGAGACGTTTGGAAGAAAGCACCAGTTTGTTATCGAGGTAAACTGAAATGCTGTCGCCGTCAATTTCCCCGTTATCATATAATTTGACGACAACATCTGTA
>JANMKG010000393.1:0-14869 GCA_031371915.1 Chitinophagaceae bacterium | reverse complement strand
CTTTATTTATTAGCTTTTGTTTGGGTTATTTCGGTTGCATATGGTGTCATTTACATGTTGAGAAAGTCAAAAAGAAAGAAATGGAGGAACTCTATAATAAAGAAAAACTTAAACTCGCAGACAAAATACTACTTGCAGTTTGATGACGAGAAGATTTCGTTAACTACTGAATTACATAAGTCAGAAATAAAATGGGAGAATTTTAAATATTTTACAGAATATAAAGAGATTTTGTTTATCATTCAAGAAAAGAGTCTATATAATGGTTTGGCTTTTTCGTCCGCTGATATTGGTGAAGAAGCTTTGAATAAGTTAAAATCAATTGCCTACAATAAATTATCCCGATTACAAGATCTTTAAAGTAAGATATGAGTTATATAAAAAGCATTAAACCAAAGGAACTCGTTCCGGGTATCACTGGTTATTATGCCCATGGCGACAGCATGACTTTCGGTTGCGTAGAACTGGAAGCTGGCAGCAGTGTTCCGATGCACCAGCATATGCATGAACAGATCACTTATATTATCGAGGGAGAACTGGATATGATGATCGGTGGTCAGACTTGTTCATTAACAGCCGGGATGTACTATGTTATTCCTTCGAATACCCCGCATTCGGCCGTCGCGAAAACAGCCTGTAAAGTGATCGATGCGTTTAACCCGGTACGGGAAGATTACAGGACCTGATCCTTTTTATTGGAGATCTGGTGCATGAAAAGTGTCTCCCTGTTTTATATCCCCGGTTTCATAACCTTTTTTAAACCAATACATCCGCTGGGCTGAAGTGCCGTGAGTAAATGCATCCGGCACCACTTCCCCCGTAGCTTGTTTTTGTAGCCTGTCATCCCCGATCGCGTTGGCCGCGGCCAGTGCTTCATCGATATCTCCCGGGTCAAGGATGTTTTTCATTTTCTGTTCATGATGTGCCCAGACGCCTGCATAGAAATCTGCCTGGAGTTCCATCATTACGGAATAACGGTTAAATTCTACTTCGCTTAATTCACCCCGAAGTTTGTTTACCTGGTCGGAAATTCCATTCAATTTCTGGATATGATGACCTACTTCATGTGCTACCACATAAGCCATGGCAAAATCGCCGGGCGCATTGAAACGTTCTTTTAATTCCTGGTAAAAGGACAGGTCGATATAAAGCTTGCTGTCGCCGGGACAATAAAAAGGTCCTGATGCTGAGCTGGCATTTCCACAAGCTGAGGCAACTCCGCCCCGGAATAATACCAGGGTCGGTTCCGGGTAATCCTTACCCTGTTCCGCAAGGAGCTTATGCCAGACGTCTTCTGTTTCTGCCAGCACCACTTCAACGAATTGCGCTCTCTCATCATCGGCCGCTTTTTCTTCCGGGGTTTGCGTACTGGTTTGGGTTGTAGGGTTATTAATAGGTGGTAATGGGGAACCACTTCCGCCACCCCCTAAAAAATTATAGAGCAGGTATATAATAAGGCCTACAACGCCCCCACCGGCCGCTATACCACCACCTGAAATACCTCTCCTGTCTTCGACATTGCTACTGGTCCGTCTTCCTTGCCATTGCATAATTGCTGATTTTTAATGATCAATAATCGCCCGGGAAATACATATGCATAATATGTACCAATCATGAGCCGGCGGATGAGCCGGGCACTTCCTCGTATAAATTTATATTGTTTTCCTCTATCTTTGAACAAATTTTTAGTCTTGTCTAAAAATTAATTTTTATATGACTAAAAGAAGATGGCTGTTGGTTATTTCCCTCCTGTCAGTATCTTTTTGCGGGAAGGCCCAAGTGGAGAAGATGGATACAGACAGACCGGACCAGACCGAATCTACCGTCCTTGTCCCCCGCTACTATTTCCAGGCAGAATTTGGATTCAATAAAGAAAATACTACGGGGCACAATTATGACCTTCTCTATCCCACGGCTTTATTGAGGTATGGTATCAAAGGGTTTGAATTGCGGCTGGAAGCTACTTATAAGAGCAATTACGCACAGCTTATTCCAAACCCTACCAGGACTTCCGGGTTTGAACCTGTCCAGTTTGGCTTTAGAACATCTTTGTGGGAAGAAAAAAAATGGAGGCCCAAAACTTCCTTTATGGCTGCGGTAGGTATACCAGCTTTAGGCTCCCCAGCCTTCCGGCCCGATCACCTCTTCCCCTCCTTCCGTTTTACTTTTCAAAATTCCCTTACGGATCACATCGCACTTGGTTATAACCTCGGTGCCGAATGGGATGGATATTCCGGTACTCCTGCCTGGGCGTATACTTTTGCCCCGGGTTTTGACATTGGTGAGAAATGGTATGCTTATATAGAAGTTTTTGGCTTTATGGGAAAGAACGAAAGTCCCCAACATAACCTGGATACTGGTATCGCTTATTATATCAGTAACGATCTTAAAGTGGACCTGTCAGGGGGTATTGGCATATCCGAAGCTTCGACTGGAAATTATATTGCTGTTGGATTTTCCTTTCGCTGTAATACCAGGAAGAGATAAGGATAAGAAATATTTTAAAAGCTTCCTTACTTCATGCCCAGCCAGGTCTTAAACTCAGTGATCTCTTTTGACTGGCCATTTATCCCTTTCTCAGCCATTTGTTTCAACTGGCTGTTCATCCCATAGTTTTGTTCCGCTTTAAACATCTTTACCGCGCTTTCATGGTGAGCGATCATCATCATCGCGAAGTCCTTATCGGTATTGCCGGTCATTTGCATAGCACCCATGGTGGTCCCCATTTCTGCCGATAATTTCTGTAATTCCCCCTTGCCATGGACCATCCCCGATGGTTTGAAATTTGCGAGTATCCCACGGAACATTTTGATCTCTTCCGTTTGCGCGGTGATAATCTGCTGGGCCATCGTTTTCATTTTTTCATCTGTACCTTTTGCCAATTCAATCTTTGACATATCGATAGCACCCTGGTGATGTTCGATCATCATCCCCGCAAAATCCCTGTCAAAATCATCGCTCATTTGCATGCTGCTCATTTTTTGCATCATGGGTTGCATGGACCCCATCATGTCACCACCTTGCATACCCATATCGTTCATTTTATTATTGCTGCTATCGTGGGTCATAGCAGCTGAAGTTGAATCAGCCATAGTTGTATCTTTTGTTGTTTTTTGATTGTTACATGCGGCAAAAAGCAACCCGGCAGACAGGGTGATCATTACATTGATTTTGATGTTCATGGTTTTTGATTTACTGTTTAAAAGATTACCGGGGTTAATAAGTGAAGGTAATTCCCACTCCGGGCCCCATATCACTATCATAGTGTGTAGATATTGAAACATATTTGGTGCCAATATACCTGAGGCCTGCCATATATTCCTTATCAGTATTGATCATCCAGGCAAACCGCAGCCGTGGTGTAAGGGAGATATCTTCCCGGGATAGCTGGAACCGTAACTTCCCATTCCCATCTACCCTCAGGTCAGCTATTGTCAGGGTAGGCAATGTATAAGCGATCCCGGCTGCCACCGTTTTGCGGTTATTTTTATTACTGGACTGGCCAAACCAGTTCTTATCCTCCTTACCAAATAAATTTTTAGGACCACCCTCTTTTTTATAATGATAGTCGAACCCAATATAAGGGTACCACCATTGCATTTTCCCCAGGTAACGGCCCAGCATGGTTTCGCTTTCATATCCATGCATATCATGATAACCCAGGTGCCACATAGTGCTGAGCTTATAACGGGTACCTGCAAACATGGCTTCCCCATCACTCCCGTTGCTTTCAATTCCCACCCTTGCCATAAAATGTAATTGCCGGTCGTCGGCAAATAATTTCCGTTGTGCCAGCTTTGGATCAGGTATTTCCGGATTAGCCGGGGAGTTTTCATAGCGGAATACCCTTCCCATCCCGCTCATCATATGGTATAAAATATGACAATGAAAAAACCAGTCACCTCCTGGTTCATTCGCTGCAAATTCAATGGTATCGCGTTCCATCGGCATGATATCAATAATGTTTTTCATTGGGGCATAATCACCCTGGCCATTCAATAACCTGAAATCGTGGCCATGCAGGTGCATCGGATGCCGCATCATACTATTATTATATAGAATGATCCGGACATTTTCTCCTTTCCTGATCAGTATCCTTTCTGATTCAGAAACAACTTTGTTATCCAGGCTCCAGACATAGCGGTTCATATTCCCGGTCAGGTCAAATTTTAATTCTTTAACTGGCGAAGCCGGGGGCAGGGAGGTTTTTGTGGGAGACCTTAACATGGTATAATTCAGTGTAACAATATCGCCTGTTTCAGCCTCCATATTCATTCCCTGCATACTGTTCCCATTGGGCATCTGCATCCTATGTTCCTGCGTTGTGTCTTTTCTTCCTTTTCTTTTTACTTCTTCTTCGCCGGTCACTTCAGGGTACATGACTGTATTCATATCCATCACCTGGTTGCTCATTTCCATTCCCATGGGCGCCAGGTCTCCATTCATAGCCATCATTTCATTCATCATTTTCATCCCGGCAAAATATTTGAGCTTGGGTAACTTTTGAGCAGGCATCTTCATGCCAGTTCCCAGCCAGAGGGAAGCCGATTTGGTGCGATCTTCGGGAGTTACCAAAAATTCATAGCTCATATTATCAGGAATGGTTACCACCACATCATAGGTTTCCGAAACGGCTATGATCAGCCTGTCTACTTCTACTGGTTCCACATCATTGCCATCCGTGGCTACGACTGTTATCTTACCCCCAGCATACGTAAGCCAGAAATAGGATGAGGCGCCCCCATTGGCAATGCGTAACCTGACCTTATCGCCGGCTTTAAATTGAGGTTGTACATTTTGATTTTGTCCGTTGATAAGAAATTTATCATAATACACATCACTTACATCCATCGCATTCATTCGCTTCCACTCGTTGGCCAGTTTTGTTTTCAGGTGTCCCTGTTTTATGGCCTCGGCATAACTTTGGGTGGTGCCTTTTTTGATAGCAAACCAATCCGTGGCATTGTGCAGGCTCCGGTGCACTTCTCCGGGTTTCATATCCGTCCATTCACTCAGGAGAACAGGGATCGTAGGAATGTCCCATTCTGCTCTTTTGTTCATGATGAACATCCCATACATCCCGATCTGTTCCTGTAACCCGGTATGACTGTGATACCAGTGTGTACCATGCTGAACGATAGGGAATTTATAAAGATGGGTCGTATGAGGCCTGATTGCCATCTGTGTGAGGTTGGGCACGCCATCATATTGATTGGGTAAAAACAAACCATGCCAGTGCAAAGAGGTTTCTTCATTCATTTCATTATGCACATAGATCTCAGCCGTATCTCCTTCCGTGAAAGTAAGTGTGGGCATCGGTATTTGCCCGTTTACCGCGATCGCTCTTTTTGACTTCCCGGAAAATTTAACAAGGGTATCCCGGATATAAAGATCATACCTAACCGTCCGGGGAGGGGTATTGTTGACGATCGTTTTTACAGCGCCTGTTTGTGGTTCAGTCGGCACATCAGCCATATCCATTTTTGTATCCATAGTACTGTCTGCAGGGAGTGGCTTATCATCCTTTTTATCATCAGGTGGGGTTTTAAAAGGTTCCTCTACTACCAGCTTCATCCCGCATTTTGGGCAATTCCCGGGTTTGGCAGCATGTATTTCCGGGTGCATCGGGCAGGTATAGATTAGAGGATGCCCCTGTTGAGTCCCAGTTGTATCTTTTACCGGTTTTACATCAGCTGGTTTTTTTACAACAGGTTTATTGACGGGCTTGGATTTCTCCTTTATGAGCTTCATCCCGCAGATAGGACAGTTCCCGGGTTGGGGAGCGTGAATTTGCGGATGCATGGGACAGGTATAGCTAATAGCTTGCGACCAGGCGTAAGAACTAAGTGCAATACCCATTATCAACAAAAATATTTTTTTCATAGCAGTATTTATTTTTTTACAGCCAGCATGCTTGCATTAATGGCGACAATAACTGTGCTTACTGTCATTAATACGGCGCCCGCGGCGGGGCTTAATAAAATACCCTGTTTGTATAAAACACCAGCGGCCAAAGGAAGAGCCACTATATTATAGCCGGTTGCCCATACCAGGTTCTGGATCATTTTGCGGTAGGTGGCTTTGCCAAACAATACCAGCTTCACAATATCCTTTGGGTTGCTGTTGACCAGGACAATGCCGGCCGTTTCGGCAGCAATATCACTCCCGCTGCCTACAGCAATCCCGATATCAGCTTGCGCCAATGCCGGCGCGTCATTCACTCCGTCGCCTGTCATGGCAACGAATTCACCTTTATCCTGCAATTCCTTTATTTTCTCCAGTTTCTGATGGGGTAAAACTTCAGCAATAAAACTATCCATGCCTAAAGACCTGCTTACACTTTCTGCTACCCTGCTATTATCACCGGTTAGTAATATGGACTTGATATTGTTTTGTTTCAGGGTTTGAATGGCTTCCGCTGATTCCGGCCGGATCTTATCCGCTAAAGCTATATACCCGGCTGCAATATTATTAATAACCAGGAATACGATCGTTTCGGCAGTATCAGTCGTATAATTATCGTGAAACAATAGGTTATTTTCTTTTAGATAACCAGGGCTTACTACTTTTATATCTTTCCCCTCCACCATCGCTTGTACTCCTTTCCCTGTGATGGCCACAAAGTTTTCAGTGGCCGGGATAACTACCCCAAATTCTTTTGCTTTCTGTAATATTCCTGTAGCTACGGGGTGTTCAGATTTTTGTTCCAACCCGGATGCAAGGCGGATGATTTCCTTTTCGTCAAGGTCATTTTGGAGAGAGACAATTCTTGCCACTTCAAATTTTCCAAGTGTAAGTGTACCGGTCTTATCAAATACAATAGTTGTAATTTTTCTTGCATTCTCAAAGGCCGTCCTGTTTTTGATCAGCAAGCCGCTCTGCGCGGACAGGGCTGTTGACTTTGCCACCACCAACGGAACCGCCAAGCCCAAAGCATGCGGGCAGCAAATGACGATCACGGTGACCATCCTTTCCATGGCAAATGATAATGATTGACCGGTTATATACCAGTATAAAAACGTAACCATTCCAGCAACAAGGGCGATGATCGTCAGCCATTTTGCAGCTTTATCCGCCAACAATTGTGTGTTGGATTTGGCATTTTGCGCATCCTGTACCAGCCTGATCAGCTGCGATAAATAAGAATCGCTGGCGCCATGAGATACCTTGATTTTAATAGATCCATTACCATTGATAGAACCTGCAATTACCTTTTCCCCCTTTGCTTTCAGAACTGGTTTACTTTCACCCGTCAGCATGCTTTCATTGATATAACTCTCTCCGTCAGTAATGATCCCGTCCGCCGCAACTTTTTCGCCGGGTTTTATTAAAACCATGTCTCCTTCCTTCAAAGACTCGGTTTTTACATCCTGTATTCCCTCCGGCATCACCCTATGAGCATCGGCCGGCATCAATTGCACCAATAATTCGAGTTCGTTGGAGGCACCTGCCACAGACCTCATTTCTATCCAATGACCTAACAGCATGATGAGGATAAGTGTCGCCAGTTCCCAGAAGAAATCCATTCCTTCCAGCCCAAATACGATGGCTACACTATAGATATAGGCGACCGAAATGGCGAAACCAATTAAGAACATCATCCCGGGGTTCTTTGCCCTGGCTTCAGCAACCAGCCCTTTCAGGAAAGGCCAGCCACCATATAAAAAAACGACAGAAGACAATACGAGTAAGACATATTTTGATCCGGGGAAACTGATATGAATCTTCAACCAATGCTGTATCATTTCTGACAACAACATGATCGGGATCGTGAGGGCGAGTACCACATAAAACCGCTTTCGAAAATCCGCGATCATACCGGTATGACCCCCATGATTGCCCTGATGATCTTTAGAAGGAGCAGCCCGGACCGGTTCTAAGGTCATCCCACATAGCGGGCACTTACCCGGTTGGTCCTTGACCACCTGCGGGTGCATGGGGCAGGTATATTTTTGTAATTCATCTTTATGTTCCATACAATCAGAATTAGTTTATTTTTTGGATAAGCTGTCTTTCGTTTGATGAACCCAATTAATGAGTCTTCTTTTTTCATCTCCCGAAAGCCTGGCTTTTTTGTGAAACCATCGATAAGATGCCAGGGGCATTATCCCATCGCGGACACTGTTCGCGATCTCCGTTAGTTTACTGGCTTGTTTCCTGGGAGAATAACTGCCAAACTCACTAAAGTTCAATGCCGCTTTGCCTTTCCTGATATGTTTCGCCATAAACCAGCCCATTGGCTGGATATTGATATACCAGGGATAACGGGTATTATTGCTATGACAATCGTAACAGGCATTCGCTAAAATCACCTGCACACTGTCAGGGACAATAACAAGTTTTGAAATATCAGCAGCCGGTACGCCGTCACTTTTATTACGCGCCGGCCGTATAAGCTGGATGCTGATAAAAATAATAACCCCTACCAGGCCTATTTGCTTAAACCGGGTCATGGTTAATTTATCTCTTCTTTCACGGTACCACATGTTGGCATTGCGGCACCCAAATAAGGATTTTTAATTTCCTTTGTTTCACTTATCCAAAATGCTCCTTTACCCTTATTGTACATCGGGCAAAAATCCTTGTACAAAACCTGCCCCATGCCGAATCCTTTTATCAAATCGTAGATATCCTTACTCAGCATTTCAAAATGCTCCCGTTGATGCGCAATATTACCGCCGTTCTTGGCGATATGTTCTGCATGTTCACCTCCATCATCTGCTACGTCTTCATACAGCTTCTTTTGGCTGCCGGTTAAACCTTTTTTATCAAAGGTCTTAAAGCTGGCCTGTAAGGATTCCGCTGCTGTCGCGGCCTCGTTACTATTATCATTTGTAAAAGCATTTTTTAATTGTAAATAAGCGGCCACGATTTTATTGATGGAATCTGTTGCGGTCATATTTATACTTACGGGATTCTCGGACGGTGTTTGGCTCACGGCACGCGAATCAGTTCTTACACTTTCCGTAGCTGCTGATTTCTTGCTGCTGTTATTGCATGCGGCAAAGGCAACTGCTGCCATTGTCATACTTATTATTATAATTTTCATTTTTTTTGTTTTATATAATTTAATACAAGTGCATTTTACACGGCTCCGCTTAAAGAGAAGCAGGGAAAAGCAAAGTTTATTTTATAATATTTCTTTTACACTACCGCAGCTAAGCATGGCATTGCCGTAATAAGGATTTTTGATAACCTTTTTATCACTGAGCCAGGAGACTTTTTTCATAGGGCAATACTGCTGATACAAGGGCTCATTTGACAACTTTACCGTTTTCGCCAATACAAACATGTTTCCGGACAACAAGGCAAACTTTTCGCGCTGTACTTTAATGTCCTTTGTTTGGGAGATGGAAACTGCATCCGCAGATAAGGCGTTAAGGCTTTTCTCGCTTACAATTCCTTTATCAATGCCTGCCGCTGCCTTCATGAAGGCTTCAGCGCTCAGCGCTGCCGCGCTGGCATTACCGTTAACAAGGGCATCCTTTATGCCATAATAGGATGTCAGTATCGATGAAGACCAGTTTTTTGTGCTGTCCTGCGCGGAAATTTTCTGTACAAACGCAGTCACAAATAATGCAACTACCAGTATCTTTTTTTTCATTTTATTTAGATTTAATGTTAGGAGAATAGTATTACAGGCATGAAGACTGTTCATGCAACAAACATTAAACCAGCTTATATCTGGAAACTGCGGATAGCAATGCGGATGTCAGGAATGGGCGGATGATAAGACCGGGTAAAGTACCTGGTGCTTCCTGTTACCTGGGAAGAATAAGTAATATCCAACAGGTAGTGAGAAGGAGTTATTGTTATAAAGGATACGGGGTTACATTTATTCCCCGTTTGGGGAACTGCTTTATCTCCCAGTGAAAGCCATGTAACTTCATCACTGCAACAAGAGTGCTTTTTCCCTTTATGCTCCCCTGTATGTGCGGGAGACTGCATTTCATGATGGTGGATCTTTCCATTTTGATGTATATGAACTTCTGCCGCTTCCTCCTCATGATGATGAGAACTATTAAAACCCATATCCAATCCAATTGAGCAGGCAAACCCAGCCAGTGTATTCAGGCTGAATACCAACACCAGGAAACCTGCTTTTAATTGTATGGAAAGGGCTCTGTTCATCGGGTTCTTACAAAGTTAAGACTATAAAAAACTATTGGAAACCAATGTTTAGTGCATAACAAATATCATACCTGCGCTCATCACGATCATTAAAGCGTCTTCCACAATGGTCACAGTGGTCATCGGGAGATTAAAAACAGCTCCCAAACAGGCGCATTGGATCCTCCGCTTTTTGAGCACGCTTTGCAATACTCCTGTAATACTGATCGTCATCACTACGAGGGTTATTATATTGACAAGCAGGGGATTGAACCGGGTTGCATAGCCGATCCCAAGACCCAGCTCGATAAAAGCATAGACATAGCCCCATGCTTTCACTTTTCCTCCTACTATATCGTACATGGCGTAACTCTCTGCAAACCCCTTCAAGTCAAGCATTTTGAAAAAGGAGAACGTTAGAAAAAAACCCGCCATAAATGTATTCATACCACCCATCCAGTCTGTGGGTGCATGCTGGAATACTGCTATTAGTGAGACAGCGGTTATATAGCCAAAAATCAACAGGATAGGTTTATAGGTGGCCAACCAGCTTTTGACCTGTTCGGGTGCTTCAGTTTGTTCGATTCCCGAAATAGTATATTTTTTATCCAGGCCATTTTGAAAAATGGAAAGGGGAATATGTTTATCCATGCTTATCGTTGCTGTCTGCTTTTCTTTCGAAACTTCCACTTCTGTAACATGGGGTAAAACAAGCAGGCTGCTTTTTACCTTCGCTTCACAGCTGCCACAGGTCATCCCCGTTAATTTATAAGTGTGTGTCATCGTGGTAATTTTATGACACAAATCTCGCTCAATGATACCCCCAGGCTGTTACAGAATTGGTGGTTTTTGTTACAGAATTTCCCGCTAAATCTTATCCAGTGGCTTGCGAAGGTGATCCTTGAGGTTCTTGAACCGGGTGGGTGTAAAGCCGGTGATCTTCTTGAACTGGCCAGAAAGATGTGCTGTGCTGCTGTACCCGAGGCGAAAGGCCATTTCACTTAATGTATATTCATTATAAGCGAGCCACTCTTTTACTTTCTCGATCTTCTGCAGGATAAAATATTGCTCGATCGTGGTATTCTCGATGGAGGAGAACAAGGCACTGAGAGAATGATACTCTTTGTGAAATTTCCCGGCGAGATGCTCCGAAAGATTCAATCTCATCTCGTCCAGGTTCCCGTAATGCACCAGCCTGACGATCTCCTGCTTGATATTCTCCACCAGCTTTACTTTCTGGTCATCCAGCCATTCAAATCCTTCAGCCAGTAATAAAGGCCGGAAATCCTGTACCTGTTGTTCGGATAATTCATCTTCCGTTTCTACTCTCCCCAACCGGATGTTTTTCAGCCGCACGCCTTTGTCATGGAAAATAGCACTCACGGCCCTGGTGCAGCGGTCACAAACCATATTGCGGATATGGATCTCCATTTTTATTTTTTCTTTAAAGCATCCAGGAAGGTTCTTTCCAAACTGATCAGCCAGCTATTCGCCGACATCCTTGTCATATTCCCGCGGAGCTGGAAACGGTAGCCGATATTGAGTTTCAAATTGCTGTTGAAGATAAGCTGGGCAGCCGGTGCCAGGTCGATACAATATCTTTTGGCATCAAGGGATTGTTCAGCGAACAATTCAGTATACAGGTTTAAATTGGTCTGCTTATAATCCGTGTAGTCTTTGGGCAATACTAGGTAGCCGGCAGAGAGGGAATAATTCATGGACTGGTAAAGCCGGGTGGGCACATAGATCGTTTTGCTGTTCCGGGATTTATCCAGCACCTGGGTATGACTGATTGTTCCTGACAAAGCCAGCTTATTCCAGAGTTGGGTGGCAATGATGCCTGCTTCAACGCCATTCTTATCGCCCATCAGGCTGATCTCGTGGTAATGAAAAGGAGCTTTGGTAGCAGAAGCATCGGTAAATATGGCCATCCGGAAATGCTTATGGATATCGTCATTCGACAGGAAACGGTACTTGGCATAGAAATTCACTGATTCATAGCGAAAATTCGGAGTATGCATATTACTGATCGTGCCACCGATATGGATCATCCATTTTTTACTGATACCAAACATTACCTGGGGCATGATCCGGTGAGAAAAACGTCCATAGATATTATCATTCGTTACAAAATGATCGGTCAGCTTCACACTGATGGAATGTGCCGGCATATTGGAAGCCGGTTCGGAGAACACATAGAGTTCCTGCGCATTCAGTTGAGCCCCTGATAAAAGAAGTATAAAAAGTAGATTTTTTTTCATGCGCATCACTTGATCATTCACCCAGTATATCTTTCAGTGCTTTCTCAAGGTCTTTTCCTTCCAGGTCCATCGCGAGCAATGTTCCGTCCCTGTCGATAAGGAAAGTGGTGGGCAAGGCGCTGATATACCAGTTGATGGCCGTTTTCGCTTCCCATCCCCCATTATCATTTACCTGTAACCAGCTGATCTTGTCTTTTTTGATCGCTTTCATCCAGTTTTCCCTGTTGTCATCAAGTGATACACTAAAGACCTCGAATCCTTTCGCCTTAAATTTTGGATATAATTTGGTAATGCCTTTATTGGCCGAACGACAAGGTCCGCACCAGGAAGCCCAGAAATCGAGCAACACAACTTTTCCTTTCAGGGAAGAAAGCCGGATAGTATCACCCGTCACGGTGGGTAAAGCGATCTCCGCTGCTTTTTGTCCCTGGCGGGGTTGCGCCAGCGTAACAGCGTTTAAAAGAAAAAAGCAAAAAAATAAAACAAGTATTCTCCGGGTGGTCATCAATTGAAATTTAAAAGCATCTCCCTGTTTTACCAGGGAGATGCTTGTTTACTTAAATAATAACATGGTAAACTCTCGCTCCTTCCACCATCCCATCTTTTATGCAACAGGCAGCTGCCTTACCGGTTTGCATACAACTCATTTTCGTAGCAGCACATTGCTTTTTAAATTCTTTGGCTGTTACAAAATTCTTGTCAACCACGGTAAGCGTCCTTTCACCCGACAGCAACTGGTCATTTCCATTTACAAAATGGAAATTCTCGTTACCGATCTTTACATGTTCATCCTTTTCAATCTTTACCCCGCTGAAGCTTCCTGTCAGTTTCAGGCTGCCGATAGAGAACCCGGCATCTTCCACCGCGTTCTTCAACGCATCAATATCTATTTCCGTATTTGTTTTGAAAACGATATTGAAAGAAGAATTCTTAATATCAGCCTTCACGGATTCCACGAAAGGAACTTTTTGCAGGGCCTTGTTGATCGCATTACTGCACATGGCACAGGTAAGACCGGTAGCCTGCAATTCAGCTTTACTGAACTGGGCCATAGCGGGCATAACGGAAAGGGATATTACCAATAGTAATAACAGCTTTTTCATAACGCTAACTTTCGCTAATTACCAGTATTACTCTGATTTCTTGCAGCAATCCTTACCATCATGACCGGGCTTCGTGCATTTGCCATCTTTACAGCAATCCATGGACTTGGCATCTTTGCAGCAATCCATTTTTTCACCACTTTTCTGGCAACAGGCTTCTTTGGCTTCATTGGTGGTGGAGGCACTCATTCTTTCATATTTGCAGCAACTATGAAGCTTATCATAAGATTCAGTAGTGGCAGTCGCGCCGGCATTATCATATCCTACCGCGGCGATCTTTTCCTGGATCTTTGCCGTATTAGTGCTGCTGCTTTTATAAGTTACCGTTAGCACTTTTGTATCCACATCCCAGCTGGCTTCTTTAGCACCAGCGTCTTTGGCTGCTTTTTCGATCTTGGATTTGCACATCCCGCAGTTACCTGCAACTTTGAATGTTTCCGTTTTTGATTGCGCAACAGCAACGGTAGTAAACGCCATCAGTAAAGTGGCGATCGATAATATTTTAAACGATTTCATTTTTTTTAATTTAAGATTGAACAATTGATTTAGACAACCAGCTTATATAAAGCATCCTGTATCCTGTAAAATACACAGAATATACGATGTTCCCTATAACTTACAGGGAAGCATCAGTAACCAACCGGATCTCAAATGCGGAAGACTCCGTTCTGCAGGTAAGTGTCCTGCTCTGATAATAAGGGGGGGGAGTGATTATGAAAATGTCGTTGTATCGATATATTAATGAAAGCGGCAGAAATAAATTCAGAAGGTATGATAAACTCCTGTTCAAGTGCAGGGAGAGTATATAGAACAACCGGTATCTTATTCTGGTCCTGCTGAAGCTTAGCGATCTTTACCTCATCTTTGCAACATCCTTTTGACTGGTGGGTTTCCATCCCACAGTTTGCACAATATTTCGCCGATGTTTCAAATAAATGAACAGAAGCCAGCCTGTTCATGCAATAATGGAAATTCATAATAATCCCGCAGGTGGCGGCAAAATAACAGAGGATCGATATGGTAGCGATTAGCTTTTTCATCTGCCTTACAAAGGTAATAGCAAATGCGGGTTAAAATAACTGATTATTATCAGTGGTAAATATTTGAGGATCAATTAACAAAACTCCAGTACACACCCACCCTGATCTGGAGACCGGGCATCGCGTACCCCGGGGCCACCAGGTTATTATTGGTAAAATTAAAGCCGGCACCCAGGCTACGGCCCGTATTCAGGTTCTCCGCCCTGATAAAAGCCTTGAAAGGACGGATCCTGAAATGCACATAAGCCGCTATATCCGGGAGGGGATTTCGAATGGTGATACTGTCCTGGGGGAAGAACTGCCCAAGTACTGGCGAATAATCATCTGCTTTGTAGGCAGCACGGTAACGGATCTC
>JANMKG010000384.1:0-11441 GCA_031371915.1 Chitinophagaceae bacterium | reverse complement strand
CATGTAAAGCGCCCGATGGACAACTCCGCCCAGGCTTTTTCCTGTTCCCCACCGCGTCCGGTAATTAAATAACCAGTTATACTCTTTCATATAAGGGAACATGCGCGCAAAACGTTCCGGCAACCACTGCGCCTGCCGGTCCAGTGTTGCATATACCTGTTGTGAAAAATCAAGAAGAGAAGATTCGGTAAATTCCCCGGGATCAGTTGCTAAAAAATGATCATAGACCACATCCACGAAAGCTCCGCTGTAAAGACGGTAATGAGGACGAAAGACTTCTTTAGCTTCCCTTGTAGCTTCGTGGCTATCCGTAAATGTATCAATAGCCCGGTGAAGGGTTATTCCATTTTGTATACCGGGTGGGTAGTCAAATTTCTTCTTCCCTTTCACAAAATCACTGATCATATTGCCCGTCAATATTTCAGGATGACCAAAGGAAAGATATGCGTGGGCCAGGTAATTCAATCAGTAAAGATAGTTAGTCCAGCTATTTTCATTTTATGAGTGACTGGTGCCCGATATTTTTCGTTGCTTGAATAAGCGGTAAGAAAATACACAGGGAATGATCACGATAATGGCCATCACGGTAAAGAAGATCACGATGGATACTACAGGCGGGGTAAAAAGACAAATGATGGCCAGTAATAATCCTCCCGCGAACCATAATTTACCGGCCAGGGCATGTGTCTTTTTCCAGTTATCAGGATCTTCCAGTGTCCACGGTAAGCGAAGACCGGCAAAATAATTAGGTTTGAGGTTCGGAAGGTAATTCCCGATAATAGCAAAAAGGAGACCCACACCGGAGAATATAAAACCCATCATGGGCTTGGTGTTTCCTGAGTAACTGCTATAGATGATCACGAATAAAATAGCTGACATAAATACCGCAACCGCAAAAGCGATACGGCGTAAGCGTTCTTTATTTTCTACTGCATATCTCTTGGGATCTATGCGGTAGACATTGGTGAGCAGGAAATAAACAAACAGGTTCATCGCGATAATAAGGGCAGTAAGACCGATCAGTTCTTGCTTGTTCCCGTACCTGTCAGGATTTCCCCGAAGATCAAAATGCATGGCGATCCTTGAAGGTAAATGGTTCCATACAAGGGCCAGGTAAATAGCAGGAGCTATAACAACTGGCCACAGCAATTTGGTAAGTATATTTTTCATATCACTTTTTTTTGGCTTTGAATTGCAACAACCACTTCAGTATATCATCCACCACGGTTGTATTCAATGAATAGTAAACGTATTGCCCTTCTTTTTCCGCCAGTACCAGTTTGGCCTGTTTCAGCAGGTCGAGATGGTGCGATATACTGGGAAAAGAAATATGGAACTGTTCAGCGATCTCCCCGGCCGTAAGGTCTTTTTCCTGCAGCATCTCCAGTATTTCCCGCCGCGTAGGGTCATTCAGGGCTTTAAAAACAATATTCATCTTTTGGATAATTACATATTTAGACAAATGTCTAAATACTTTTTTAAATCTCCAAATTTTTTCTAAAGGAGAACAACCTGGTGGAGCTTTTAAAGGGATAAAAGGTGATAAAGAAGGGCCAGCGGTTAGCATTGAGCAAGACATGTTAACAGCAATTAACAGGGGCTCCCGCTAATCACAATTGACTTGTGACGGGCTGTAACCTAATCTACATTTGTCCCGTCACACTACACGAACAAGCTTCAAAGAAAATGAACCTTAACCTTCTAAATAACCAACACATGAAAAAGATGATTTTGACGCTGGCGATCATTGCCGGCTCTTTAGGCGCCTTCGCCGGGGAAAAAGATGTTAACCCCAAAGTATTGAATGCTTTTAAAACCGAGTTCAACACAGCCAGGGAAGTTGAATGGACCATCGCGAGTAATTATTACAGGGCAACCTTTGTTTACAATGAAAAACACGTCTTCGCTTTTTACAACGAGAACGGGGAATTACTGGGTCTTACACGCTATCTCAGCCCGCTTGACCTGCCGATCAGTCTCCAGGCCAACCTGAAGAAGAGTTACGCTGCTTACTGGATCAGTGATTTGTTTGAAGTGGCCAAGAACGACGGCACTGCGTATTACCTGACACTGGAAAACGCGGATACAAAGATCGTATTGAAATCAACTGACAGCAGTAACTGGAATATGTATACTAAAGTAAAGAAATCATAATTGCGGCCGTTACCAGGCCACTTCTATAAATAAGTTTTGGTGTGTGGTAAAACAAGCCCCGATCTCGCCTCAGGCGAGACGGGGTTTTGTATTTTATGAATCGCATGTTTGGATTCGTTAACCATCGTTAAGGTCCTTAACATCGCACACCACAAGTCACAATTCACTTTACTTCCGCTCACCCGCAACTTACTTTTGAATAGTAAAATCGAGATCAATCATTTCAAAAACTTAAGCCATGAAAAAGATCATTTTATCCTTGTCCCTGTTATTATCAGCAGGTTTGGCAAACGTATTCGCCGCCAGCGATCCTAATCCTGATGAGCAGGTACTCAACTTATTCAAAAAAGAATTTACCGCTGCTGAAAATGTGATATGGAGCCGGCAGGGCGAATATGACAAAGCAACATTCCTGCTGGCGGGTCACCGTGTTGTGGCCTGGTTCAACCCGCAAACAACAGAACTGGAAGGGTCGATCCGCGAAATATTCTTCGACCAGTTACCCCTGAGCGTGATGACGGCGGTTGACAGGCGTTTCCCCGAAGCAGATATCTCCAATGTAAAAGAGATCAATAACAGCGAAGGGACCAGCTACCGGATCCTTCTCGATTCAAAAAATAAAAAATACAGGATCAAGGTTGGTTCTGCCGGTAATATCAGCGAGGTCGAAAAGCTGACTAAGTAACTACGCTTTCTCCTACTTGAAATGCCGCTTTTTTAATCTGGTGGTTTTGTTTGTATTTAATTCAGCGCAAAGAATAGAGAACGCCATGGTTACGCAGAGTTCTCTGCATAACCATGGCGTTCTTCTTTCTCTGCATTTAAAACATTCCGCGTATTTCAAAATAACCAATAACTCCTCAAACAGGTGGCTATATATCGGTAAAAATGTAATTTTGCGCCACTTACCGCATTGTCTCGTGTTATTGCGATCTGAAGGCGGTTTCGCAAAACATTTGTAAAATGAACAAAGGACCTGTTTCAAAATTTATTGAGCACCATTACCGACATTTTAATGCTGCTGCCCTGGTGGATGCCGCCAAAGGGTATGAACAACATTTGCTCGACGGCGGTAAGATGATGATCACCCTGGCTGGTGCAATGAGTACCGGCGAACTGGGTATTTCATTATCTGAGATGATCCGGCAGGGAAAAGTTGATATCATCAGTTGCACGGGTGCTAACCTCGAAGAAGATGTGATGAACCTCGTAGCACATTCAAAGTATAAAAGGATCCCTAATTACCGTGACCTGACGCCGCAGGAAGAATGGGACCTGCTGGAAAATCATTATAACCGGGTAACGGATACCTGTATCCCGGAAGAAGAGGCTTTTCGCCGACTTCAAAAGCACCTGGTAAAACAATGGAAGGACGCGGAAGCGAAAGGCGAAAGATATTTCCCGCATGAATTTTTATATAAAACCGTGTTAAGCGGTGAACTCGAACAGTATTATGAAATAGATCCTAAAGACAGCTGGATCGTAGCGGCCGCGGAAAAGAATATTCCTATTGTAGTACCTGGATGGGAAGACAGTACTACCGGGAATATTTTTGCCAGCTATGTAGTGAAAGGAGAATTAAAAGCCAGTACGGTCAAGAGTGGTATCGAATACATGGTATGGTTGACCGAATGGTACCGGAATAATTCATCCGGGAAAGGCGTTGGTTTTTTCCAGGTCGGTGGCGGTATTGCCGGTGATTTCCCGATCTGCGTGGTACCGATGATGTACCAGGACCTTGAATGGCATGATGTTCCGTTCTGGAGTTATTTCTGCCAGATAAGTGATTCCACAACTTCCTATGGCTCTTATTCAGGGGCGGTGCCCAATGAGAAGATCACCTGGGGTAAACTGGATATCAAAACCCCCAAGTTCATTGTGGAGAGTGACGCCACTATCGTTGCACCGCTGATCTTTGCGTGGATACTGGGATGGTAAGAAGGATAAACGAAATTTTAAAAGGCTCCTGTTCAAACAAGAGCCTTTTTTTTATGCAGGGTTACCGTTTCTTGGTTTCTTCCCAGGCTTTGGCAGGTTTCATGGCTCTTATAAGATAACCGATGATAATGATCCTGACGACAATGCCACTATAAGCCGCTTTGCCACCAGTGGTTGCAATAGCAGCTACCCACATCAGAATAAATATAATAAGTCCCGTAACAATGGCAGCATACGGTTTTGTTTTTGTCCAAAATCCCAATGCTACAAAAATCCCTGCTTCAATTAAAGCAATGCCGATCAATAAGGGTGTCAATTCGATACCCGCTATACCCGCTGCGATCAGTTCCCCCGCAAAAACCAGGGCAGCTGTTACAAATAAAGTAGTCCTCGCTTTTTTGATCCCGTTTTCATACTCTTCCATTTCCTGTTTTTTTACCCCTTCATAATAATCGGAGATCTCATTTTCTGAAGAGGGTTTATTAGGGTCTTGATTTTCCATGTAAGTAATTTTGTTTAAGATAATATAATTGTGGTAAAAAAGAACCCGGTCAATTTGACCGGGTTTGTTATATAATGAAAGGGCGGGATCAGAACTTTCTGCAGGAGCGGTTCTCTCTGTGTTCAAACGGGTAATAGACCGTGAGAGTTGCCCCGGGTTTAAGGAGAATAAAAAAGAAGCGGTCTTGAAAGAAGATTGTCAGCCTGAGTTTATCGAAGGCTATCAATTTGATTGTCAATATTTCGACAAGCTCAATATGACAATCAAATTGATTTTTTAAGACAGCCTCGTTACGATAATGATAGATCAGAAACCTTTGGGTGCTTCCAGCTTTATATCTCTCTTGAGCATATCATTCCTGTTCGCCATTTCCCAGGCGGTATAGAAAACCAACTGTGCCCTTTTGGCCATCAGGGTGTAATTGATCTTATCAGGGGTATCCGTTGGCCGGTGATAATCGGCGCCCAGCATCCCGTCATAATAGAAAATGATAGGAACACCTTTTTGGGCGAAATTGTAGTGATCGCTGCGGAAATAGATACGGTTGGGGTCCTTGGGGTCGTTGAATTTATAATCCAGTTCCATTTTTGTATTGCCCTTATTGGCTGCTTCACTGATGATCTTCAGGTCACTGCTTATTTTATCATCTCCCACAACGTATACATAATTCGTGGAATCTCCCGTCTTGCGGCTGGCATCACTCCGGCCGATCATATCAATATTGAGGTCAACGGTTGTTTTGTCCAAAGGGAAAATAGGATGATTCGTATAATAGGCAGAACCCCATAGTCCTTTTTCTTCTCCGCTTACGGTCATAAATACCATTGTTCTCCTGGGGTCCTTTGCCGGCCGCTTTGGCTTTTACAAAAGCTTCGGCGATCTCGAGCACACCTGTTGTACCAGAACCATCATCATCTGCCCCGTAATAAATGACCGTATCTCTTTTACCGAGGTGATCATAGTGGCCGGTAATGAATACATATTCATCTTTCAGGTCAGTTCCTTCCAGCACACCCAGTACATTGGAAGCAGAATTCGTCTTAGTTGTTTTAGCATAAGCCAGGTCGATCTCCGCGGCATAAGTTTTTCCAACTACTGTACCCGCTCTTAATTTATCCAGGATATTTTTCCCGTCTTCTCCCATTATTTTTTCAGCAACCGAAGGAGAAACAGTAAACGTAAAAGGCGATACAGACGAACGGTAACTATTCGGTGACCAGTTACTGCTTACTGTCATTGACTTCCTGGGATAATTACTGTAAATGATCATAACGGCCGCGGCACCTTTGCTCATAGCCGCGTTCATTTTCCCAAATGCTCCTGCAGGGGACTGGAAACCTGTTTGTGAAGGTTTATAATCTGATGGTGAACCATCGGCAATCAATACCAGTTTACCTGTTACTTTTAAGTCCTTGTAATCATCTCTTTTATCACCATCACTGATACCATAACCAGCGAAGACCACTTCGGAGAAACGCATTTCTGCCGCATAGTTATTCGCCTGCGGCTGGTAATCGGTATTGATCTCGAGCGGCTTACCGTTTATCTTCATCGCTGCACTAAGCATAGAATCACGGTACAGGGGATAGGTCTGGCGATAACTTCCGTTATTACCGGGAATTAATCCGAGAGATTTGAAATGTTGTTCAATATAATTGGCGGCTTTTTCCAAACCGGGAGAAGGAGTATCCCTTCCTTCCATTTCCTTACTGGCAATGGTATACAGGTGCTTCTTCAGGTCATCCGTGGTGATCGTCGCGGCCATTTTCTGAGCGGTCTTATCCTTTTTTTGTGCTACAGAGAACAATGGAAGTCCCACGAGAAAGCAGGCAAGAATCTTTCTTATCATAATTTTTATATTGATGTTTGGGCGATAAAAATAAAGCCTTCCCGTAAACAGGAAGGGAAAAAAAGGGATGATTGGTAGGCGAGTTTATACGGCACAGGCTATTTTCTCCACGCGGCGGGAATGACGTCCCCCTTCAAAATCGGTGGTCATAAATATCCCTACCATTTTTTCCGCATCACCTTCCCGTACAAAACGGGCAGGGATACAAATGATATTCGCGTCATTATGTTCTCTTGCCAGTTGTGCGAGTTCTTCCCCCCAGCAGATCGCTGCCCGGATACCCTGGTGTTTATTGGCCGTGATGGCAACCCCGTTGGCGCTTCCACATAACAAAATACCAAAGGAAGCTTCGCCGCTTTCCACGGAAGATGCGACAGGGTGAGCAAAATCCGGGTAATCAACCGAATCTTTACTATGTGTCCCAAAATCTTTGAACGGAAGACCTTTTCCTTCGAGGAAAGAAATCAGCTCTTCTTTATAATCATAACCGGCATGGTCGCTGCCAATGGCGATGGGCTTGCTGAGGTTGAAAGGGGAATGCATAAAATTAAGTTAGAAGTTAGAAATACGAAGAACACATAAAATGATACTGCAAAGCTAAATGGATTATTTCAAATCCAGGGTTTTCGTACATCTTACTTCGTACATCGGACATGGTAGTTTTATCAGCTCCATTCTTTCGCTTCCTTCTCCTGCTGCTTGTTAATACGGGAGGCCACAATAACACTGGCTTCGAAAAGCAGGTAAAGCGGGATGGTGACAATGGTAAGACTAAAGGGATCCGTTGATGGGGTGATGATCGCCGCGGCGATCACGATGATCACGAATGCATGCCGGCGGTATTTTCTCAGGAAACTGGCTTTGATGATCCCGATCCTTGCAAGTACCATAACCAGCAGCGGCATCTGGAATAACACACCGATGCCAACGGTGGTATAGATCAGGTTCTCCAGGTAGTCCGAGAAAGAAGGCATGATAACGATCTGGGAACTGAGTTTGAAATTGAAATAAAAATTAACCATGAAGGGGGTTAGAATATAATAACCAAAAGCAACACCCAAAAAGAATAGTAAGGATACCCAGAAAATGATCCCACGGGTTTTTTTCAGTTCTTTTTCAGACAGGGCCGGCTTTACAAAACGCCAGAACTCCCAGAAGATATAGGGAAAGGCCAGGATAAAACCACCGATAAACCCAAGGGTGAAATAAGAAATGAACTGACCGGTCATTTTGTTTTCCAGGAACCGTGCTTCGACAGGCGGAAAACAAAGCACTCCCCCGATACCGATATTATGTCCCATACTGCAAAGCCAGCGCGAAGAAATAAAATCAGCTTTTGTTGGCGCCATTATCACGCCCTCCACGATGGGGTTGGCATAGATCATTACAATAACAGCGCCGATCGCTACGGCGATCACAGAACGCAGGATGTGCCAACGCAGATCTTCCAGGTGATCGATAAACGACATTTCCGCCTTGGGATCTTTGTTTCGCTTGTTAAAGAAATCGAGTAAGGCCATCCGGGTGTTTTAGAGAGGGACAAAGATAGGTGGGGATTAGTGAATAGTGGATAGTGAATAGAGAATAATGAATGGCAATAAGCAATGGTCAATTGACAATGGACAATAGGGAATAGAGAGTGGTGAGTGGTAAAGGGAATGGCCTGTTTTAGTGAACCAGCAACCAGCATCTTACTTCAGTTTCTTCATCTTCACCATCTCGATCCGGGTATCGCTTACATGCATAATGTCAAACTCATAATCATCAATTATAATACGTTCCTTTTGCCGGGGGATGGTCTCATGGTAATTGATGATATAGCCTGACAGGGTCTCTGACTCTTCTTCCCCAAAGTCAAAACCATATTTTTCTTCCAGGTAATCCAGTTCAAGCCGCCCGGAAAAGATGTATTCATTCTCTGCCAGGTGTTTTTCCACGAATTCTTCGGTATCATATTCATCCTGTATCTCACCAAACAATTCTTCCAGTACATCTTCCATGGTGATGATCCCGGCGGTGCCCCCAAACTCATCCACTACCCAGGCTATGCTTTTTCTTTCCCGGGAGAATTTACCGATAAGATCGGTGGCGCTCATACTTTCCGGGACCGCTGGGATGGGCAGGAGCACTGACTGGATCGTAGGAGGTTTTTTAAAAAGATCGAGCTGGTGTACATAACCAAGGATATGATCAATATTATTTTCAAAGACAACCAGCTTGCTGAGTTTTGTCTCTATGAATTTTTTCTTGAGGTCCTCTATCGGGCAGCGGCTGTCTACTCCAATGATCTCTTTTCTTGGTACCAGGCATTGCCGGATCTTTACGTTGGGCAGCTCCTGTGCATTTTCCATCAGCTGGGTATTGCGTTCCTGTCTTTCATCATCATTGTTTTGGAGGAAAAGATGTTTGAGATCGCTGCGATTGATCGCTTCTTTATTCTTATCCAGCCTGATATTGAATACATATTTCAATATCCATTCCGACAGGTCAATAAGACCCGCGGCGATAGGGTAGAACATCTGGTAAAAAAAATCGATGACATGGGCGAGTCGGTGGAGCAGGGCATTACTCTTAGCCCGGAAAAAAGCCCGGGGAATGAATTCGGCGATGAGCAGGACCATAAAAGTGGCGAGTGCTATTTCAACAACCAGGTGAACTGTATTCGAGCCCACGTTAAGATATCTCCATACTGGTTGCATCACGGTGCTGATCTGTAACCCAAGAAATACCAGGAACAGTGTATAGCCGATGAGCGTAGTGCCCAGGAACCTGGCGGGGGATTCTACAAACTTGGCCAGTATAAGAATAGAGGCATCACCCTGTTTCTTTTTTATTTCAATGCTAAGGCGGTTAGCGCTGTAAAAAGCCATTTCGATCCCGGCAAAAAAACCCATCAGCGCCAGTGTAAGAATAAAGAACAGTATCGTATTCCACTCGATCATGAGGCAAAGATAGCCCCCAACCCTTGAAGGGCTTATAGGTAAGATTTTAGGAGTTACTTAAAAGCCCTTCAAGGGTTTGGGGCTGGAGCTGGGGCTTTCAGCTTGAACCACATAGCCACATAGTAACCAATAGATAACACATAGCCTATGTGATTTCTATATTTCCTATGTGGCTATGGGGTTCAAATATTAAATAAGGAGTGATCAGGGATTTAAGAACTCCCGGACTGCTTGCTCGGCTTCGGCGCAGGCCCTTTCGAGTTGATCGTTCATGATGATGCGGTCAAAATGGTTTTTGAAAGAAATTTCATAGGAGGCTTTGTTGATCCTGGCCTGTAAAGATGCGGGTGTTTCCGTACCTCTTGCTTTCAACCGGCGTTCGAGTTCTTCAATAGAAGGCGGCTCGATGAATAGCGATAAAGAATGGTGGGGAAATTGCTGCTGTACATTCATCCCGCCTTTTACATCCACATCCAGTAAAGGGGTTTTGTGCTGCTGCCAGATCCTTTCCAGTTCGCTTTTCAGGGTGCCATAATATTTTCCTTCGTAGACCATTTCCCATTCCACGAATTCATGGTGTTTTATTCTTTCCTGGAAATCTTCGACACTGATAAAATAATAATCAATCTTGTCTTTCTCATTATTCCGCGGTGAACGGGTGGCACAGGAAATTGAGAACCCTAATTGACCTGACAAAGCTTTTAGCAAATGCCGGGTGACCGAAGTTTTCCCTGCACCAGATGGTGCGGCGATGATGATGAGTTGATGTGGAAACGGGGCCATGTGCAAAGAAAGAGGAAAATTGCAAATTAAAAGAAATCAAACCGTCGAAACTAACGTTAGACCAATGCTGTATAGTCATTGTGTAGGTGGAAGGGCTAAAGATAAAAGGGGAGATGAATGTACACGAACCCTATTGGGTCAGTTCACAAACACATCGTACAGCGAATTTTCGTACTCTTTTTGGCTTGTCAAGTATATTATGTTCATGGGAGTGCTTGACCAAACCACTATTACCGAAATGAAAGTGATATTTGTCATCCCGGGTTTTAATATCGACTGCCCATACAGAAAGTGCATCATTTTTTTTAAGAAAAGCGCCTTCTACCCAACCCGTCGGGCCCAGGTTCAGCAGGGTATCGCTGAAGAGGGCATTTTTCGGGAGCGTAATGCTGAAATTGTCCTTGATCTTTGCGGTATCATATTTTACCACACCCCCTTTGATATTGTTATTCTTAAATAATGTGTTCAAAAAATTATCCCACTCGTCAATTGTAGCCACGTGCCAGCCCCGCGGACAAATGGCACCCAATTCGCTGTTGGAATAATAATTCCCGCCCTTACAATCAGCACTGTCTTTGTTGAAATTGGGACAAAATGATTTTGATGTTTGAAAACGCAGATTCTCACGGAACCAGTTTTTGCCATTGATCACAATGGTTTTATAGGCCTGCTGATCGCGCTCGTCAATAAAGACACCCGTCTGGGCATGAACAGTAAAAGGGACGAAGAGAAAAAAGCTGAACAGCAGTCGTTTCATGGTAAGCAGCATAGGATTTAAACGTAAGGGATTCCTTTTTATTTTTATCCCTGGCCACTATCATTTCTTTTCATAGCTGATAATGACCGCCAGGTCTCCTGTTCCGGTTATTGTCATGGTAGATTTTTTCATGACCCAAGGTTTAAAAGTTAAAGCGTTTTTTGCTGCAATAATTCCTTTATGCGGCTAAACCATTCTGTTTTTAAGATGCTTAATACAATACTGTCCCGGCGACCGCCACTAGCCGTAGGCATATGGTTCCGCAGGATACCTTCTTCCACGCAGCCGATAGCTTTCATCGCAGTTACACTCTTCGCATTATTCGCATCGGCCCTGAACTCCAGCCGCTCCATTCCCCATTCTTCAAAAACATACGTGAGCAATAATAATTTGCAATGCCGGTTAAGGCCGCTGCGCTGGAAATCCTTTCCATACCAGGTATAACCCAGCTGCGTGGTTAGCCAGGGTTGCTGGATATCGTAAAACCTTGTACTCCCGGCATAGCGGTTGGCTATT
>JANMKG010000376.1:0-3750 GCA_031371915.1 Chitinophagaceae bacterium | reverse complement strand
GGGGTTCATTTTGAGGGGTAATAGCATAAATGGGCAATCCTTCCGCCTGCATCGCCTGGATATATTTTACAAAATAATTGGCATACACTGAATAATTAGCCGGGAGTAAACTTCCACCCACTGCGCTGTTATTATCTTTCATCCATACTGGTGCGGACCAGGGTGTTGCCAATAAACGGATGGAAGGATTGATCAATACGATCTGCTTTAATAAAGGTATCAGTGAGGACTGGTCTGGAGAAAGACTGAATTGCAGCAGGGAGGGGTCTGTTTGACCCGCGGGCATATCATCATAAGAATAAACAGCGGCGCTCAGATCAGTAGCACCGATACCGATCCTCAAAACATTTATCCCCAGGTTGGTTTCCCCGCTTCCAAATAACTCATTCAGCAAAACATTTTTCTCTGAAGGGGAAAGCTGGTTGATTACCTGCGCACTCCCGGAAGTAAGCGTGTATCCAAATCCATCAATTGGCTGATAGACATGCGTTGAATCAACCGTGATAACCGGTAATGAATTAGAAATACTGCCAAAATCAAGCGCCGTGGTTTGCCTGGATAAGAGATTGCTCTTATCACCTGTTGTCAACCAGTACGGGATACCTGATGCTGTTGGAGGTGGCGCAGGAGGAGTAGTATTCCCCGGTGCACTTCCCGGTTTATTACAACCGGCGACAAGACAGCAGAGTAAAGTCCATACCCAATAATAATTATGTTCCGGTTTATACATCACTGGATCTTTAACTTCCCGTTTAACTGAATATTTTTTGATGAGCCTCCCACCAGTATCGCGAATTCCGCATTTTCCGTGACCCATTTGTTCTCTACATCACTATAATACTGGAAAGCATTCTCATCCAGACTGACCTGCACGGTCTTTGATTCACCCGCGTTCAGCATCACTTTCTGGAAAGCTTTCAACTCCTTCTCGGGTCGTGGTAACCCCGGATTGAATTGCTTCACATATACCTGGGCAGTTTCCGCTCCTTTTCTTTTCCCGGTATTCTTTATCGTAAAACTTACTGTAGCAGTTTTTCCCTTACCCGTTATTTTAAGATCCTTGTATTCAAACGTGGTATAAGATAACCCATGACCAAAAGCAAACTGCGGATCAATTTTATACGTATCATAATAGCGATAGCCCACATAAATATCATCATAATAATGAACGATCATGGAAGAATCATCCCCCGGGTATTCTCCCAGTTTATGTGCCGGTTCGTCTTCCAGTTTTTTAGGAAAACTCATGGGCAGCTTACCGGATGGATTTACTTCCCCGAAAAGGATCTTCGCCAGGGCGTTACCGCCTTCCAGCCCCGAGTACCAGGCTTGTACGATGGCCGGTGCCCTGTCCACCCATTGCGTCATATCGATCGCGCCCCCACCCATCAATACAACAACCGTTTTGGGATTTGCTTTCAATACTGCGTTGATCAGTTCATCCTGGCCAAAAGGCATTTTCATATCAGGCTTATCATAATCTTCCGCGTCATAGGCATTGTCCTTCCATACAGAATAATCATAACCATGTGTCCATCCTCCTACAATAATCGCAACATCGGCTTTAGTAGCAGCATCCACTGCCCGTGCGATCATTTCCGGGTTGGCTTTGGCATCCCGCCTGATCTCGTATCCCTGCTGGTAGTTAATGGAAATATTCTTTCCTGCCAATGACTGTATTCCTTTTAATGGTGTTATTTCATAAAAAGCTCTTACCTGGGAACTTCCCCCTCCCATTGATTGTTTTCGGTCCGCATTATAACCAATGACAGCAATCGACTTTATAGAATTCTTATCCAGTGGCAATAAGGGGTTCCCTCCTGTGACATCACTGTTCTTTAATAAAACAATACCTTCTTCTGCCACACGGGCTGCTACCTGCTGGTGTTCTTTTGTATTATAAGATCCCGGTATTTTTACTCCGCTCATCATTCCTGATTTATACCTTACATACAATAACCGTTTAACTTTTTCATTGATAAGGTATTCAGGATATTTCCCTTCTTTTACGAGTTTGATAGTGGCATCACCAAAATAGAATTTACTGTAATCAGGGTTGTCCGGCCATCGTAGATCGGTTCCCATTTCCAGGTCAAGACCGTTCCATAAAGGCTGCATGGTACTGGTAATCGCATCCCAATCGCTCATCACCACTCCTTTGAATCCCCATTCTTTGCGAAGGACCTGGGTTAGCAGGTAATAATTTTGCGAAGCCCATTGTCCCCTGAACTTATTATAAGAAGACATCAGTGTATTGACATGTCCATCCTGCACGGCTGCTTTAAAGCCGGGGAGGTATATTTCCCGTAATGCTCTTTCACTCATTTGTACATCCACTGTATGACGCCATAATTCCTGGTTATTGGCAGCATAATGTTTCACACAGGCGGAAACGCCCTGGTCCTGCACACCTCTTATATACCCTACTACCATTTTAGAAATGAGGTAGGGATCCTCGCTCTCGTATTCAAAATTCCTCCCGTTCAATGCTGTCCTGATAATATTGATTCCCGGGCCGAGGATGATATTTTTGCCGCGAAATTTTGCTTCCTGGCCAAGAACGCTGCCATACTCGTATCCCAAAGCAGGATTCCAGGTAGCTGCCAGGCAAACACCGGTGGGCAAATATGTTCCTGAATCCAATGAATTATTATCAAGGTTCCAGTCGCGCCCATGCTCCGGTCTTACTCCATGTGGCCCGTCTGACATAGAGAACTCCGGTATACCGAGTCTTGCTACGCCGCCTGAAGTAAAAGAAGAGGATGCATGGATCATGTTCACTTTTTCTTCCAACGTCATTTGGGCCACCAGTTTATTGATCATGACTGTCGTGTCTATTTTCCCCTGTGCCATCGATAAAATGGAAATACAGCAGGCGATCACTGTTATTACTATTTTCCTGTTACCAATTCTTTTTATCATAAGGTTCTTTTACAATTTTATTAATCCGTTCTTGTCGCATTATCGGTTTGGGTGAATTCCAAATAATTAAGATTAAAGCCTCCACTTGTTGCCAGCACCCGTAAACGGCTCCAGCCTTTTGGCAATTTTATATTTCTCAGCGTACTCGTTTCCCATTTTTGTGTTTCGCCGGTGCGTGGTACCAGTATCTTACCCGTTATAAATGCATCGTTGACGAGCAGCCTGACCTCACCGCCGCTCTCTTTCGCGGCAGTGCGAAGATGCACGTCAAATAAACCATCTTCCGGCAGGTAGATGCTGTATTGCAGCCATTCTCCTGCCTGGATCCAGCCGACGTTATAACCATTGGAAACAGCGTCGGTGCAAGGTTCGATATCTACTCCATCATTGCGGTAATAACCACCGCTGTTCCAGGCGGTTCTTTTGCTGGTGGATACCCAATATTCAGCTGAGTCTTCATCATGGTAAGATATACCGCTCCTGCCCATATCATAGTCGGTGGCATACAAGAATGCACCCGGCACAATGATGTGCTGGCGAAAAGGAGTTACATCAGCCGTGCTTACCTGCCTGGTCATCGCGTCTATTACATCACGGTGAACGATGTTATTTTTGATATTCGTGTTTTTAGCCAGTTGGAGTAATCCTTCCAGCGCTGTTGCCCGCGAAGGTTTGGCGGCTTTCCCTTTCCAATAGTCAAACACCTGCTCCGCCCTCGCATCAATTATTACCTGCAGCGGATTATTCAGTCCCGATTTTTTCAGCGGCCACATGTTCCACCCGATCTTATTCGATTCGAGCAGCGTGATCACATCGGTGAACCAGGCA
>JANMKG010000373.1:0-6190 GCA_031371915.1 Chitinophagaceae bacterium | reverse complement strand
ACTGCAAGCTTCCCTGAATTAACAAAAAGTATTAGTGACATTATAGCAGCAGAGAATACCAGCAAATAAATGAACCGTTTTCTCATTCCATTAAAATACAACTGCAATTCCCTTTTTATAAGAAAATCCATTTCATCTCTCATTGTATTTTCATTAATATTTATTTCGACCGGCTCCAATAGTTGTCATTTTTCAAAGTAACAAAAATTCCCACCCACCCATTCTTTATCCTTATTATACCGCACACCGATCATCTTTCCTTTGCTTAAGCGGCCAAGGTTATTGGTGGCAACGGGTCTTGCAGCGCCATCTTTCCAGAAATAGAAGACTCTTATCTCTGCTTTCGCGGGTACATCGGGGGTTTGTATCACGTCCGCGTATTTTACTTTCCGCTGGAGGATCCAGTTCCCCGGGTCTTTTACTTTATCTATATCGGCCTGCGTGACATCAATCACTACTCCCTGCCCTGCAAAAGAAAACAACGGTTTTAAAACATAATTTTCGAGGTCGGCAGGAACCTGTTTTACTTCATCCAGGAAAAACGTTTGCGGTACATAGGGATGACGTATGAACGGGAGGGTATATTTGCTGATACGGTAAAACCAGTTGGGGTGCGGGCACCATTCCACATCCAGTTCTTCAAATAGTATCTTTCCTTTTTCCTGCACTTCAGGTGTTTGCTGCTGGAGATCGTCAAAGATGACACGGTTGTAGATGCGTTTGATGAGTGTCTTTTTCCCCTCGTTCATATAGTACAGTTGCTTCCCTTCTTTTATTAATTCTGAGAGGTCAACCATTTTGATACCGATGTATTCTTCGGTGCAATAGAAATCTATCTTTGTTTTTTGTTTTTTGGGAAATATTTCGAGCAGGATCACATTTTCCGGGGAATGACCGGCCACAATTATTTCTTTCAACAGCTGGATATAGGTCTCCCGGGTATAGCCATTCAGGTAGCAATCAAAACCTTCAGGGACGGGAAAATGTTTCCGGAAAACATCATCGAGCAAGACCTCATAAGCAAACAGGGTCGGGAATCCCTGCATTTCGATCAGTTGTGGTTCGTATTCTCCCTGTTCATTGATACATATACCGAAATCAAAAGCGATGAAATGTGTGTGCGCATTTTCTCCGGGCACTTTTACCTGCGGGGGAATGGCATGCTGCGTCAATTCTTTGAATTTGGGATCGGCAATGATATCCACGATACTTTCACAGGCATCGAGCATTTTTTTTGTAAAATCCTTTGGGACAAAAATGGGTGTTTCGGCAACCCGGAATTCAAGGGCGCCGGGATAAGGCTCGTTAAGTTCTTTTAAGAACGCTTCATATTTTTCTTTGGTAAATGCTTCGTTATATGCTTTGCGGATGGCCGGTATCATATTCCTGGTTTATTACAGGAAGATAATGAATGCCCGTCGGGCTGCAAAGAACCGGGGATGATTTCTAGGCCATTACTTCCTGCAGCTGCTCGATGGACTGGTTCAGGAAATTGGGAAGGATATGGGATTGGGTCCACATGATCTTATCGGGATCATTCAGGTGCTGTAGCATGCTGATGAGTTTATCCTCTCCGTGGCTCTCGATCACGGTCTTTCTTTTTTCTTCGGTCTGCAGGTAAAGACTCATTCCCTGTGCATCTGCTTCGGGATGAAACTGTGTACCGATCATATACTCGTTGAACCGGATACCCATTATGGCTCTTTCATAAGGTACATGAGGGCGACTTTTTTCGATACAAAGGATACTTGCGCCCATCTCACCCAGCAGGTCATGATTGGGTTGTATCACCTGGTAATCGCGGCTGTCCACTGCATAAAAAGGATCGCGGAGACCTTCAAATACAGCGTCAGTCTTACCAGCTTCCAGCATATGAATCGGGAACACACCAAAAGCGGTTGATTTTCTTTTGGAAACAAGACCTGCGTTAAAATAGCGGCTGGCGAGCTGGAAAGAATGACAGATAAAGAAAATATATTTCTTTATCGCATTCGAAGGATTGGCATTCCAGCGTTCCATTTTATCCAGCCACCTGCACCAGGCAATATCCCAGTCCTCAAAGCGGCTGACCAGGGGATCACCGGGACCACCACTGGAAATATAAATATCAAAGGATGTATCGGGAAGCTCATTGTTAAGCCGGACATCAAATTCTTTTGTGATCAGGTCCAGGTCATTGCTCTCGCCCCATTCTTTCAGGATCGTGCGGATGCAACGCATGCCCTGGTTGACCTTGCCTTCATAGAGATCGAGGACAGCTACTTTTACAGACCTTTTTTCATTCCAACTCATGTATACAAAAATAATGATTTTTTAATAGGGTAGGAAAGCATGGGGTAACGTGATTCTCCACAAATGTGGATTAAAACATAAAAATTAAGTGAAATTATATGTTACCTGTAGTATAATTATTACAACAAGGCGGGAGTTTATTTCCCCGTATATACCAGCTCACCATTAAGAAAGGTCTTCAGCACTTTTACATCGGGCAATTTACCGGGCGATTCTTTCATCAGGTCAGCATCAAGAATAATAAAATCGGCAAACTTTCCTTTTTCCAGGCTTCCTTTTTCTTTTTCTTCAAAATTAGCTTTGGCAGCCCAGATCGTCATGCCTCTTAATGCATCTTCTCTTGAGAGTGCATTTTCCACCTGGTAACCTGCTTCCGGCCAGCCTTTCGCATCCTTTCTTACAACTGCCGCATAAAAAGTTTTGAAAGGGGAGATGTCTTCTACAGGAAAATCAGTACCCAGGGGGATCCATCCATTCTGATCCAGCAGTTGCTTATAAGCATAAGCTCCTTTTACTCTTTCAGCACCGAGACGATCGCCTGCCCAGTACATATCAGATGTAGCGTGCGTAGGTTGAACAGATGGAATGATAGAATTGTTTCCAAACAATGCAAAATCATTGGCATTGATCACCTGCGCATGCTCGATCCTCCAGCGCAGGTCATTCTTTCCTTTTAAATATTTCGCATATATATTCAGAATAATACGGTTGCCGCTATCGCCAATAGCGTGGGTGCACATTTGCCATCCTTTTTTGGAAATATAATTCGCTACGGAGTCAAAATGTTCGGGACTGCTCAGCAAAAAACCATAGTGTCCCGGTTTATCACTATACGGCTGCAACAAACAGGCGCCCCTTGATCCCAAAGCACCATCACCATATACTTTAAAACTTCTGACATTCAGGCGATCGGTTTTAATGATACCGTTCTTATCAGCATAATCATAATTGGCTTTCTCATCGCTCAGCATTACATACATTCTCATCTTAAGATCACCGGCTGCCTGTAATTTTTTTATCCGCTCCACGGATTCAGCGCCCAGCCCGCAATCATCCACCGTAGTAAGACCAACAGCAAAACAATTCTTCTCACCGGCCTGTATTGCTTTTTTAAATTGTTCATCAGTAGCACCCGGGATCTTTACGGAAACAAGGTCCACGGCATTATCAACCAGTATTCCTGTAAGGGTTCCTTCCATTTCTTCTATTTCGCCACCGGTAAGGGTATCGCCGGCTTTGATCCCCGCAAGATCCAGCGCTTTTTGATTGGCAATGGCCGCATGTCCATCAACTCTTGTCAGCAGAACAGGCCTGTCGGGGAATAGTTCATTCAATTTTTCATTGGCCGGGAATTCTTTTACAGCCCAGTCATTCTGGTCCCAGCCGCGGCCTGTTATCCAGCCATCAGGGTTGGCCCCGGCAAACGTCTTTACTCTTTCAATACATTCCTCCCAACTGGTCGTACCTGCCAGGTTGACCCGTTGCAGGCTATTACCATAACTAACGAAATGCGCATGGGCATCAATAAAACCGGGATAAATAAATTTTCCGCTTGCATCCAGTTTTTCTGTTGCATCATATTCTTTTTCAAGATCGGCGGTTTTGCCGGTAGCCACTATTTTCCCATCTTTTACAGCCATCGCTTCCGCTGTAGAAAAAGAGGAATTTACTGTATAAATAGTGGCGTTATAAACCAGCAGGTCAATTTTTTGTTTTTGCGAACACCCAAATAGGTTAACAACACAAGCTAAAAGGAATAGTTTCTTCATAATCGATTTGTTAAGTCCGAAGGACTGGAATTAATGTAGAGATAATTTCGGCTAACCCAAAAAATCCCGAAGGGGTGATAGTAGTGTCACCCCTTCGGGGTTGGGGCGTCCTTTTTTGATTTTTCTGTATTAATAACATCCCTTCGGGATTATTAGTTTATAAATTTCTCCGGGTGCTTCTTATTATACTCCGTTTTATCCTGGAACGCTTTCGCGGCCGCTAAGATAGTGGCTTCATCATATAAATTACCAATGAGTGTGATACTCAGTGGTGAACCGCCTGCATTAAACCCCATCGGCATGCAAACTACCGGATGACCGGTAAGATTGGTCATGGATAATTGGCGGCCGGCAAATGTCGGAACGATCAATACATCATACTTACTCATAAAAGCATTCATGTTCCTGCACAGGATGGAACGATAACGGTTGGCATTGATATATTCCACCGCGGGGATCATCCTGGCTGCGCGAAAGGAATTAGGCCAGAAATCCCGGTCCTGTCTTTAGATCAAATCATCCCTGTTCGTTCTTGTCAGTTCATCAAAGGCAGCGGCGCTTTCAGCATTCAGGATAATACTCACCAGGTTGACAGGATACATAGCAGAATCTGGGAAGTTGACAGCCTGTACTTTTGCACCCAATGAGCGGTAAACATCCAGCACTTTCCATTCGGGTGCATCGGCAGGCAGCCGCTTAAAAAAATTATCTGCATAAGCGATACGCAATTTCGTCCAGTCCACTTTCCCGGTATAATTAAATGTATGACGGATAGCAGAAGGATCATTCCCGTCCGTTCCATGAATAAAAGCATACACAATCGCAGCATCTTCGGCACTGCGGCAGATCGGTCCGGCTTTATCAAGACTCCAGCAGAGTACCATCGCCCCGTAACGACTTACTGTGCCGAATGTCGGTCTCAGTCCTGTTGCACCGCAGCGGGTAGACGGAGATACAATGGAACCAAGCGTTTCCGTACCAATGGCAAAAGGCAATAGCCCCGCAACGGTAGCAGCAGCGGAACCTGCCGAAGAACCACTCGAACCTTGTTTAAGATTCCAGGGATTTTTTGTTTCCCCGCCAAACCATTTATTATTATAGGCAAGGGCACCCAGCGAAAGTTTGGCGCAAAGCACGGCACCGGCTTTTTTCAATTGCTGGTATACATAAGAATCAATATCAAGTACCTGGTCTTTGTAGGGCGTACTTCCCCAGGTTGTTTTATAACCCTTAACGGCGAACAGGTCTTTTAGTCCATAAGGAATACCATGCAAGGGTCCGCGGTAGATCCCCTGTTTCAGTTCTTCATCGGCCTGCCTCGCCTGTTGCAGTGCCAGGTCTTCCGTTAGTGTGATAACACATTCAAGCGTATCGCCCCATTTTTTTAGCCGGGCAATAAAGAATTTGGTAAGATCCACCGAACTGATCTTTTTATTCAGGATCAGGGCAGCCAATTGCGGGATGGAATAGAAAGCCAGTTCATTTCTATTCGCCGGCAACTCTGTACGCAATGGAATATCCCAGGAGATTTTTTCCTTTTTTGTGGACACTTTCATTCCTGCCGGTGCAGGATTAAAGGCAAAAGGGAAAGGAATATCATTGGCCGGGAGTGTTTTGTGCATCCCCTTGTATAACATAAGATAGTTGTTGAGATTTCCCAGCATGGAATCGGCTTCGGGTTCCGTGAAATCAAGATCATACCATTTGGCCGCATTGCGTATGAACTGGGTGGAATCGCTTCTTGTCTGCCCGTCCGGCAGGCGGGTCTGGGCCCGTGACATTAGCAGCGAACAACAGAGGAGAGTGGTAAATAAATATCTCATATAGGCAGTTTTGCAGGTGATGAAATTAAGTAAATTCTTTACCTTTTGAGTAAAATCAAGGCTTATGCGGATCCTTCTTATTGCAATAGTGTCTTCCCTGCTGATCCTTTCCTGCCAGCATGCCAGGAATGACAATTCCGGGGGAAATATGCCGGTGGCGGGCTATTTTAATTACGGCGATAGTGGCGTACAATCAGCCGGGATCAAAATGATACCTATTCAAACACCTGTAGGAAAATTTAATGTATGGACAAAGCGCTTTGGGAATAATCCCCGCATTAAGATATTATTATTGCATGGCGGCCC
>JANMKG010000362.1:0-2792 GCA_031371915.1 Chitinophagaceae bacterium | reverse complement strand
CAGGAAGAACGGGTCTTTTGCCGTGGAACCCTTTTCTGATGATGAAACAGGTCTGCGACTGGATTATTCGGCGGACCAGAAAAGAGTATCAGTGGGTTTTTATAAATACAAGGTAGAACAGGTTCCCTTCCTGTTGAGGGTTGTATTGGTGCATAGCGATAGTGAAAAATACACCGGTGAATTCCAATTCACGATCGTTCGCTCAAAAGAATGCCAGCGGGTGGTGATCGACTTTGGAAGCGAAGCCAGCCAGGTCGGCTATAAGAACTGCGGTCCGCAATCATCGGTGCTTTCGTATGATATCCTCGAAAATATCATCAGCCAGTTGAACATGAAAGAAAGCAGCCCCCCTGCCAACGCTGGCGGCTGGAAACGGGAGGATTTCCTGAACCAGGAAAGCGGGCAACCTATGTTGTACCGTTCTTTTTACGCGGTAAAGAAAAGGATCAGCCCGGAAGAACGGAAAACATTTCCTTTCAACTTTACCGGCGATCTGCACGATGATGAAATAAGGTTATTTATTACCCGCCAGGAAGTGGCTGCTACCGAAGTTTCGTTTCGTGAAAATTATGAGATCGTCCCTAACCTGAAGCTGGGGATTGAAAAAAGTCTCCAGCTTTGTCTCGGTGATCATACGGAAGATTATAGTATCCGGTCGCACAAAAAAGAACTGATCAGTGCGGTATTGCTGCGCATACTGCGGCTGATGATCAGTACAAAACCTTCTTTCCGGCAGGGAGGCATCATTGTGACCCTGCTGGTCCCCAATATTTACACACAGCATGATGTATTTGAATTGCTGAATGAGCTGAGAAACCAGACGGGTCGTTTATTATCTTCTCTTGGGATCAACCCCGAAAAATTATATATCGAGTATGAAACGATCTCGGAAAGCGATGCCGCTTTTATGGGCTACCAGCAGACCCATCCCGATGAAGTGAACCTCTCTAACGGTGAGATAGCCCTTGTGATAGATTGCGGTAAGGGAACAACAGATATTTCCATGCTGCTCGCTGATGACAATGAGAATTATTCCAGTTTTTTCAGAACAGGTTTCGCGGGAGCCGGTAATGTACTGCTGTATGGATTCACGGAAGATTTTTTTACGCTCGCCCTCCGGGCTATTCCCGGTAATAATGAAATAGCCGTAAAAGATTTTATCAGCCGCCAGTTGCTGGACCAGCATCTTACAGCCGATGTACTGAATTTCATCCAGCTGATGGAAGATCAGAAAAAGCGGTTTAATAACCTGCAAGCGGTCGGGATCACAGAATTCGCGCAACTCGCGGAAAATTCCCTCAGTACAGAAAGGACAATTGGTAACCTTTATAAAGATCCATCTACCCTGTTACAGTATGCAGATGCGATATTAAAGGACAGGAGTATACGATGGGATGATGAGGTGACTGGTATCATTCACAAAGCAGTGGATTGCCTGGTGCATTGTATCATTGGCAGTATCCGGGATGTACTTACCAAAGACATCCGGAAAAGGATCAAAACAGTGATGCTGAGCGGACGCGCTTTCTATTTTGACGAATTAAAAAAGAAACTGGAGACAGAACTGAAAGAATTGCTGGGTACGACCATTAAAATAAATACCGTAACACCAGGGCGGGCACTGAACAATAAGAACGTAGCCATACATGGGGCATTTAGCGGGGCCTATAAGATCACCGATTTTACCGGTATCCCTATCGATAAAAAAGAAGGTTTGTCCCGCAACAATGATGTGCTGAACAATAATATGTACCTGTACCGGGGTATCAAGATCGAACCGGGGAATGATATTCTCTACAATGCTTCCGTGGTCAGGCGTAATCATCATGAACTAAAGCCATTCAAGAACAAGACCGTGGATATTTATTTCACCCGGGATAATATCTACCTGCGGCTGATGGAGTACCAGCGGGTAAAAGATGTGCGGTCCCTGTACAGCATCCTTAGCTCGGTAACGGAAAGTCATTCACCTGTCCAGGATATGAAAGCGATCTCGATGTTCCCTGTGTATTCCGGTGAACTCGCTTCGATCAATACTTTATACCAGGATATGGTAAAAGAGAAAGCGTTGCTACACGGTAAGCCGGTAAAGAAAAGACAGGGGATACTCCAGTTCTTCCATTTTTAATGATTAATACAATGCATATGCGTTATAAGCTATTTATCCTGCTTTGGCTGCTGATCTTTTCAGCGGGAAGCTTTGCCCAACAAACTCCAGGTTCATCCGCTACGGATAATAAGCACATTCGTATCGTGGATACGCTGTCAACACAGGAAAAGAGCAACCGCAATCCTGTGCTGCTAAAAACAGAACTCGATTCACTGATCCGTCAATGGAAGGCGGGCCAGCCACCAGTCGTACTGAAAGAACCGGCCAGAGAAAAAACAGCCTATGCCAACGCTTATGTGCTGGCAGGCTTCGTGGCCATCATTGCTTTACTTGCTTTTATGATCCTGCTGTTTTACAGGCAGCAACAAAAGATCAACAGGACCATTGCTGGTTTAACTGGAAGGGAAATAACCGGTCATACAAATAAGGACCATGGTCTTCATCCCGTTACCAAAGAGAGGAAAAATAAATTATCACCCGCTTCACTCGAGAACAGGATCAGTGATCTCGATGCCGAATTGCATAAGCTGTCAAAAGAGAACGAAGGACTGAACAGGGTGATAGAGGAATACAATGGTATCCAGCATGAATATGATTCGCTGAAGCATGAGATGCTGAAAGCCTACAAAGTGAAGAATTACCCGGGCTATGATAAAACAAAGGATGCGACAATGGCCATACA
>JANMKG010000330.1:0-3036 GCA_031371915.1 Chitinophagaceae bacterium | reverse complement strand
GACTACAAAGCGGCTCCCACAACGGGAATTAAAAAAACAGAAAACCTTACGAAGTCTTTGACTGGTAAGGTTTTTTGCGTTTAAATACTATTTTAATTCCCGTCAACTCCCGTTAATTCGTTTACGGGTTTGTTTACGATTTTTTAAGAACCCTAAAACGACCTTTGTATGGTGAGTATTCCGAGTGTGGGTGTGGTGCTGAATTGCAGAAATGAAAAAAATAAATCCGGGCTGTACCCGGTACATATCCGGGCTATGGAGACTGTTGTACGTTCGGTTCGTTGTTCAGCATTTGCGATGTTCACCACTATTTGTAAGTTACTTTATATAAGGAGCCCGGCTGTTAACCGGGCTCTCTGCGTTTTGATCTCAGCGTGCTTTTTTCTTTGGATCCGCTTTTCTCTGTGCTGAGCTTTTCTTTTTTGTAGGCTTATTCTTCCTGGGTTCAACTTTCTTTTTCGGCATACAATTAAATTTAAGGTTAGTGAATTATTTACTTATGGCTGCAGGGTATTTTCTTCCCGTTTTTCCATGTTGTCCCATAAGTAAACAAAGATATGCCTATAATGGTAAGTATGATATTTTCGATTACGGTCAGCCGGTCGGGCATATTGTAATACTGATCTAATAATAACCGAATAAAAAGTGGTTTAGAAAATTTTACTTTTCGCTCCGGGCTGCCAATGGCGAAATCCCAAACTTTTTTTTAAACGTCGTACTGAAATTGGAGCTTTGTTCATACCCAAGCAGGTAAGCAATTTCACTGACTGTCATTTCCGTTTCAGTCAGTAGTCTTCGCCCTTCCTTCATTTGTAAATTGCGATGATATTGATGCGGTGCCGAGCCGAACAGCTTTGCGCAAGCGACCAGGTGCTGACCTCTAAAATATAATCGCATCTTAGTATTCCTCAGCGCCGGGTCGTGGCTCTATAAATCAAGAATTAACCTTAAATCATTGAAAGTAAAGTTCGAACTAAGGCCTATCGGGTCTACTTGTAATTTCAGAACCCCTTGTCCAGCAAGAGGTTTATGCTTTATAATCAAGATGGTAGCAAGGAGGGAAGCAAGCTACCTTTTATGAGTACTGGTAATGTCAAAGAAATAGGCTGGCATGTCGATCCGAACTTTTCCAAAAGAACAATACCGGATACCCGGATCTCACTATTCAATCTTTCCTGATCCGGTATTAAAAAAAGTGTATATTCCATTACTCTAATATATACGCCACTTTTTTTACCAACTAAAAACACCAAACATGAAAAAAATCCTTCTGATCTGTATGCTTGTTCCAATAATCGGAATAAGCCAGAACAAAAATGTTGTAACGGCTAACCGGGTATTTCCCAAAGCTGATAAAGTACTTGAATTTGAAAAAGCGCTAGCCACCCACGCACAAAAGTACCACTCAGGCGACTGGAAATGGCGCGTGTTCACGATCCAGTCCGGTCCAGACGCGGGTGGGTATCATATTACAGAAGGACCCAACTCCTGGGAATCATTGGACAGCCGGGGGAATCTTGGCACAGAACACAACAACGATTGGAACAAAACAGTAACTATATATCTTACGGATAAGACCAGTACTAGTTACTCGGTTTACCAGGACACTTTAAGCACAGTTGCCCTGACCGATTGGGCCGATAAGATCAGTATCACGCATATTTTTCCTAAGATCGGATGGGGAAATAAAATAAGAGAAATGATCGTTAATTCAAAAGCTGCATGGCAGGCAGGGGATGAATCTATCGCGGTTTACCAATCCAGTTCTTCAGGACCTGCCCAATATACTATCGTAACGAGATACAAGCAGGGATTAAAAGAAAGGGCACCGAATTACCGCAAACCTTTTAAAGATCGCTACGAAGCAGCGCATGGGGCAGATTCATTTGATAATTACCTGGAAGTTTTTCGCACTTATGCATCGGATGTATGGTCGGAATTACTTTTTTACAGGGCTGACCTGAGTTCCAAATAAATTTCCGAATTAACGAATGTAAAAAGATCCCTGGCCAACCCAGGGATCTTTTTTTAAGCCCTTTAAGTGTTCAAATTCTGTCTTAAATTGAAATTAAGTTTAATGGCGATAAAGAAATTTCCAAAATTTTTGAAAGACGTTCCCCGGCCCGCAGGATACTGCCGAGATTACTTGAAATTTTAAAACCCTGTGTCCCACAAGAGGGTTTTCATTTCAAATAAACAGAAGTAGCAACAAAGGAAGCATTGACTCCAATATAAATACAGCTTCCGCTTTATAATAGTACCTTTTGAAGAATTTACAACTCATTTAGTATGAATAATCTCAATCAGCCCGTAACAGGCGTTTCCCGACCAGGACAGATGCTCAACAAAGTTCCAGAAATAACACTTTACTTCTGGATCATTAAGATATTGTGCACTACGGTCGGTGAGACGGCAGCCGATTACTTAAATGAAGAACTCCACCTCGGATTGACAGGCACTTCCCTGATCATGGGCGGGATATTATTGATCCTGTTATTTTTCCAATTCAGAGCCAGGAAATATGTTCCTCCTGTTTATTGGCTGGTTGTTGTTTTTATCAGTGTGGTGGGTACACTTATTACTGACAACCTTACAGACAACCTTGGAGTTCCCCTGGTAACGACCACTATTATTTTTGCGGTACTGCTTGCCGCAACATTCGGGATATGGTATAGCAGGGAGAAGACCTTATCCATTCATTCGATCTTTACAACCCCGCGGGAAGCTTTTTACTGGCTGGCGATCCTTGTTACTTTTGCTTTAGGTACCGCGGCAGGCGACCTGATAGCGGAAGAGATGAACCTGGGGTATCTTTTATCCGCTTTGCTATTCGGGGGTCTTATCCTGCTCGTGATCATTGCGTACTATTTCTTTAAACTAAACTCCGTAGCAGCTTTCTGGATCGCTTATATCCTGACACGTCCCCTCGGCGCTTCTATTGGTGACTATCTTACACAGGACCCCAAAGAGGGAGGTTTGGGGTTAGGTGCAACCACTACCAGCATTATTTTCCTGGCTGCGATCCTTTGTCTTGTG
>JANMKG010000310.1:0-14140 GCA_031371915.1 Chitinophagaceae bacterium | reverse complement strand
GCCAACTGGACTGATATCACCGGCAACTTAGGTCCAGCCTCCCCTTACTGGAATGGTACAGCCTGGGAATACGTGGCCTCCTATGTTATTCCGCCGGCTTATACTACCCCGTCACATAATAATGACATGTACAGGATGATCGTGGCAACTACTTCAAGCAACCTCGGGAATGTCAATTGCCAGTCCACCGATGTGGTCAGTATCATCACCCTTAACGTGATCAACTGCGGTATACCGTTAAAAACCGACCTGCTCTCGTTCAATGGACGATTGGTCAATGATCACTCCAATCTTTTCTGGAGCACGACCGGTGAAACCGAGCCGCTCCGTTTTGATGTAGAAAGAAGCAATGATGGGGTTAACTATACCCTAGCAGGATCAGTGAACAGTAATAATAATTACGGGGCACTTGTCAATTATTATTCTTTTATCGATCCGCAACCTGTTACAGGAAAAGCCTGGTATCGCATTGTCATGTTAAATAAAAGCAGCAGGAAAAAACAATCCCGTACGATCCAGCTCAGCAACGGGCTGAACGAGTTCGAGATCGTGAATACCGTCAATCCTTTCACCGACCAGGTATTGTTTGATGTGATGAGCCCCGAAGACGGCAAGATTGATGTGGCACTTATCAGCATCGTCGGGAAGACCATCCGGGAAAAGAGTTACACGGTCTATACCGGGGTTAATGGTCTTAGTATCGATAATACCAACGGGTTGCCTGCTGGAATGTACATCCTACAGGTGAAAAACAAGGATATCATTATTAGCCGGAAACTGCTGAAGAAATAAAGTCATGTACGAAGTACGATGTTAGATGTACGATTTTCCTAAATTCGGTTCATTCTCCAATTATTGACTGGCGTACATCGTACACCTTACATCGTACATCTCCATACAATGGCTCCTTTCCCCTGTCTGACTGGCGTACATCGTACACCTGACATCGTACATCACAATCCAGTGGAGCCCTTCCCTTTGCTTACTGGCGTACCTCGTACACCTGACATCGTACATTTTCATGATCCAAAACAATAAATTAAAAGGCGCCGAGAAGCTCCAAAAACTGGTCTGTTTTTTAAAAAGAACTCCTTAATTTCGACCCTTTCTCAAAAATCCACCATTGATGAGATTGCGGACCAAATTATTACACTGTATATTCATTTTATCTGTTGCGGGGTTTACCGGCTGCGCTAAAGATGTTCCCAAAGGGGCTATGCCACAAGGCATGATCGCCTTGTCTTTTGACGACACCTATATTGATAACTGGTATTCCTATTTACCCCTTCTTGATTCATTGGATATCAAAGCCACTTTTTATATTTCTGCTTACCACATCCTTAACAATGCACAAAAGAACAAGCTGCATGAGATAGAGGCCCACGGGAACGAGATCGGATACCATACCACAACCCATGCGAACCTTTTAAAATTATGCCGTTCTTCGGGGATCGATGCTATCATCAACCGGGAGATCACGCCTGACCTTACACTAATGCGCAAGGATGGTTTTAATCCCATCAGTTTTGCTTATCCCTTTGGTCAGCATGATTCCTATATGGACCGGCAGCTGCTTCATTATTTCAAGAGTGTAAGGGCGATCAGTAAACCCAATTATTATAGTTCTTACCTGAAACATTCCGGTACAAGACAGATATTGTATGGGATGGGAATTGACTCGAGGGAAAAAACCACGAATGAAAAAATTGAATACCAGGTAAGACTTGCCTGGGAAAACAATGACTGTATATTGCTTTTCACCCATGCGATCGACCAGCCCACGAATAACTACCAGGTAAACTCGGACCGCCTGCGTTTTATCGCAAAGGTTGCCGCCAAGTATAACATGACGTTTGTAAGAACTTCGGATATCACCCAATAGGCTTTTCCTATAAATTCATTACCAGCTTCCTCCCTAATCGTGAATACCGGGCTGCTTTTCCACCCCGCTCCCCTGCACGCAGTGGGTAGTTTGAATTTAATTTAACCGCAGAGGAGAGAGGGCGCAAAGATTGAAGAACTCTGCGTAATCTCTGCTTCTCCTTTTCTTTGCGGTTAAAAAACTTTTTTTCAAAATGACCCAGTACCTCTGCATTTGGCTTTACCAATCATTTTAAAAACTGTATTTTTACTGTTTAAGCATAACGAATGAGCCAGATAAAACCTGTCATCGGGATTAGTTGCGGCGATCTGAACGGGATCGGTATCGAGCTGATCATTAAAACCTTTTCGGATGCGCGTATCCTGGAGTTTTGCACTCCCGTGATCTTTGCGTCCAACAAAGCCATTAATTTTTACCGTAAATCAGTTTCCGAGAATACATTCAATTACCAAAACACGAAAGAATTCAACCGCATTAATGCCAAACAGGTCAATCTCTTTAATTGCTGGGAAGAAGATGTGGAGATCAACCCGGGTCAACTCAGTGATATTGGCGGCAAATATGCCGTACTCTCTCTGCAGACTGCCGTAGCGGCGTTAAAACAAAAACAGATCGACGGGCTGGTAACGGCCCCGATCCATAAAAAGAATATTCAGTCACCCGAATTCAGCTTTGCCGGTCACACCCCGTATTTAAAAAATATTTTTGGAGTGAATGACGTGGTCATGATGCTATGTGCAGGCAATTTCCGGGTTGGCCTTGTTACCGAACATATCCCTGTGGCAGAGATCGCCAAACAGGTAACGAAAGAAAAGATCCTCAGCAAACTCGCCATTATGCACCAAAGTCTCCAGAAAGATTTTGGTATTGATAAACCGCGTATTGCTGTACTGGGACTTAACCCACATGCCGGTGATGAGGGACTTATTGGTAATGAAGAAGAAACGATCATCCGCCCTGCTATCAAAGAAGCCAGGAACAATAATATGCTGGTGCTGGGTCCTTACAGCGCCGATGCTTTCTTTGCCCGGCGGAGTTTTGAACGTTTTGACGCGGTGCTCGCCATGTACCACGACCAGGGGCTGATCCCTTTCAAAACTTTAGCTATTGGTGATGGAGTAAATTTTACGGCCGGATTGCCGGGTGTAAGAACTTCCCCTGATCATGGAGTAGCTTTTGATATCGCCGGTAAGAATAAAGCAGATAATTCTTCTTTTTTAACCGCTGTTTTTGAATGTATCGATATCATCAACCGCCGCAACGGGTATACAGAAAGCCGGTTGAATCCTTTGCGCAAAATGACCCCGGCCATACTCGCCAATGCCAAAGATGAAATAATCGAAGAGGGGTAAACAGCCCTCTGTGCTCCTCCATGACCCTGTGCCTCTGTGTTGGCAAATCTGCTACTAAAAACTTTACTTAAAGACAGCATCGGATACCCCTTTATTTATCATGTAGCTGGAATAAACGATCTCTACTTTCCCCTTTTTGTTTTTCAGCTTATCCGGGTTCGTATCTTTCTTCGCACCATCATCATAATCAAACGTGATCCCCTTGGGTAATTTATACTCCTTGGTATTGAAGGAGAATATTACTTTATCTGCCAGTCCATATTCCGCATATTTTCCATAACTCATCTCCAGTTCATAAGTGCCATTCTCGCGGGTGGTGGTCTTTGCTTTCCTGATCAGGGATTGCGTTTCGTCAATATAAAGCGTGGATAATACAACATCGGAATTCTCATCTTTGGGAAGTAATTTGATGACCCGGAGATTAGTCCCAGCCTCTTTTCCCATATCGATCATATCGAAACCAGTCGTATTGATAAAAATATTATTGAGGTTGATGTTCACGGAGCCTTTGGGAATAAACGAGATCCCGCTTTCATTATTGATCCGGAGTTTGTTGGGTTTTTTATAATACACTTTTACGGTAGCTAACGGGGCTTTGATAAAGATGACGTTGGTTTTCATTTTACCCTTTGCTTCGTAATCATTCACTTTTTCCAGCTTCGCTTTCACCTGGTTTACGATCTCCTGGGCTGTCTGCGCCTTTACGACCAGGCAACCGGTAAGCAACAGGGAAAACAGTAACACTCTTTTCATAATCATTTTTTAAGTCAGGATATCTTTTCTTCTGAATACCCACACCGCGGTGCTGAAAAAGACGATAATATAGAGCAGGAGGATGCCAAGACTCCTTAAAATAGCGGGGAGATTCTCAATACTCCCGTTGATCGTGGTACCTTCAGCGTCGGCCTTCACATAAAAAAACCCTTTCCAGGCCACCATATGCGAAGTAAAAAGATATGGCTTCACGGTCTCGTCATAAATGGGAATATTCATTTCCGATAAAATAGTGAACACAATAACAATACTCATCGTTGCAATAATGGGACCAATGGAATTTTCCGCGAACACGCTGAGCAGGAAAGCCAGGGCAGAAACAGTGGTCAGGGCAACGGCCGCGTAACCAAAGGCGGCGAAATAACGCCATAATACATCAAAACTTTTCATCTGTTCGATCCCTTCGGAACGCAGTACTACCAGGTCATTGGTGCCAAAGATCAGCATGCTCCCAAATAAAGCAAGTAGGGCCATCCAGCACAACAGCGCCAGGGTATAGATGACGGAAGCAGCAAATTTCACCAGCATATACTCCGTGCGGCTGATGGGTTTGGTAAGCGAAAGCCGGAGAGTGCCCATATTGGCTTCCCCGGCGATCGAATCGCCGGAGATCAGCGCTATCAGCAAAGGCATTTGTATCAGCAATGTATTCAGGATGACAAAGCAGATCAGGTAACCGTTCAGCAGCTTTCCCTTGAATTCATCGCTGAAATCAAAAGAATCCTTAAGGTTGTTCAGCAACAGGTCGATATAGGATTTCCCATCAAATTTTAAAGCGACCTGGATCAGGAACACGATCGCGGCGATAGCCCCGAAAGCTATATACGTGCGGGGTCTTTTGAATATTTTGAAGAGTTCAATTTTTAAGAGCTTCCACATGTTTGAAGTTTGAGGTTCAAGGTTTGAGGTTTAAGGTTATCGGCATAGCAAACCATCCCCTCCAAGTTGAAATTTTTCGAACTGTGAAAACATTAAACGTTAAACATGAAACCTTAAACATATTCTTTCCCCGAGGTTAAGGATAAAAAATAATCTTCCAGCGAATGTTTTGAATGAAGGGAGATCACGTTGATATCCATTTGTACCAGTTCCTTCATCACCCCCGGCACTTCGTTCCGGTGCAATTTCAGCAACAGGCAATCATTTCTTTTACCCTGCATGAATTTTTCCAGGCCGGATTGCTGTAGTTGTTGCCACGCAGCTGCATCGTCGGTTGTTTTTAGTTCCACGATCGTCTCTGCCGGGTCAAAAAGATCGTTCACTTTTCCTTCCACCAATTTCTTTCCTTTGTCAATGATCAGCATGGAATCGGCGATCAGCTCCATCTCACTCAGCAGGTGCGAGGAAATAAGAAGGGTCTTATTCATTTCCTTACTAAGGAGAAGAATCAAGTTGCGTACATCGGCAATTCCCTGCGGATCCAGTCCATTGGTGGGTTCATCCAGGATAATCAGCCGGGGATCATGTACCAGCGCCGTGGCGATACCCAGTCGTTGTTTCATTCCCTGTGAGTAGGTTTTAACTTTGCTATGCGCCCTTTCCGCGAGCCCCACCATCGATAACTGGTCCATTAATTTCTTATCGCTGACTTTAACACCGCTCATGGCTGCAAAAATGCGGAGGTTCTCGAGTGCCGTAAGGTATTTATAAAGATCCGGTCGCTCGATGATAGCGCCCACCTGTCGCAAAATTTCCCGCCGGTGTTGCCGCAGGTTCATCCCGAATATCTCGATCTCTCCTGCACTGGGCTTTATCAATGTCAGCAGCATCCGGATGGTCGTAGATTTACCTGCCCCGTTTTGTCCCAGGAAACCATAGACCTGCCCGGCACCAACCGTAAACGAAAGATCATTTACAGCCTTTACGTCCTTAAAATCTTTGGTAAGATGTCTTACCTGTATGATCTCACTCATGGATGATTGTTACCGGCAAAAATATTAAAGCGATCATCGTTTCGCGGATCTGTTGATCCTTTATGAAAATATTTATTTGAAAAGACTTGCAATTATAAGCGCCAGTTACTAGGTTTGTTTTCGATTCGGAAAACCACATATACCCTGGTAAAACTACGATAAACATCCGTACCTGATCATTGGAGTTTCCTCTTCAAGTACACTGTTTACAATAGGTTTCTGCCTGGTATAACTTTCACCCGAAACTAATTTCCAATATTTCTGTGGGCCCTTTGACAATCCGGCACATTGCGGAGCAAAACCCTAAGAAATGATCAAGTCAGTTACTTTAATTATTCTCATAGCAATAAGGATCGGTTATCATCCGTCCGGTACAGGAGGTATCACCCCTTTTGCAAGCCCGTTACCCATTCCTGAACCCACAATTGCCCGCACGCCGGCAAAGGTTCTCAGTATCCATGGCAGTATCAGCAATAATAAGATTGTATTGAACTGGGTCGTGGGTCAAAATGAAACCGCGGACAAGTTTGAAGTAGAAAAAAGCAGCGATGGGAGGCATTTTTTTCTTGCCGCCCTGGTTTTTGGTACCGATAAAGCGGAGAATGGCAATTACCAGTTTTATGAAAAAGCGGGTAACCAAAAGATGGCTTACCGTATCAAGGTCATTAATAAGAACCGGGAAACAGAATATTCCCGGGTTGTAGAAGTTAATCCTAACATTTAAAAACAAAGCTATGGCAGGTTCTGCAAAGAAAATTTGGCAGCAGGAATACAACCGCCTTAAAAAAGCGTTTGAAAAAATAGTCCGCCCCAAAAAAGAGACAGCACAACCCCAATTTGCATTACAACCGATCCGCACTAAAAAATATTTGAGGGGTACTGATCTTCGTTAATCTTTTCATACACTTAGAGTACCGACAGAGAATAAGGTCTCCGCCAGCTGGCGGAGGCTTTCTCTTTTACGTAACTATACGAGAACTAGCCCCAGTTCCTGGAGGAGTTTTTCTTTGCAGTTTTCCTTTATTCCCCAGCCGTCGTAAGATACTCCTCGTAAATATACTTGGGCAAATTTTAATCACCGGTCAACAAAAAGCTGCCCATAAGAAAAGCAATTTGATAAATTCCACCACAAAAAAACAAAGACGTAAATCTACGAAGCCCTCTCCCACCGTACATTACAGGGTTTCATTGAAAACAAGCTTTTTAGGTTATCGTAAAAATATATCTTTCAAAAAGCTTGCAACAGTAAAAACTCTATAGTAAATTTATACCCGGAAGTCACATTTATCCACGAAAAACTACGTTAAGCGTCCGTACCGGTTAAACCCTTTTTACTCCCTCACCTGTATTGACGTTTTCAAAAAAAGATCACTTATTATTTTAGTTGATTTTCGAATTCCGTATTTATCCGTAAGAAGAATAATTAACCTGCTATAGCAGGATCCTGATTCAACCCTAAGAAAATGAAACAACTCTTTACCCTATTGACGGCAGTATGCCTATTTGTTTGCGAGAAAGCAAATACACAAGCTGTACTGAACGAATTATATACAGACCCGGGAGCCGGTAAGCACGAGTTTTTCGAGTTATACAATACCAATCCCTCGGGCAGTTTTTCCGTTAATAACCTTACGATGGTTACCTTCTTTGATATTTCAGGTCAACGGGGGTTCTATGTACTGGACCTCCCCAACATGAGTGTTGCTTCAAGAGACTTTTTTGTCGGATCAGCAGCGATCCCTTTTAACTACCAGAGTCATACAAATTCGACAGCTTCTGATTTTAACTGGAACGATGCAGCTTTGCTTACCAACCAGGGCTATTTGAAAAAATGGGTGCAGGGTGTTGCGAACCCTTTTGATGGAAATCTTTTTTATGACCAAGCGGCTTTACCTGCTAATTTTAATGATTTCTTCTACCGGAGATCCGGAAGCGGCGCCTCTTATTCTATTTTCTTATACAATAATGGTCAGCTGATCAATACATTCATCGGTGGGACCGGTGGTTCAAGTACTGTCCTGACCGTGATCGTTAATATGCCTCCCTTATTTGTAGATATGTCCGGGGCCTCACCAGATTTTACCATTACGTTTACAGGTTATGGATCCCTGCCGGTGGAAAGCGTTACACAAGATGCCGGTAGCGATAACGGGTATATTCGCGCCATGGATGGTGCCTGTGCAACCTGGGATAAATCAAGTTCTTCCTCACAGCATACGCCAAAAGCAAGTAATGGTAGTTTAACAGCAAGTGCCGGGAGCGTTTCTGTTTCCGCTGCTATTTCCCGTGGTACAGCAGCTGCAGGTTCCACTGTTAACTATGATGTAGTAGCTGCGCCGGCCAGTTATTTCCCGATCGAGTTGCAAGTCTATACTGACGTCGGTGCTACGTCCGGCAAATTAGATCCAACAGATGCTTATGTAGAATCAAATACGGAAAATGTGATCAGCAATGGCCCTTTTTATACAAAGTTTTACCCTTATACCGCGCATGTATTGATAGCCGTGAAAACCAGTGCCGGTTGCCTGGATAAGATATTGTTTATTCCCAATGCCCTGGTCCTCTCGGTCAAAATGATCTCTTTCACGGGTAGCCAGGATAAAGACCTTGTGACCCTGGAATGGAAAGCAGAAGCCAATGAAGAGGCCAGCCGTTTTGAAATACAGAAGAGTACCAATGGTATTGACTTCAGCAGCGGAGGGATGATTACCGCTACAGGGAAAACGGGTTACGAAGAATACTCCTTCACTACCCCCGCCCCTGGTGCAGGAAAAGCTATTTACCGGTTAAGGATATTTAATAAAACTGGTAAAGTGGAATATTCCTCTTCCCTGATCTTTGAAAGTAAAGAAGACCAGGAGAATTCTCTTACTATTCTTAATAACCCCGTGAGTGATAAATTAAACCTGCGGTTCGAATCATCCGGCAGGGAGATCGACCTTCTTGTTGCCGACATGAGTGGTCGTGTGGTGATACAACAAAAACTAAGCAGCACTAAAGGAACCAATAGCTGGAGTCTTCCTGTCCCTGTTGGCATGAAAAGTGGAACATATATTGTTGCTCTTTCTGACGGGACCCGTCATTATTCAGCGAAGTTCATCAAACAATAAAAAATTGTCATACAGAACGCCGGGGATCTTTATCCCCGGCCAAGGTAAGACTGAAGATTGGTAACATACTCTTCAAATGCTCTGATCCCTGGTTTGGTTATCTTACAAATGGTCTGCGGGTAATTGTCTTTGAATTGCTTGACCACATCAATATACCCCGCATCCTTTAGCTTCTGGATCTGTACACTCAGGTTCCCTGCCGTGGATTTTGTTTTCTCCCGGATAAAAGTGAATTCCGCTTCTTTCACACTGATAAGGAGTGACATCACCGCCAGTCGTAATTGCGAATGTAATAAGGGATCAAGTTCCTTAAACATTTGTTTCCGCTAATTCCCGTTTTGCTCTTTTATAATCCTTTTCCATAATAATCCCGGGAACCAGCCAGGCAACTATAGCAGAAAATGCCGTTAACAACAGGTCTATTTTTAAAGGGGTGAAAAGGGTGATGATACAACAGGCCCAGCAAAGCAGCCCGCCCCACAACATGGGTTTGAACTTGCAGGCAGCGCCTGTCACAAAAGTGGGTATGCCATAGATCAGCAGGAAAAGAGGCGCGATGAATTCCCGGAATATAAAAGGTGACGGATGTCCCGTTAACCGGGCATACTCTACCGAAACAGGCTCCGCCACACTAAATATGACGTTCACGATAAAGATCAGCAGGAAGATACTGATCCCAAATCCCAGCCAGATATAATCCATATAGATATCATCATAGGTCTTTACCCTTCTTTCTTTTTTCTCCCGGACCCAGATGAATACCTGCGGGATGATAGCCAGGATGGTAAGCCAGTAAATATCTACAGGCGATTTGAACCCAAATTGTAGCTCGGCCAGTTTTTCCAGCGCACAGATACTGATAATGGCACCCCACATTATTGAGGTAACGCCTGTATCATGATAGGAATCCTTAGCCTGGTTGATCATCGTGGCGATGAGCTCAAGACTTTCTCTTTCGGTTAATTTTTTATCTTCCATACCGTTTATTTTGTGCAGTCCGGCTGCATGACATAAACCGGGCAGCCAGGTCAATGGCTGCCCGGAAGAGTTATTCCAGTGTCAGGAAATATTTCACCTGTCCCCTTCCCCAGTCAGGATGAATGGAGCTGGCGGGTTTGAAAGTCTCAAATTTTTTACTGGCTGACTGGAACAATTCCTTTCCTTCTGTCTTGCTGCCACCATATTGTTCCGGGGTATAGTATTTATCAATTCCTTCGAGCAAGTACACCCTTGGATTCTCCGGGTTCAGACCTTTGGCGGTCTCCAGGGCCTGGGCTGCCGCGTTACCATAGGTCATAAAACGGCTCATGGGGTCGGCCATCATCCTGCCGGTATTGTACATTTTCTCCAGGCAAAAGATCTCTGAATTATTTTTTTCCAGCTCCTGCGCCTTTTTCAGCATGGGGTCCGCTTTATCCATCAGGGGGTCGATCTTATCCAGTTCTCCCTTTTGAAAATACATATTCGCCTTATTGATATTGCATAAGGCAGCATAATAAAAGGGCAGCCATTGTGTTTTTTCAGCATTAGCGATTCGTTCAAAAGAATTCGCCAGGTCCGTAAGACCCTCCTGGCTATGGGTTGTATCCACGGCCACTACCAGTGGCTCCATGGCTTTTACATACTTCTCGCTTTGCGCCATTACAGTTACCGCCATCAGCGAGGCAATAAGGACAAATGATACTTTTTTCATGATTGCTTATTTTGTGTGATAGATTTATTTTAATATTTAGTTTTTATAGTCCATTATTGATCACTTCATCACTCCGGTCAATACCGAAACTGATAAAGGCCCCGATAAAGATGAACATTCTCGAAGTGGGGACGATAGCTTCCTTCCTGTAGCCGTTATAAGAATACTGGTAACCATATGTTTGTTTGATGTTGAGGATATTGCTTACCTGTAATACATAGACCGCGAATGATTTCGCGTCTTTCTTCCCGATCGAAGGCAGGTAGTTCAACGCGAAACTCAGGTTATTGTAATCGGGAATGGTTCCGCGGTCATTGAACTTATAATTTGTTCCGTCGTACCTGATATTGTAATAGGGACGACCGCTGGCATAATTATAGGCCAGGTTGATATTCAGCTTGATCGTTTGCACGAATTTCTTTACGACAAGAGAAGCGGTATGCTTTGCCGCGAAATTGGGTGTGATCGCGAAAGGGAAATTCAGGAAATCTCTTTTTGTATCAAGAAAAGAATAAGATATCCAGTAATCAAGATTCTTGATCGTTTTTTTATCCCTCCAGAAGAACTCAATTCCTTTCGCTTCACCAAATCCTTTGTTATTAATGGCGGCTTCGGTGAACCCAACAGTTCCGGTTTTCACTAGGTGCGCATACTTTTTATAAAAAGTTTCCACCCGGAATGATTGCTGGTTGAACACTTTCTGGTATTGGGCAATATAATGAGTGGCCTTCATGAAGTCCAGTTCATTGGGAGAAGGAAGATATTTTCTTTCGGGGTTCTGGTAAAAGATCCCGTAAGCGATTGAAACCTGGCTTCCTTTTCCAAGTTTATAGGCAACAGAAAGCCGCGGAGCAATATTGATTTTCTCCAGGATGGAAGAGTGTTCAAAACGTAGCCCGGCCTTTACCGCCAGGTCGTTTGTGGCATACACATCCCCTTCTGCAAAAAGGGCCTTGATATGTTCTTTAAGGTTCGACGGATAAGTTTGCCCGTTGTAAGCTGTATACAGCAGTTTGTCATCGCTGTAATTATACTCGGACCCAAAACGAATTGCATTTAATCCTTTCAATTTTTTTTCAAGAACGATCTTGGCATTAAAATAATTTCCTTTCGTGTCGACATGGAATTTTTTGAATTCAAGCCCTGCCAGTACCACATCTGTTTTATTCATATCCTGCATACCACCGTCAATGTTATCCTTGTTGTTCGTATAGGACAGCCCGGCATTTAGTTTCCATTTCTTCGTAAGACTTTCTTTCCAGGCCAGGTTGTGGTAGATATTACTGTTGCTGATCGCGAACTTGTCCCGGTAACCCAGGGAGTCAATACTGTTGGTGGTAAAACCCAGTTTACTGCTGCTATAGTAGCCATAGTATTTAAGCATCCCTGTTTTGGATGTCTTGATCCGGAAATTGGCATCGGCATTGTGAAAAGTGGGTACGTGGGAATAATCCTGCTTTTGTTTGATCACCGCAAAAGCAAGGCTAAGATCCGTATACCCATAACTCGCACCCCAGGAGGATTTTTTATTCTTTGCAAGTTGCTGGTAGCCGGCATTGCCACTTAAAACGGTAATACCCAGGTTGGCAGATGATTGTTCCGGAAGATCGATAGACTCCAGTATTAATGCGGATGAAAGGGCCTGCCCGTATAAAGCAGAATAACCACCGGTGCTAAAGACGGTTCCTTTAAAAATAAAAGGGGAGAATCTTCCAAACTGTGCAATATTGGGTACGCTGCTATAGAAAAAATTATTCACGAGTGTACCATCAATAAAAGTTTTTGTTTCGGCTGCTGTACCACCACGAACATATAATCCCTCACTCTCTCCGACCTGCTGTGCACCGGGAAGTGTCTTTAAAGCACCGGTGATATCACCATTTGCGCTGGCCGTAGTCACAATATCAATTGGGTCCAGGACGGCAGCGGCTTTTTTCCTGTCACTGGCTTCAAAGGTCCCGGCGGACAATACAACCGCCGTCAGTTCACTAATCTCCTGTTTAAGAGCGGCATCAATTGTTATCACAGCTCCTTCCAGTTTGATCGTTTGCTCAAAAGGTCTATACCCAATATTGGATATGATGAGAACCTGTTGTCCCTTTTCAGAGGTTTTGAAAGAATACCTGCCGGTAGAATCAGCAGTTGCCCCATCATAACTATCCTTAATGGAAACACTGGCCCCCGCAACAGGATTATTCTTATTATCCTTTACTACACCCCTGATGGTTGTCTGGGCAAACCCTTGTTGACAAAGCACGGTAAAAAAAATAATGAGCCAGCCATTTTTAAGTTGTCGCATAACAAAAACTGATTTGGACAACAAACATAAAGTAGTTTAGATTATAAACCAAATTAATTTTACATAAAAAAACCGCCCCGATAAATCGGAGCGGCCGGAACCCTATCGAAAAGTGTTTATTGCTTTACTATCTTCTGTTGTGCCGTTTGTCCTTCGCAGCTAACACGCACAATGTAAAACCCGGGAGCCATATTACTCATATTGATGGTCTCGGTCTGGCTGCTTGTAGCTGTTTCAATTTTCTTTGAAACCTGGCCGCTTACATTTACTACTTCATAAGTAGCTTTTTTGTTCTGCCAGTTGTTCGGGATGGTGATACGCAGTTCATTGGCGACAGGGTTAGGGAAAGTGAGGATGGTGATTGTATTTTGTTCTTTACCGGTATGGATAATACGTGTAGATGAATAATCTGCTTTGCTGTCGATATCAACCAGGCGAAGGCGATAATAAGCAACCTGGTACGAAGAAGAAACAGTATTGTCAGTATATGAATACGCTTTTACTGTCGAGCTGTTTCCAGCGGCCATTACAGTGGCGATATCCATAAAGTCTGTTCCGTTGTAGCTTCTTTCGATCACAAAATAATTGGCGTTGATCTCGGTGGAGGTGGTCCATGCCAGGTTGACCTTGGCATTATTTAAGGAGGCTGTAAAAGAGGTCAGTTTAACTGGTAAGGTAGAGGCAGCAATGAAGTTCAGGGTTACCGTGGCCGTATTTGAATTGACAGGGTCAAGTCCATTGTCAAGGGAACGATACGTGAACGTAGTCTGGTTGCCTGTAAAACCAGGATTGGGAGTGAAAGTAAAATTTCCGTTTGCGCTCATGTTAACCACTCCATTCGGTGATGTTACAACAACTGAAGGGGTCATGGTCTCACCATTAGGTTCTGTATCATTGGCCAGGACATTACCGCTAAGAACAGCTCCAGTCGTGCCGGCAAATACATCATTCACGGCAACAGGCGCTGTGTTACAGGTACCTGAACCATAGAGCGGGGAGGCATTCACAGAAATATCGTCCACGATCAGGCGGGAATTACCGTCACCACCTGAACCACCTAATTTCAATACCAGTTTCCTTGCACCGGTAAAACCCAGTTCAAAGGTTTGGTTGAAAT
>JANMKG010000260.1:0-7425 GCA_031371915.1 Chitinophagaceae bacterium | reverse complement strand
TTCTTTTGCGCGGACCAGCGTTCCTGATAAATTTTTTGCTTCCTCTCCCCGGATCAACCCCGTGCAGTTAAGATCGTTTAGCTGGCAGGCGGCTGCCGTAGCAAGAATATGGTTTGACCAGGCTCCGCCCCAGGTCAGTATCTTTTTTTTGCCTTGTTCTTTTGCGTCCTTCAAATAATAACGAAGCTTAAACCATTTGTTGCCCGACACTAACGGATGGATCTTGTCAAGCCGCAATACAGAAACGGAGATTTTTTTCTCCGCTGCCAGCGAAAGCGATAGTTTATTAATAGTAATATTTCGGGGTTGGATGTCTTCCATCGTAAAATAGAATAAGCGGCTTGGCGAATTTACTTTAATTTCGCCCGCAGTTTTTTACTATGAACATGAAACCTACTCTTGTCATATTAGCTGCCGGTATGGCTTCCCGTTATGGAAGCATGAAACAGGTGCAGGGCTTTGGGCCCGCGGGTGAAACTATTATGGATTATTCCATCTTTGATGCCATCCGTTCGGGATTTGGTAAAGTGGTATTTATTATCCGGGAAGAATTTGTGGATAATTTCCGATCGATCTTTGAACCGAAATTAAAAGGCAGGATCGAAACCGCTTATGTGTTCCAGGAACTCCATTCCTTTACCAATGGATTCGCTATCCCTGCCGACAGGACCAAACCCTGGGGTACCGCGCATGCGGTCCTTTGCGCCAAGGAGACAGTATCGGGGCCTTTTGCCGTGATCAACGCGGATGATTTCTATGGCAAAAATGCTTTTGAAAACGCGGCTGCTTTTCTTACCAACGGGTGTGATAAAAATAATTATGCAATCATCGGTTATGACTTACTGAGCACTTTATCAGAGCATGGAAAGGTGAACCGAGGTATTTGCGGACTGGATGGAAAAGGTCGTCTTGCTACGATCACGGAACGGATCAATATTGCCAAACAAGGGGAGAAGATCATTTGCGAAGATGGACTGGAACCAAGAGAACTTTCGATCAACACAAGAGTGTCGATGAATTTCTGGTGTTTCGATCCTTCTTATTTTTCCTATACCCAGCAACTTTTTACCGGTTTCCTTGAGCAGCATGGGCAAGCATTGAAATCTGAATTCTTTATTCCACTAGTGGCAGATCAATTCATAAAGAAAGGTGGAAATATCGAAGTGATCCCAACAAACTCCCTGTGGTTTGGCGTTACATATAAAGAGGATGCTCCTTTTGTCCAGCAAAGCCTGGACGGGCTGATCAGGAAAGGAGAGTACCCTGCGGATCTTTGGGAGAAATAAAAAAGCTACCCGTTCCCGGATAGCTCTTGTTTTTTTTCCAGGGTTAATCTATTAATCACCTTTCACCATAAATACATAATCAAGTATTTTCTTCACCTGGTCCTGTTTATTCATTCCACGGACAGCCGATTTGACCGGTAATTTGAGGGATTGGTAGGTAGTATCTTTTTTAAGTTCATCAATAGCATCATAAATATATTTTGACTGGATGGCAAAAGCCACGCCTTCCGCTTCGGTTTCCTTAGTGCTGATGATACCGATCACTTCTCCATTATGATTGAAGACCGGTCCGCCGCTGTTACCCCGGTTGGCGGCGATACCCAATTGGCAACTGAGTGTATCGCCATTGAAGCCCGTCCGTGCACTCAGGTACCCTTCGCTGTACACGATATCATTGCGGGGATAACCAAGCGTATAGATCGGTTCTGCTACATCACTTCCTGTTTTACTGATCCCGTAGGGTAATAAAGGAATAGGCTTGTAAGCTTTGTCTTCGATCTTCAGGATGGCGATATCCCTTGCGTTGTCACTCTTTACAACAATAGCGTTGAATTCTTCTCCCTTGCTGTTGATCACTGCGATATTCCTTGAATTGCGGATAATATGTGCATTGGTAACAAGGTATCCTTTCCCGTCAACCAGGAAACCGGTTCCCCCGGATTTGAACTGGATCGTTTTCTTTTCTGTTTTCTGGTCGGTATTGATCTGGTCTTTCAGGTTATTTACCACGGCTTTCTGAACACGCTGTTCCCGTTTGATGCCTTCCAGTTCCCGGTTAAGTCCCTGGATATTATCATTGGCTTTTGGGGAAATAGTCCATACAAGGGCGCTGAGCGCAATAGTAGTGATACCGGCAATGGACGCTGCGATCGCGGCTACTCTTTTATAACGTTTCCACAGGTAAACTACTTTGGCCTTCCCTTTCAGTCGCATTGAATCGATCTTCCCCTGTTCGGTCAGGTCCGTATGTAAGGTATCCAGGGAAGCCCTGAAACTCTTGCGTTCGCCGAAATGATTGAGTTGTTGCAGGAACAGGGTATGCTCCACGACCAGCTGATCAATTTCCGTATTGGTTTTGCGGAGGTTTTCAAAATGCAGTCTTTCATCCGGTTTCATTTCACCGCGGATGTAGCGTTCAACAGCATCTAATATTTTTATATCATCCATCACCGTTCCCGTTTTTATAATGAGCAAAAAATATCTTTTTGAGTCTCATGAGGCACTTGTACTTCTGGTTCTTCGCATTATCCGAATTAGTATATCCAAAATTGGCGGCGATCACCTGCATCGTCTGTTTTTGCAGGTAGTATGCTTCTAAAAGGCTTTTACAGGGCTCCCCGAGGTTATTGATAGCTTTGTCCATCATCTCAAACTCGGTATTCCGCTGTTCATGCTGACCCAGTTCTTCCTCTACCGCTACAACATTTTCCATATTATCCCCGGGGGCGGCATAGCGGTTCTGCTGTTGCAGGCGCTTAAGCCATAATCTCCTGGAGACAGAGTACACAAAAGTCCGGATCTGGCAATTCAGCTCAAAAGTCCCTGATCTTACCTTCTCATAAAGAACTATCATCGCTTCCTGGAATATGTCCTTGGCATCATCCGCGGAGCCGTTGTTGTTGATTATCAGGGACTGAACCATATTATAGTTCTCCTGGTAAATGGTTTCAACGGCCTTTTTCTCGCTGGCGGCTAATCCTTCCAATAAAGCTCTTTCGTTTGTCGCTGGTTTCACATTCCGCTATTTAATACGGGATTTTAAAAATAGTAACCCTAAGCCACCTGAAAAAAAATATTAAAAAACCGGGGTTACCTTTTCCTTTTCGGGGTATTAACAACGAAATATTTCAACAAATAACAAAAAATTCAACATGAAAAAGTTTTTGGCAATCATCGCTATCGCTTCTTTTGCAGTAGCTTGTAACAACGGTTCTGAAAAGAAAGAAACAACAGACAGCGCAACTAACGTTATTGATTCTACAGTTAACGCTGCTAAAGATTCACTTAACAATGTAGTTGATTCTGCAAAAGGCGTTATTGATTCTACAGCAAAAGCTGCTAAGGATACAATAAAGAACAAAATGTAATTTTCCGCCCGGGCTTGTAAGCTTGCTTCATCCCGGCGACAAAATTTTCATATGGCAAGCAATCGTTAGAGGCCTTCCGCCACCAGGCGGAGGGCTTCTTGTTTTAAGGCAAAATACATTAGCCTTTCCCTTTATTTAAGCTACCTTTGCGGCTTTCTTATCAAATCATAAACAGTATAAATCAGTGACCACATTTGAATCGTTGGGCATCGAAGAGGGCTTACTCAGCTCTATCAAAACCCTTGGCTTTACACAGCCTACCCCCATCCAGGAAAAAGCCATTCCAGTCCTGTTACAGGGAACTAAAGATTTTATCGGCCTGGCCCAGACCGGCACCGGTAAAACGGCTGCTTTTGGCTTGCCGTTATTACAGCTTATCAATAAAGAGGACAAATTCCCACAGGCTTTGATCGTTTGCCCTACCCGGGAACTTTGTTTGCAGATCACCAATGACCTGAATACATTCAAGAATAAGAAAGGATCTATCGCGGTTACTCCTGTGTACGGAGGCACTTCCATTTCCCTGCAGATCCGCGACCTTAAAAAAGGTACCCATATCGTCGTCGCCACACCCGGACGCCTGATCGACCTGATAGAAAGAAAAGCAATCAACCTCGAAAAGATCCATTATGTCGTGCTGGATGAAGCAGATGAGATGCTGAACATGGGTTTTAAAGAAGACATTGAATTTATTTTAAAGAACACTCCAAACAGGCAAAGTACCTGGTTATTCAGCGCTACTATGCCAGCGGAAATAAGACAGGTTAGCAAAAGGTACATGGATAAGCCCTTCGAGATCACGATCGGGAAGACCAATGCCGGGGCCGCGAATATTGATCACCAGTATTATGCTACACAGCATCATAACCGGTATGAAGTGCTGAAACGTATCATTGATTTCAATCCCGGTATCTACGGGATCGTTTTTGCCCGCACCAAGGCCGATACCCAGGATATTGCAGAGCGACTGACCCGCGAAGGTTATGATATTGATGCCATTCACGGCGACCTTACCCAGCAACAGCGTGACAAAGTGATGGGACTTTTCCGGGATAAAAGCATCCAACTCCTGATCGCTACCGATGTGGCCGCAAGAGGTATTGATGTGACAGGTATCACGCATGTCATCAATTATGAATTACCCGATGATACCGAAGTATATACGCATCGCAGCGGCCGTACCGGACGTGCCGGGAAAAGTGGTGTGTGCGTATCCATCGTAACACCTAAAGAAGTTTACCGTTTGCGCCAGGTAGAAAGGATCCTGAATGCCAAAGTCCATAAGATGGATATTCCTTCGGGTAAGGACGTTTGCCGCAAGCAGTTCTTTCATTTTATTGATAAAATGCTACAGGCTGATATCAGTCATGGTGAATACGAAGCTTACCTGCCCACGCTTAAAGAAAAATTTGGTGCTATAGAAAAAGAAGAGATCCTCCAACGGGTAGCGGCCCTTGAATTTGACCGTTTCCTCAAGTATTATGAAAACGCGGCTGACCTCAATTTGCGTGGTGATGACAGGAGAGATAAGAGAGGCGAGAGAACGGAACGACCCAGCCGTACAGGGGAGAGGACAGATACAGCCGGCAGGAGTTTTAGCGGCGGCAGCGGTTACCAGCGTTTATTCGTCAACCTCGGAACAAAGGATGGCTTTTATAAAGCCAGTTTCCTGCAATTCATTCTTGATATGAGTGACCTGAAAAAGGAAGTACTGGGGCGTATTGATATGAAGGAGATGACCAGCTGGATCGAGATCGAGCCAGGGGCAGGTAAGAAAATGATCAAGGCCATGGACGGTAAGAACTACCGTGGACGCAAGATCCGGATGAATGACGCGGAGAGCGGTGGCGGTCGCAGAAAATAATTGGGTGACCTATTGGATTTAACAAACGCAAAAACTACATTTGTTCCATGACGATGGTAAAAGCATATTTCGGATATTATTATTACTTCTTTACCAGGAAGCCGGGAATGCTTTGTTGAAATAAACAGGAACAACTAAAAAACAACATAAGAGTCCCGGCCAGGTTGGCCGGGATTTTTTTTAAATAAGATGAAAACAAGTAAAAGATTAGAAGGAATCGGGGAATATTATTTCTCCAGTAAATTAAGAGAGATCGAAGAGCTGAATAAGGCGGGTAAAGATATTATCAACCTGGGAATTGGCAGCCCTGACATTCCACCGCACCCGGAGGTGATCAGGACATTGCAGGAAGAAGCAGCAAAGCCCGGTGTGCATGCCTATCAATCCTACAAGGGTTCGCCCGTGTTAAGAAAAGCGATCAGTGACTGGTATGAAAAATGGTACCGGGTGGAGCTGGATCCTGCATCGGAAATATTGCCGCTGATCGGTAGCAAAGAAGGTATACTCCATATTTGCATGACGTATTTGAACAAAGGAGATGAAGTGCTGGTACCAAACCCCGGTTATCCAACTTACCGTGCAGCGGTGAAACTGGCAGGTGGAAAATGTGTTGAGTATAAATTAAGCGGGAAGAATAACTATGAGCCGGAATTTGAGAAGCTGGGGAAAAAGAAATTGAAGAAGGTAAAACTGATGTTCGTGAACTACCCGCAAATGCCAACCGGGCAGTTGCCTTCAAAGGAATTGTTTGATAAACTGGTCGCGTTCGGCAGAAAGCACAATATTCTCATTATCCATGATAATCCCTATTCGTTTATCCTGAATGATGACCCCATGAGTTTGTTAAGCATCGATGGAGCAAAGGAGTGTGTGATCGAATTGAACTCATTGAGCAAAAGTCATAATATGGCCGGCTGGAGGGTGGGAATGCTCTGCGGGGCGAAGGAAAGGGTAGAAGAGATCCTTCGTTTTAAAAGCAATATGGACAGCGGGATGTTTCTCCCGGTGCAACTCGCGGCAGCCAGGGCCCTGTCTTTAGGAGAGGATTGGCACGGGGAAGTAAATAAAGTCTATAAACAAAGAAGGGAAAAGGTTTTTGAATTACTTGACTTACTCCATTGTAAGTTTTCCCGGAAACAGGCAGGATTGTTTACCTGGGCCAAAATACCTGCTGCATACAGGAATGCATACCTTTTAAGCGATGAGGTTTTATATAAGTCAGGTGTATTCATTACGCCCGGCGGGATATTTGGAAGTGCTGGTGAGAAATATGTGCGGGTGAGTTTGTGTGCAACGGTTGAAAAGATTGAAGAAGCGATCAGAAGAATTGGCTAAGAGTTTAAAAGAGAGAAAAGAGACAAGGAGTAATCTTTGTACGCATCAAATTTCTCTTTTTCTCCTTCTACTCTTTTAACCTCTTAGCTAAAAAAATAATATGGAAAGAAAAAAAATAGCCATTGTTGGCGTAGGTCTTATCGGCGGTTCGCTGGCCATTCAATTGCATGAAAAGAAATTATCGTCCCGGCTGATCGGGGTGGAGGCTGATGCCGTTCATGCCCAGCAGGCATTGGAACTGGAACTGGTGGATGAACTACTGCCCCTGGAAGAAGCAATTGAGCAATCGGAGGTGATCGTACTGGCGATACCAGTTGATAAACTGGTGGAATTGCTTCCCTCCATCCTTGATAAGATAACCCGGCAAGTGGTGGTGGACCTGGGTTCTACCAAAAGCCTGCTGATCGAAGCGATAAAAGATCATCCTAAAAGAGGAAGATTTGTAGCGACACACCCGATGTGGGGAACAGAATACAGCGGTCCGCAGGCGGCCGTACGCGGCGCTTTTGAGAATAAGGCCGTAATCATTTGTAATGCAGCGGACAGCGACTCCGATGCGCTGGAATGGGTAAAGGGAATGTATAAAAAGATCGGTATGCACATACTGGAAATGGAAGCGAAGGCTCACGACCTCCACGCCGCTTATGTCAGCCATATCTCTCATATCACTTCATTTGCGCTGGCCAATACGGTGCTGGAAAAAGAAAAAGAAGAGAATGCGATTTTTGAACTGGCTTCGGCGGGATTTGAGAGTACTGTCCGGCTGGCAAAAAGTAACCCGGCGATGTGGGTGCCGATCTTTATGCAGAACAAAGAGAATGTGCTGGATGTATTGAAGGAGCATATCGCGCAG
>JANMKG010000237.1:0-15617 GCA_031371915.1 Chitinophagaceae bacterium | reverse complement strand
ACCCAAAGGCAACGGCCTGATCTGTTTTGATCACGGAAATTCTATTGATAACAACAATGATGACCGCTGGAAAAAATATGGGACGGGGGCTGGCAATGGCAACTTACCCAATAATGATGTGCAATGCGTGGCCAAAGACAGGTCGGGATTTATTTGGGTTGGAACCAGCGATGGAATCGGGGTGATCCAATGCCCGGGCGAAACATTTGCCACCGGCTGTGATGCGATCTGGCCCATCGTACCCAATGGAAATTTTGCTGGTTATCTTTTTAAAGGACAGGAAGTAAAATGTATAGCCGTGGATGGGGCAGACAGGAAATGGGTCGCCACAAAAAATGGGGTGTTCCTTATCAACGCAACAGGTGAGAAGGTCATTTACCGCTTCACAGAAGATAACAGCCCGCTCCTCAGCAGTGATGTAAAAAAAATAGCGATAGATGGAAAAACGGGAGAAGTATATTTTGCCACCCTTAAAGGCATTTGCTCTTTCCGCAGCACTGCTACAGAAGGAAGCGAAACAAATGAAGACGTGTTGGTTTTTCCGAATCCCGTTCCGCCGGATTTTACCGGAACGATCGCGATAAAAGGATTGGTAAATAATGCTATTGTAAAGATCACCGAACTGGACGGCCACCTGGTATACCAAACGAGAGCGCTGGGCGGACAGGCTATTTGGGATGGCAGGAATTACCGCGGACAAAAGATCTCTAGTGGTGCCTACCTGGTATTGGTGAGTGAGGACGGGAAAAAAGAGAGAACAGCTACAAGGATCTTCTTTATCAATAAATAACCCAGTTCGTTGCCGGATAAACTACATAAAACAAAAGGTATTGTGCTGCGTACGGTGAAGTATGGCGAGACCAGCATTATTGTGACCATTTTTACTGAATTATTTGGCATCCAGTCCTACCTGGTAAATGGTGTAAGAACTGCTTCCAAAAAAAGTACGGGAAAGGCAAGTTTGTTTCAGCCTTCCGCACAGTTGGACATGGTGGTTTATCACAATGAATTAAAACACCTGAACCGTATAAAAGAATTTAAATGGAGTTATTTATACCAGCATATTCTTTCCGATGTACCAAAGAATGCCGTGGCGCTGTTCATGATCGAATTGCTGACCAAATGCCTGAAACAACCGGAGCCGAACGCCGATCTTTTCCATTTTACCGAAGAGATCTTTATAAAACTGGATGAGAGTAAGGGCGCTGTGATGGCCAACCTCCCGCTTTTTTTTGCCCTGCACCTGGCGCATTTCTTTGGCTTCCGGATCGATGATAACTACAGCCCGGCAGCCTCTTACCTGGATTTGAAAGAAGGGAGTTTTGTTACGGGACAACCCAATCACCCTCACTACCTAGAAGGGAAAAAGGCAGAAATTACTTCACAATTATTAAAGGTCCAGCAGGTCGAAGAGTTGGAGGATGTGCGGCTACATCATGATTTCCGGCGCAATTTATTATATGTGTATGAAAATTTTTACGCACTTCATATACATGATTTTGGAACGATGAAGAGTTTGCCTGTGCTGAAAGAGATCTTGGGTTAAATCCTGAATTTATAGCGGTTATATTTTTTATAAGCCATGTTGCAATTCCAGGCTACTATAGCCATGTCTGTTGTGAAATAAAAAATAATTAAAGAACCCTTTTTACTGTGTCTAAATTGATATTTATAATCCCGGGTTTTTTCCCTTTCTCAAAACTTCCCAATAAAGAATCCATTTGCAGCGCCCGGGCGCCATTACTGGTAGCCCATTTCAGCAGGGTTTCTTTTTTGATAGCAGGGAAATTCTTCTCTATGGTCTTCATTTCTTCCAAAATACTCAGCTGGTGATTGGAAGCAAGGCTGTCCGTTCCCAGCACCATTTCACACTCGTGCCTGGTCAACAAATCTATATTGGGAAACTGCCTGCTTATATATTGATTCGCGTTAGGACATAGACACCAGTAAAGCTGGTTCCCGTTGTTTTTTGCGAACAGGATATCTTCTTCCGAAGTCTGAACATTGTGTACCAGTATCAGTGCCTGGTTAGGCAACAATTTAGGCAGGAAAGTTTGTAAGCTCGTTTTCCCGGAGGGGATGAAAAAAGAACTGTCGATATTCATCTTCTCATACAGTTCAGTAAACTCTCCCTGTTTTTTCATAAACCATTCATTTTCGCCGGCTGTTTCCTGGTTGTGTATCGTGAGCAAATGATTGCCGGGAAAACGGATGATCAGTTCCCACAATTCATCGGCAACGGAATAGGGCGCATGGGGAACAATGGAATTCGATTCAACAGGGATCGAATAATTTTTAGCATAGTCCCTGAAAAATCCCACACTGCGTTCAAACCGTTGAGCGGCTATCAAAGGATTGAAACCGCTGGCTTCAATAAAATTGTGGTAATAGATCCTCCCTTTTGTTTTCTGCCGTATCGTTAAAGCGTTATTACAGATATCCCCGACGGCTACAATCCCATTGACCAGCATTTCATCTTCTGCTTTTGCGATAGCGTCGAGGATCTCATCTTCCGGGAAGTGACGTTGTCCCACAACATCGAGTACAAATTGTACCAGGCCTGTTCCTTCCGGGATATGGCCTTTCATATGGCTTAATTCAAGATGGCAATGACAGTTAATAAAACCGGGAGAAAGGATGCCCCTGAATTCCTGTATATCATCTCCGGCCTCACCGGCTGGAACAATATCCTGGACAATACCTTCCTCATCAGTGATCAAAACTTTATCTGCCGCTAAAAAATCATAACCGTCAAACAGTTTATCAGCATGGAATTTCAGTAAGCCCATGCTCAAAATTCAAATTTCAATACTCAAAAACCAAATGATTAAATTTGCCGCCCTGAGAATATAATTATGTTAGACAGATTAGAAGCGATAAAAGCAAGATTTGACCAGTTGGGAGTGGCACTTACCAACCCCGAGATCGTGGGCAATAATAAAAAATTCGCGGAAACCAGTAAGGAATACCGCAGCCTGGAGAAAATAGTAATAGCCTACAATGAGTATAAAAAAATACTTGAGGATATTGAATTTTACAAAGAAGCCCTTGCCGGCGGCGATGAAGAAATGAGAGAACTGGCCAAAATGGAAACACCTGGTTTGGAAGAAAAGAAAACGCAAATGGAAGCGTCTATCCGCCAGTTGCTGATACCCAAGGATCCCCAGGATGAAAAGAATGCGATCCTCGAGATCCGTGCCGGAACAGGCGGCGATGAAGCCAGCCTGTTTGCAGGAGATCTTTTAAGGATGTATATGAGGTATTGTGAAAGAAGGGGCTGGAAAACGGCTTTATTAAGTGAAAGCGAGGGAACGGTAGGTGGATACAAAGAGGTGCAACTGGAAGTAACCGGGGATGATGTGTATGGAATATTGAAATTTGAAAGTGGTGTTCATCGCGTACAACGGGTACCTGATACGGAGACATCCGGGCGGGTGCATACCTCGGCGGCAACAGTGGCTGTAATGCCGGAAGCAGAAGAAGTGGATTTTGAGTTAAATCCAGCGGATGTAAAAATGGAAACGTCACGTAGCGGAGGTGCCGGTGGGCAGAATGTAAACAAAGTCGAGACCAAGGTCATGCTGACACATATTCCAACAGGTACTGTAGTTATTTGCCAGACAGAACGGTCTCAATTGGGTAACCGGGAGAAAGCTATGCAGATGCTTCGTACCAGGCTGTATGAAGAGCAGGTAAGAAAACAGGAGGACGAGATCGCACGGCACCGCAAGAGTCTCGTAAGCACAGGCGACCGTAGCGCCAAGATCAGAACATATAATTTCCCCCAAAGCAGGGTAACGGATCATCGTATCGGCCTTACCCTCTATAATCTCGATGACGTGCTGAATGGAAATATCCAGGAATTATTGGAAGCCCTCCAGTTTGCCGAGAATTCGGAAAAACTCGCCCGACAGAATTAGCCCTAAGTTTTTTTAGCCCGGTAATTGCTTTAATAACTACCTTAAATAACTAAAAACTTCAATTATGTTAGATCAGCTTTTCAACCTCGTGAAGCAATTTGGAAAGGATACTGTTATCGATAACCCCGATGTTCCGAATGAACACAATGAGGACGTGCTCGCGGATGCCACTCACACTATTGGAAGCGGGTTTCAAAATATATTATCCGGTGGTGGTTTTCAGAATATACTTGATCTTTTTAAAGGAGGGGGCAATAATTCGGGTGGGGGCGGCCTTGGGGGGTTACTTAAAAACCCCATCGTCACAATGATGATCGGTCATTTTATCAGCAAACTGGTGGGCAAATACAAAATGAGCCCCTCTGCCGCCAGTAATGTTTCGAATACCCTTATACCGAACGTTCTCAATGGTCTTATTGACCGCACGAAGAGCACAGACCCGCAAAATGATGCTTTTGATTTCAACGACCTGATCGGCTCTCTTACAGGGGGAAAAGTGCCGACTTCTGAATCGACTTCATCAGGCTTTAATTTCCAGGACCTGCTGAATAAATTTACAGGTGGCGGAAATTCCGGTACTGGAGGAGGAGGATTTAATCTCCAGGATATCATCAGCAAAGTTACCCAGGGCAGCCAGCAAAACCAGGGAGAAGAGGCAACTAGCGGCGGTGGCGGCCTGATGGGCCTGATAAAAAAGTTTATTTCCAGGTAATCATAAACGTTTCTGGATGAGGGCCGTACTAATTCAATTTAGTGCGGCTTTTATTTTTTTCTCATAAAAAATGCGTTTTGGCATGAAATTTTGAAGGTATAGGATGAATTACCCGTCAAAATAGTGATTCAGTTCTTTGTAAGTTAATTGTCAGTTTCAGGCCAAAGGCATAAAAGGTTCATCCTGTTTATGTAATATTTTGTGCTTGAACATCGTATAGTTTGAAGTTAAAAGTGGATTTTATGGGGAAGTAATCAGGTGGATTTACTGAACCGGTTCTTTTAAACTTTCATTAACAGCAGACTTCATACTACCGGCAGTAAATTTGCGTTATAACCATATAAATCGATTATTCGAACTCATTATAAAAGCAGTCAATTTTCTCATAAGCAGTTAGTTTTGGTTGCGACCCCTGTTTCCACAGGGGTCTATTTTTTTACATACCTCCTGAGACTAAACAGGAGTCCTAATGCGCTTCCCGCCGCATCTGCCGCAATATCCCCCAGGTCAAAAGACCGGTTAGGAATATAGAATTTTTGTACAAACTCCATTCCCACTCCATATAGTAATCCCAGTACTGCTATAAGGATAAATACTTTTTTGAGAGCTGCCCGGTCTTCTTCAATCCGGAGGAAAGCCCAGCACCACAGAAAAGTCATGATGGCAAACATCCCGATATGAACCCATTTATCAAACCATATTTTCCCCAACCAGTCCTCTTTGGGAAAAGAAGACCCCGGTAGGGTCAGTAAAATGGTAGCCAGGATCAACCAGCCAATAGCTGGGATAAAAGAAGGTCTTATTTTTTTCAACGAAAAGATTTCAGCAATATTAAGAAGAGATTCCTTCCGATAAATAGAAAGGAGCCCCTGAAGAGGCCCCTTTTATTTAACCAACTATAGAACCAAAACTACTATAGCAACAGCTGAATTCAGCCATTATTTACGGGGTAAATAAAATTCCGGATTGCTTGTAAGTTGGATTTAGAGCTTGCCCATTACATACATCGTGCCTTCAGGGGTGGGGCTTCCGCCTTTCTTCTCTAGTGTAATCGCAAAAGCTTCTGCACCCTGGGCATTATGGGCCTGGATGAGGAGTCTTTCTTTTTTAATATCAAAGACACCAAGATCAACTGGTTTTCCATTGAAAATAGCCCAGAGCTGGTACTGTTTGTCACTGGCAGGGATAGGCAGGTTATTGGTCAGTAAGTATACGTCATGAGAAGTGGTATCCCAATAAACGGTAGCGTAAGACTGTGGAGAGACATCAAGGCCTTTCATGGAAGCCATTTTTACCGACGGGTTTTGCTGAAGGACCTGGATATCCTTCTCCATATCATTCAGGCGGGCTACCGTATTATCATAATTTGATTTCAGGGATTTGTTCTTGTTATAAAGGGAAATATTCCAGTATAAACTTCCCGCGAGCAGAATAAAACAGGCGGCAGCGGCGTATTTGAGCCAGTTAAGGTTTCTTACAGGGGCAGTATGCATAGGAAGGATCTTGCCCCCAGCGTTTATTTCGGTAAATATCCTGTCTTTCAGATCAGCCGATGGAGACAAAGCATTCTCCATGGCCTGTTTTTCCAGCGCCAGTTCAAAAGCAGTTCTTGCCTGCAGCAATTCCGGGTATTGTAAGCATAGCTTCTCAAACTCGTTTCTCTCTTCATCAGAAACAAGCCCGAGAACATAGCCCTCGACAATTCCACTTGATATGTATTCCTGTACGTTCACTTCTTATTGAATCATTGTTCTTAACTGTATCAAAGCACTTCGGATTCTTGTCTTTACCGTTCCCAGCGGGATATCCAGTGCCCGGGATATTTCTTCATGGGTGAAACCCTGGAAATAGGACATGTCGATCAGTATTCTCAACTCTGTTTTTAATTTCGTCAATACTTTTTTTAAACCCACATCATCAAACACAGGACCAGTTACAGATCCCGGTATATCTACGTTCTCTCCTAAAGACTGGTTTTTTTGAGCGTCGCGGAACCCTTTCGATCTTATTTCGTCGATTGATGCATTTCTTGCTATGTTAAGCATCCACGTAAACAATCTTCCTTTAGAGGGATCATACGACTCTATCTTTCTCCAGATGTTTACAAAAACATTCTGCAGCACATCATTAGCAATTTCCTTGTCTGTAACAATGGAATTAACGATGCCATACAAGGCGCCGGAGTAGTTATCGTACAAATAGCCGAAGGCTTTTTCGTTACGCTGCTGCAACAAAGCCACCAGCTCTTGTTCGCTGTATGTGGTCTTGGAAATCAAAATAGTTGGTTAAGATACAATAGAATACCTGATCAATTGTACCCTGTATAATTTACGGGAAAAAGATAAAAACAGATTTAGCCTACTACCGCCTCATAAGCCGCTGAATCGAGGAGGGCTTCCACGTCAGCGGGGTTATCGACTTTCATTTTCACCATCCATCCTTTTCCATAAGGATCATTGTTTACCGCTTCGGGCATTCCTGCCAGCTCCGCATTCAGTTCGGTAATAGTGCCACTAACCGGCAGGAAAAGATCGGATACAGTTTTAACCGCTTCTACGGTTCCAAAAACTTCCCCGGCCGCGAGCTCTTTCCCGATCGTGTCGACCTCTACGTATACGATATCACCAAGCTCTCTTTGGGCAAAATCTGTAATACCGATCGTTGCGATATTGCCTTCCAGGCTCACCCATTCATGATCCTTTGTATAACGGAGTTGTTCTGGGAAATTCATATTTAATCGTTTGAGTTGCAAACCTAAGGGAAAAGGATGAAAATTTTTTGACCGGCAAAAATCACATTTTTACCTCCAAAATGGTTGGTTTTCTCAATTCACCGGAATATTTATGCCGTTCATGGCATGAATTGCACCATTGGTCGGAATCACTTTTACAATTGTATGACACAACTGTATATTTGCAGCACAAAATTAAAAAGCGATCAAAATGAGAAAGTTATATGTGTTTTTAGCAGTTTTGGGGCTGTCATTTTCGGCAGTTCAGGCCCAAAAAGTGACTGGACTGGTCAAAGATGAACAGGGTAAGGGATTGGGTCAATCCACGGTTTCCCTGCTTCGCAGCAAAGATTCTTCCGTTGTTAAACTGGGTGTTACAGGAAATGACGGCAAGTTCTCTATTCAATCTGTAGCAGGAAGCTACCGGGTCAGTATATCGCATGTGGGTTATACTACCCAATATTCAAAAGTTTTTGAATTGTCCGCTGATATGTCTCTCCCGGAAATGCAAATGGCAAAAGCCGCTTCCAGTTTGCAGGGAGTTACGGTTACCGCCCAAAAGCCAATGATAGAAGTAAAGGCGGATAAGACTATTTTAAATGTCGAAGGAACGATCAACGCTGTAGGTTATGATGCACTGGAATTGCTTCGCAGGAGCCCTGGTGTTATGATCGATAAAGATGATAATGTAAGTCTTGCAGGTAAAAATGGTGTCCAGGTTTTTATTGATGGCAAACCTTCCCCGCTCTCAGGCACAGACCTGGCGAATTATTTAAAAAGTCTCCAGTCTGCACAGATCGAGGCAATTGAAATTATCACCAACCCGTCAGCCAAGTATGAAGCTGCGGGTAATGCCGGTATCATCAATATCAAACTGAAAAAAAATAAGTCACTGGGAACAAACGGTTCGGTCAACCTGGGATATGTACAGGGAACCTATGCCAAATACAATACAGGGGTAAACCTTAATTACCGCAACAAGCACATCAATGTATTTGGTAATTACAATTATAATAATGGTAAAAACCTTATGCAGATGAACTCCGTTAAGGAGCAACTTGATACATTATTCGAGCAGAACAACAGGATGATTTTCAAGAATAATACGCATGGATTCAAAGGTGGCCTGGATTATTTCATTAATAACAAAAGCACGATCGGTGTGGTGGTAAGCGGGAATATTGCCAATAATAATTTCAGTACTTCCGGCCCGATGAATTTTACCTATATACCAACGGGCCAGCTTGTCAAGATATTAAAGGCTACCAATAATAACGCGATGACAAGGAATAATGTGAATACGAACCTGAACTATCGTTATGCGGTTACCGGTGGCACAGAATTGAATATCGATGCTGATTATGGCTTCTTTAAGATAAGAGGCAATCAAATGCAGCCTAATTATTATTACCTCGCGGATGGAGTAACTGAGACCAACCGGGTCATCTATAATATGCTGTCACCTACCAATATCGACCTGTTCTCTTTTAAAACAGATTATGAAAAGAACTATAAGGGCGGACGACTGGGTATCGGTGGTAAGATCGGTATAGTGAATACGGATAATGACTTTCAACGGTATGATGTTTATTCCAGCAGCAAAAGACTGGATACAGCAAAAAGCAACCGCTTTGATTACAAGGAAAATATAAACGCCCTGTATGTGAATTATAACAAGCAACTGAAGAAAGGGATCATGTTCCAGTTTGGAGTGCGTGGAGAGAATACCCATTCAAGGGGTCATTCTACAGGGTTTAAAAAACAAGGGACAACCTGGGCAAATTATGATTCGACCTTTAAAAGAGATTACACGGATCTTTTTCCAAGTGCCGCACTGACGTTCAACAAGAACCCGATGAAGCAGTGGACCGTGGCCTATAGCCGCCGTATAGACCGGCCTGCCTACCAGGACCTGAATCCTTTTGAATTCAAACTGAATGAGTATAGTTACATGAAGGGGAACACGGAGCTGAGACCACAATACACGAACAGCTTTAGCCTGACCAATATTTACAAATACAAGTTTGTCACCAAGCTGAACTACAGCAATGTAAAAGATATTTTTGCGCTAATACCCGATACCGCTGCAGGCGAAAGCACCAAAGGATTCTTGCAAAAAAGGAACCTGGCCAAGCAGGATGTATGGAGTCTCAACATCAGCTACCCGTTCCAGAAAAAATGGTACAGCTTCTTTGCTACTACCAATGCTAACTATTCCCATTACCAGGCTGATTATGGGTCCGGTAACCGGAAAGTGGACCTGAAAGTATTTGCTTATACATTCTTTATGCAGAACAGTTTCAAACTGGGTAAGGACTGGACGGGTGAAGTAAGTGGTTTATATCTTTCACCATCTGTGTGGCAGGGAGTCATAAAATCCAAGGCAATGGGTACCGTGGACATAGGTCTGCAAAAAACATTGTTCAAGGGCAAAGCTTCCGTTAAGGGAGGCGTCAGTGATGTATTCAAAACGATGAAATGGGGAGGTACTTCTGATTTCACTGGTGTGTACAGTAAATTCAGCGGTCATGGCGAACAACCCCAATTCAAGCTGAATTTCAATTACCGCTTTGGTAATAACCAGGTAAAAGCGGCCCGCCAGCGGAAATCGGCTGTAGAAGAAGAAACTAAACGTACAGAAAACAGCGGTGGTGGAATGGGACAACAATAATCACGGCCAACTATATTTCAAAGGCTTCAGCAAATGCTGGAGCCTTTCTTATTTGCGTATTTAGTGTAAGTGTTTCTTTCGTTTGATCAATTTTGCTTTGATGATCTTTACATCTGTTAATGGCCTGTCACGGTCACTTCCTTTGCTGGTTGGAACGGCAGCGATCTTGTCTATGGTCTCTATTCCTTTTACTACTTCTCCATAGACAGTATAGTTCTGATCAAGGTGCGGAACACCCCCGATCGTTTTATAAACCTGTCTTTGCTCCGGGGGTATTTTGCGTCCATTCAGGCGGAATGTTTCCACGGAATCAAGACCGGCATCCGTAAAAACTCTTCCCTGGGTAATATAGAACTGGCTGCCACTGCTGGCTTTTTGAGGATTATTGTCCCGGGCGGCTGCAATAACACCTTTTTTATGGAACAAGCCCGGAACAAATTCCGCCGGGATGGTATACGAAGGACCACCATTGCCCAATGGCCGGCCTGCAACGGCGTTTTTACTGTCAGGATCACCACCCTGGATCATAAAATTCAGGATCACCCGGTGAAACAATACACCATCATAAAACCCAACTTTTACCAGTTTGAGAAAATTATCGCGGTGTAAAGGGGTGGAATCCGAAAGCCGGATAACAATATCTCCAAGACTTGTTTGCAGCAGGACATCTCTTTTACGATCCTTTTTGCTAACCGTAGAATCTTTTTGGGCAAAGGAAAGGAGACCGGCCAGGAGACAGGTAAAAAACAAAAAAACTTTTTTCATAGTACTTTCTTAATCGTTAAGATCATGGGTTTCGAAATATAGTAATATATGGTCTTTGAGAAAATTCTCCTGTTCGAAGGCATTCATATCCGGCATGGCTTTGAGTTGTTTGAAATGAGGCCAGCCATCCGTGTCAACACTCTCAAGTTCATAATAACCACTGGGAGAGAGGAGGCTACAGACCGCAATATGCATAAGGTCCTGTTTCTGTTCTTTGGTGAATTTATCCTTGATATTTCCGAATTCCTGGAGACCGATCAAAAACAAGACGGTCTCTACGTCAGGTTTTTTGCCAAAGCGTTCTACCAACCGGGCTTCGAGGTTCCACCAGCGTTGCTGGAGATCATCTTTTGTGTACATAGGCACAAAGATAATGAGCGATACATCGTTAAACCCTTTCCGCCATTACCGCCGTTCCGTAGGCCAGTACTTCGGTAACGCCCCCGATCACTTCGTTGGCGTCGTACCGCATATTGATGATCGCATTGGCACCCCTTTCTTCCGCATGCAATATCATTTGCTGGAAGGCTTCTTCCCTCGTTTTTTCACAGAGCTCTGTATAAATAGAGATCTTCCCTCCAACAAGGGTTTGAAATCCACCGGCAATATTTCCAAAGATGCTCCGGGAGCGGACTGTAATTCCTCTTACTACTCCCAAGCTGCGGGTTATCCTGTAACCGTTGAGTTCAATATTTGTCGTTACCATGGATTGATCTATCATAACAATATTTTTTTAAAGGTATAGAAATCCTTCGTTGCCTGTCTGGTTCTCAAAAACTACCTTTGCGGAAATTTAAAATGCATGTTGCAGTTACAAGTCCTGAGGCAGGATCCGCAGGCGGTTAAAGAAAGACTGGCTATCAAATATTTCGCCGACCCCGGGCTGGTGGATGTGATCATTACGCTGGATGATGAGAGAAAAAAACTTCAACTGGAATCCGATACCCTGCAATCAAAAATAAATACAGCTTCCAAAGAGATCGGGCAACTCATGGCCAACCGACAAAAAGAGGAAGCGGAAAAGAAGAAGCAGGAAGTTGCCGCTTATAAGACAACCCTGCAACCGATTGCTGATCAACTTGGGGAAACAGAAAAACAGCTGACGGATAAGCTTGTCCTGTTGCCCAACCTGCCTCACCCAAAAGTACCGGCAGGGAAGACACCCGCCGATAACCTGGTAGAAAGAGAAGGAGGGGTCAAACCCCAGTTGGGTGCAGGAGCTGTTCCCCATTGGGACCTGGTAAAAAAGTATGATATCGTAGATTTTGAAATCGGTGCAAAAATTACCGGGAGTGGTTTCGCTTTATTCAAAGGACAGGGAGCAAAACTTCAGCGGTCATTGATCCAGTATTTTTTGGATTTTAATACGGCTGCCGGATATACAGAATACCATCCTCCTTTCATGGTGAACGAGGCATCAGCCTTCGGTACAGGCCAGTTGCCTGACAAAGAAGGACAGATGTATTATATGCCGGAAGACAAATTCTACATGATCCCCACTTCCGAAGTGCCCGTAACAAATATTTACCGCGATGAGATGCTTAAGGTGGAAAGCCTGCCCATTAAAATGACCGCTTATTCTCCTTGTTTCAGGAGAGAAGCCGGGAGTTTTGGTAAGGATGTACGGGGATTGAACAGGGTACACCAGTTTGAAAAAGTAGAGATCGTGCAGATCGTTCATCCCGATCAAAGCGAAACGGTATTGGAGGAAATGGTGAACCATATTGAACGTTTATTGATCAGCCTGGAACTTCCGTATCGTATTTTACGGCTATGCGGGGGGGATATGGGGTTTGCATCTGCCATCACCTATGATTTCGAAGTGTACAGTGCTGCACAGGAAAAATGGCTGGAGGTAAGTTCCGTCTCTAATTTTGAAACCTTCCAGACCAACCGGATGAAGATCCGTTTTAAGGATAAGGATGGTAAATCAAAATTATTGCACTCCCTGAACGGGAGTTCGCTGGCATTGCCAAGGATCATTGCCTGCCTGCTGGAAAATAATCAATCCAGCGACGGAATAACACTTCCATCTGCAATACATAAATACTTCGGCGCGGATTCCATTCGTTGAAAACCCGTATTTTAGTTTCTTAATCAGATCAACTATGAATAAAGCGATATTGTTGTTGGTTTTTGCGACATCTTTTGCAATTGCCTGTAATAGGAAAATGATACCGGCAACGACAAAGACAGAAACGAAAACAGATAATATTTCAAAAGAAACAGCAAAAGAAGAAGTAAAGACCAGTGAACCTGAAAAGAAAGAGCCCGTCAAAATTCCCGATGCTGTTCCGGTTCAGCCCGCTACGCCTGCTTCTTCGATCCCTAACAAACCATCTGAAGAAGAATCGGGGAAAAATGTTTATACGGCTAAATGCGGGAAGTGCCACGCATTAAAGAATACAGGTGCTTATACCTATAATCAATGGGAGACCATCCTGAAAACAATGATCCCCAGGGCCAGGTTGAATGCCGATGAAGAGACCCAGGTAGTTACTTATATCCGGGCGAATGCGAAACATTAAAATTAATTCATTCAACTAACGCTGCCCTTTAAAAACCGGGATATTTTTTATTTGACATTAATAAACCCTTTCGATTTTTTCGCATCTCAGGTTAAATAAATTCTGTAGTATAAATTGAGTGGATGAAGAGCTTGCTTTTGTTTATCATCATTATTTTATTTTGCTTTATCTCCTGCCAGAAAAAGGCGATCCCTGTCATTACAGAAAGAAAAGAAAAGACGTGGACAAAAACGACAAGGGATAGTATTTTGGCAACAATTACGCCCGATACACTTGAGGGCAAATCTGTTTTTATAGCTCGTTGCGCCCGTTGCCATGACCTCCCCTTACCGGATCAATACACGGCTTCCGAATGGGAAGGAATATTGTCCACTATGATGACCCGGGCAAGACTTAACAATGAGCAAAAGATTCATATCGCGGCTTACCTGAAAACCCATGCAGCTAAATAATTCACCTACAGGCTCCGGGAAACACATATTATTTTTATAAGTTATTCAAGATGGGGAATAGCCCCTGAGGTCTTCTTTTAAGGCCGGAAAATTTGCTTCTCTCTTAAACTTACTACCTTCATAATAGTCTGAAAACAAAATGTTAGCCCCATGTCATTGACTAACCAGTTGAAAAATCAACACCTGATGTGGCGGGCCGGGTTTGGTCCTGCCGTTGAACAACTAAAAGATCTCTCCGGTTACAGTCCCAAACAATTTTATAAGGCCCTGGTAAAAGCCGCGGATAAAAAGCCGGAATATATAGATGTGGCAGATGATTACCTGAAAGGGCTGATGATGGGGTTCGAAGAAGTGGGACGCCAGCAAAAAAAAGAACTGGACAAAGACGAGCGCAAAAAAATACAGCAAAAGAACAGGGAAGGTGTGCGCAACCTGAACATGTACTGGATGCATGAAATGGTCAACACGGCTTCACAGTTAAGGGAAAAGATGGCTTTTTTCTGGCATGGACATTTTGCCTGCCGCAACCTCAATGTATTTTACCAGCAGGGTCTGCTTGATGTGATCCGGAAAAATGCATTGGGCAATTTTGGTACTTTATTAAAAGAAGTTTCCAAGTCAGCAGCCATGCTGAATTTTCTCAATAACCAGCAAAATAAAAAAGATCATCCGAACGAAAATTTTGCACGGGAAGTGATGGAATTGTTCACGTTGGGTCGCGGTAACTATACGGAGACCGATGTGAAAGAAGCGGCCCGGTCCTTTACCGGCTGGGGTGCTAATATCCAGGGAGATTTCCAGTTCCGTCGTTTCCAGCATGACACCGGAAGTAAGACCGTTCTTGGTAAGAGCGGTAATTTTGATGGTGATGACGTGCTGGATATCCTGTTACAGCAAAAGCAAACCGCCCGTTACATCTCGAGGAAGATGTATAAGTTTTTTGTGAATGAAAAGGTGGATGAAGCTAAAGCCGAATGGCTGGGAGATCGTTTCTTTAAAAATAATTATGATATCGCCAGGTTGATGGAAGATATTTTTACCAGCGACTGGTTTTACGACGAAAAAAACATTGGGGCACAAATAAAATCACCGGTGGAGTTATTAGTGGGTATCCAGCGGATGCTGCCTATGAAATTAGAGAATGAAGAAGCGCTGATGTTATTGCAACGGGTACTGGGACAATTGCTGTTCTATCCGCCGAATGTAGCCGGTTGGCCCGGTGGTAAAGCCTGGATCGACAGTTCTTCGCTGATGATGCGGATGCGCATACCCAAACTGATCAACGATGTGGATGTAATGAATGTAAAACCCAAGGACGATGATGATACCATGATGGGCATGAAGGATGACGATACGGCAAAAGGAAATAATAAACCCGGGGGAAAACAGGCGGGAGGTGGTTATGCAGGAATGCGACGACAGCAAATAAATGCCAATGTAGACTGGGCTCAATACGTAAAATACTACGAAAGCACGGAAAGGGAGAACCTCGCAGAAACGATTTCCCATATCCTCTTGCAAACGAAATCTAGCGTGGGGATGGATATCATCAAACAATATTCAGACCAGAGCGGCAGGGAGAATTTTATTAAAACGGCGACCCTGCAGATCATGAGTACGCCTGAATACCAACTTTGTTAATCGCCTATTTCCATTCCAAATATGACCCACCAATCAAGAAGATCATTTATAAAAAATGCGACACTAGCTACTGCAGGTGCAGCGATACTTCCAGAGTTTTTGACTGCTTCACAAATGCAACTGCACGAAGCCATGAAAGCGGCTAATATAGACAACAAAGTATTGGTAGTGATTCAACTCTCTGGCGGCAACGATGG
>JANMKG010000228.1:0-8292 GCA_031371915.1 Chitinophagaceae bacterium | reverse complement strand
TCCCAAAGTGCTCAAGGAATTTGAGAACCTGTTCCAGCGCAACCGGATATTTATGGACCGTACCAAGGGCACAGGTGCCATCAGCGCCGAAAGAGCATTGAATTATGGTTTTACAGGTCCCAACCTCCGTGCAGCGGGAGTAGATTATGATGTAAGGGTACATACTCCCTACAGCAGTTACGAAGATTTTGATTTTACAATACCCGTGGGCGCTACCGGTGACAATTATGACCGCTGGCTTGTTCGCGAACAGGAAATGTGGCAGAGTTTGAGCATCATTGAGCAGGCTTATCACAAAGTGCAGGAATTCAAAGGCGCGGAAGCTGAAGTGTTCCATGCCGATGTTCCTGAATATTACCTGCCGGAAAAAGCGGACGTGTATACTAAAATGGAAGCCCTAATCTACCATTTTAAAATTGTAATGGGCGAGACAGAGATACCCAAAGGAGAAGTGTACCAGGCAGTGGAAGGTGGTAATGGCGAATTAGGATTTTACCTGGTCAGTGATGGTGGAAGAACTCCGTACCGGCTGCATTTCCGGCGACCCTGTTTTATTTATTACCAGGCTTTCGAGGAACTGACAAAGGGTTCGATGCTGAGTGACGCGATCATGACGATGAGCAGTTTGAATTTGATAGCAGGGGAACTTGACGCCTAACGTAATGTCACCCTGAGTTTATCGAAGGGTGGTTCAATGATAATGATCATGAATTTGAAATTTTCTGACGATAAATTAAAAGAGGTCCAACGGATAATCAATTTTTATCCGGAAGGCAAGCAGAAGAGTGCGGTGATCCCTGTGCTTCACCTTGCCCAGCAGGAATTTGGGGGTTGGCTAAGCACGGAGACCATGGATTATGTAGCATCGCTGCTTCAATTGGAACCGATCGAGGTCTATGAAGTAGCAACCTTTTACAGCATGTACAATTTAAAACCTGTGGGTAAGTACATGTTCGAAGTTTGCCAGACAGGACCCTGTATGCTGAACGGGAGTGATGAGATCATCAGTTATATCTATGATAAGCTGGGGATAAGGCCAGGTGAGACAAGTGCAGATGGCCTCTTCACGCTGAAGACCGTAGAATGCCTCGGTGCCTGTGGTTATGCGCCGATGATGCAACTGGGGAAAAATTACCGGGAATTCCTGACCAAAGAAAAAGTAGATGCGATCATAAATGAGTGCAGGAATAAAGTGGCTGTTAATAACTAACAATGAAAAAGTATAACTATTTCCTTGTTGTAATTTGTTTGCTGGGGGCTATGCGAACTGTCGCTCAATCCGCTAAGGATGAGCAGCAGATCATTACAAGAACACAATTACTTAGTCAAACCATTTTTGGTACCAAGGACAGTTTGATACTCGAGGATCTTTTTGCACGTACCGCAAGCTACGGGCATTCACATGGTAACCTCCAGACAAGACAGGAGGCGATCGCAGCCATATCAAAGAACAGGTCAGTGTACAAAGACACTTCTTTAAAAGATATTCGCGTAATATTTGGCGCGAAGAAAACGGCGATCGTGAGATACCTGTTTGACGCGAATGAGAACAAGACAGATGGTACTGTAACACCCCTGCATTTTAGTATGATGCTGGTCTGGATAAAAGAAGGGGATCACTGGAAGTTATTTGGCAGGCAGGCTGTCAGCAGGGATGTAAAATGAAGTGGCTGTTAACGATATTAGTTTTTGCCGGACTATCAGCGAATGGACAGACAGACGAGGAAAAGTTATCAGTGACGATCAAAGAATTTCACCAGGCATTGGTCAATAGTAATACCGTTTCTATTAACCAGCAAACAGACAAAGGATTGAGTTATGGTCATAGCAATGGCATGGTGGAAACAAAAACAGATATGATCAGGAACCTGGAAACAGGTGATATGAATTATAACAGTTTTAAAGAAGATAGTGTACAATTGATCATCAATGGAAATATGGCGAATGTGAGATTTGTGGCGGATATCAATGTGACGTTGAATGGAAATACGGGAAATTATCACCTGAAAGTGCTGGAAGTATGGGTGAGGAAGGGGAAAAGATGGTTATTGTTTGCCAGACAGGCGGTTAAATAAATAGAAATAAAGTATAAGAAATAAGGAATGATGAAGTTGAGATACAATGTCTCAATTCGTCATTTCGAGCAAAGCGAAGCAATGGGAAGAAAATTATTACTGGACAAAGCGCATATTGAGAACATCAGGCTCTATGATGTGTACCGACGTGAAGGCGGTTATCGCAGCGTGGAGAAGGCATTAAAAACAATGTCGCCTGACCAGGTGACCGATGAAGTAAAGAAAAGCGGGTTAAGAGGTCGTGGTGGTGCGGGTTTCCCAACTGGGATGAAATGGGGTTTCCTTGCGAAACCGGAAGGCGTCCCCCGTTACCTCGTTGTAAATGCTGATGAATCTGAACCCGGAACATTTAAGGACAGGTATTTGATGGAGTTCATACCTCATTTACTCATTGAGGGAATGATCACTTCTGCTTATGCATTGGGGTCCAAACGTTCCTATATCTATATCCGCGGTGAATATGACTGGATCGTTGATATACTGGAGCAGGCAATCGCGGAAGCAAAAAACAATGGCTGGCTGGGTAAAAACATTTTGGGAACCGGGTTTGATTGTGAGATCTATGTACAACGTGGAGCGGGAGCTTATATCTGTGGCGAAGAAACAGCTTTGCTGGAAAGCCTGGAAGGAAAAAGAGGGAACCCAAGGATCAAACCACCGTTCCCTGCTGTAAAAGGTCTGTGGGATTGCCCTACCGTGGTAAACAATGTAGAAACGATAGCAGCGGTTGTTCCCATCATTAATGAAGGCGGTGAGGAATATGCTAAGATCGGTATCGGTAAATCAACCGGGACCAAATTGATATCGGCCTGCGGTAATATCAAAAAGCAGGGTGTATATGAAATTGATATGACGATCTCTGTAGAAGAATTTATTTACAGTGAAGAGTATTGCGGCGGTATTGCCAATGGCCGGAAACTGAAAGCCTGCATCCCGGGCGGATCATCCGTTCCTATTTTACCGGCGAATCTTTTATTAAAGACCGCCAAAGGGGAGAGCAGGATGATGACCTACGAAAGTCTTGCCGACGGCGGGTTTGCAACAGGATCAATGATGGGCTCGGGAGGATTTATCGTGCTGGACGATAACCAGTGCGTCGTTCGTCATACGTATACGCTTGCAAGATTTTATCGTCATGAAAGTTGCGGTCAGTGTTCTCCCTGCCGCGAGGGCACGGGGTGGATGGAAAAAATACTATTGAATATCGAGAAAGGGAAAGGAAAGCATACTGATATTGATCTGCTCTGGGATATCCAGCGGAAGATCGAAGGAAATACGATCTGTCCATTGGGTGATGCAGCAGCATGGCCCGTAGCAGCAGCGATCAGGCATTTCAGGGATGAGTTTGAATGGCATGTGGATAATCCGGACGATTGTTTGAGAAGGAATTATGGATTGGCAGGATATGCGGACCCATTACCCCCAGCCCCTAAAGGGGAGTTGGCAACGGCAAAATGATCAGCGTATCTTTTGATAGAGCAAATTTGAGAATGTAAATGAATATTAAATTTTAGGAAAACTAAAAGCCCCTTTAGGGGTTTGGGGTATGACAAACGAAATAAAAAAAGAACCACCCGCCAATTTCAAGGTCACAATCGATAATATCACGATCGAAGTGGCCCCGGGTACTACTATATTGAATGCTGCAAGGCAGATCGGTGGTGATGTTACACCCCCGGCTATGTGTTATTACAGCAAATTACAGGGTAGTGGTGGTAAATGCCGAACCTGCCTGGTGGAAGTGGCCGCAGGTTCCACTGCAGATCCAAGGCCTATGCCCAAACTGGTGGCTTCCTGCCGTACCAATGTCATGGATGGCATGGTGGTGAAGAATATTACGAGCGATAAAGTACAGGATGCGAGGAATGGGGTGGTGGAATTCTTACTCATCAATCATCCTCTTGATTGTCCCATTTGCGACCAGGCGGGTGAATGCGATCTGCAGGACCTTGGATATAACCATGGAAAAGAAGGCACGCGGTATGAATTTAAAAGAAGAACTTTTGAGAAAGAAGATATAGGCCCTTATATCCAATTGCACATGACAAGGTGTATCCTTTGCTACCGCTGCACCTATGTGGCCGATCAGATAACCAACCAGCGGGTCCACGGTATACTTGACCGGGGCGATCACGCGGAGATATCTACCTATATTTCAAAAGCAATTGACAATGATTTCAGCGGGAACATGATCGATGTATGCCCGGTAGGCGCTTTGACCGATAAAACATTCCGTTTCAAGAACAGGGTATGGTTTACCAAACCTGTGGATGCACACCGGGATTGTCCCACCTGTTGCGGTAAGGTAACCTTGTGGCAACGGGGCGATGATGTGCTGAGAGTAACTGCAAGAAAAGATGAATGGGGTGAAGTGCAGAGCTATGCCAGTCCCGACGGAGGAGGAAACAAACCCGGCTGGATCTGTAATAGCTGCCGTTTTGATAAAAAACATATCAATGACTGGGTGATCGAAGGCCCTACAAAGATCAACCGGCATTCCGTGATCTCGCAGGGGCATTACGAAGGATTACGAAAACCCAAAGAGACTATTGCGGAAGTAATGGGTGGAAGGGATCCGAAACTGCTGATGGATATTCACAGTATCAGTGATGTGAATAAAGTTGAATTGAGTGCGCTGCCGGGTCCGGCGACAAGTAAAACATTTGAAAGCCAATAGTAATAGTGAATAATGAATAATGAATAGGTCGCTTCTATTGACCATTCACTTTGACGATTGACTGACTAATTTAGGAACAGACATGATCTTATTATCTATAAACTGGTGGTTTTTACTGGGAAAAGCATTGCTGATCGCCGGCATTGTCGGGCTGTCTTTCTTTATTGCCATGTACACTACCTATGCAGAAAGAAAAGTGGCGGCCTGGTTGCAGGACCGTCGCGGACCCAACAGGGCAGGGCCTTTTGGCATATTTCAGCCCCTTGCCGACGGCGGGAAATTATTCTTTAAAGAAGAGATCATTCCACTTGCTTCTAATAAATTCTTATTTATACTCGGACCGGCGCTGGCCATGATCACTGCCCTGGTCACCAGTACGGTGATTCCCTGGGCGGCTCCTTTTGTTACAAAGGGCGGCAATGTGGTGCCTATGCAGGTGGCGGATGTGGATATGGGTATCCTGCTCGTGTTCAGTATTGTGAGTGTAGGTGTATATGGTATCATGATTGGTGGCTGGGCATCGAATAATAAATTTTCACTGATGGCTGCCATCCGCGGTGCTTCGCAGATGGTATCTTATGAATTGCCTATGGGGCTGGCATTGATCGCTGTCTTGTTCATGACGGGCTCCCTTAAGATGAGTGATATCGTGGCGAACCAGGTACAGCATGGCTGGCATATCATTTACCAACCACTGGGATTTCTTATATTTTTTGTGTGTGCACTTGCAGAATGTAATCGCACCCCATTTGATCTTGCAGAAGCGGAGAATGAATTGAATTTTGGATACCACCAGGAATATTCTTCGATGAAGCTGGGCTTTTACCTCTTTGCTGAATACATCAATATGTTTATCAGCAGCGCGGTGATGGTCACGCTTTACTTTGGCGGGTACGATATTCCTTTCGTGAACGAAACATCCTGGGGGTTGAATTCCTTCTGGATGTCGGCGATCAGTTTTAGTGTGCTCATGGCAAAAATAAGTTTCTTCCTGTTTGTGTTCCTGTGGATCCGGTGGACAATTCCCCGGTTCCGGTATGACCAGCTCATGAACCTGGGATGGAAGAAATTGATACCGCTGGCCCTTGTGAATATGATTATCACAGCGGCGGTGATACTGTGGTTGAAAAAATAGACGGGAAGTCGGAAAGACCGAAAGTCGGAAAGAAGAGTCGATTTAAATGAAAAATTCTTAAGGACTTTACGACTTACGGTCTTTAGGACCCATATTGATATATTTGCGAACTTTTATAAAGTATTTTAACACAGAGAGCAAAACAAGTAGATCGCAAGCCGATGACTTTCCTGGAAAGCATCTATCTCTGGAATATCCTGAAGGGGATGGGGATCACGATCAGTCACCTGTTTAAGAAAAAAGCGACGATCAATTACCCGGAACAGACAAGGAGTTTTTCCAAGGTCTGGAGAGGATTACATGTATTGAACCGGGATGCAGAAGGAAGAGAGAATTGTACAGCCTGTGGTTTATGCGCCGTGGCCTGCCCTGCCGAGGCGATCACGATGGAAGCGGCAGAAAGACTTCCGGGGGAGGAACATCTGTACAGGGAGGAGAAATATGCCGCTAAATACGAGATCAATATGCTACGCTGTATTTTCTGCGGTCTGTGTGAAGAGGCCTGTCCGAAAGATGCGATCTACCTGTCGCAAAGTATTGTACCGGCGAATTACGGAAGAAAAGGATTTATCTATAAGAAAGAAGACCTGTTGATCCCGCACCCGGTAGAAGAGAGAGAAGCTTATGAGAAAGCGGTGGGCGAAAGGGAGACAATGAAAAAATGATTGTAAAATTAATGAACAGGCCCAGGGCTGGCTGCTAAACCTTATGTCTATTACACAAATATTATTCTGGTTTCTTTCCATCGTGGCCCTGTTCAGCGCCCTGATGGTGATCACCAATAAGAACCCGGTATATAGTGTACTATGGCTGATCGTTACCTTCTTTGCCATATCCGGTCATTATATCCTGCTGAACGCGCAGTTCCTTGCTATTGTAAATATCATTGTATATGCAGGGGCTATCATGGTACTGTTCCTGTTTGTGATCATGCTCATGAACCTGAACAAGGAAACTGAACCACGGAAGAACCGCTGGTTAAAATTGGCCGGTGCTGTGGCAGGAAGCTGTTTACTGCTTGTACTGGTAGCAGCGTTAAAAGACACCGATATAAAACAACAGCAGGCCCTGGTGAATCAAGGGGGAATAGGACTCATTAAGAGCCTGGGAAAAGAATTGTTCACTACCTATGTAGTGCCATTCGAGATAAGCAGTATATTATTTTTAAGTGCGATGGTGGGCGCGGTGGTGATTGGAAAGAAAGAATGACCCCCTGTCCCCCTAAAGGGGAGACTTAGTTGAGAAAGTCGTTTTTTAGTTCTTATAGTGAATGAGTTAAATTATTAAATAACCAACTTTAAAGTATTGTATGCTTTAGGGTTCTAAAGCCCCTTTAGGGGTTGGGGTTTATGCCTATAAATTATTACATATTCCTGTCCATTGCCCTGTTCAGCATTGGGATCGTGGGGGTGCTGACCCGCCGCAATGCCATTATTATTTTCATGTGCATAGAACTTATGCTGAATGCGGTGAATTTAATGCTGGTGGCTTTTTCGAAAATGCATTATAAAACTGCATTGGCGGCAGGTGATCTCGCCACAACGGCAGGTTCGGACGGGCAGGTATTCGTGTTCTTTATTATGGTCGTGGCGGCTGCGGAAGTGAGTGTGGGACTGGCCATTATCGTCATGATGTACAGGAACATCCATTCGGTGGATGTGAATTTTTTAAATCGGTTAAAACATTAAAGAACGGGCTGTTAGCCAATGACTAACACCTAACGGCTAATAGCTACTACGAATATGCAGAATGTTTTACAAATAGTGTACTTGATTCCACTTCTCCCGTTGATCGGGTTTTTGATCAATGGCCTGGGAAGAAAACAGTTGTCGAAATCCATGGTAAGCCTGGTGGGCTGCGGAACGATCCTGGCATCCTTTGTTATGAGTATCTGGGTGTTCATCGAAGTCAAAGGGGGGAATACGCATGTGGCCAACTACTTCGATTTTATCTCGGTGGGTTCACTGAAGATCTCTTTTGCTTTCCAAATCGATCAGCTGACTTCTATTTTTCTCCTCATCATAACAGGAGTAGGATTTTTGATACATGTGTATTCTACCTCCTATATGCACGAAGAGAAACCCGAGCATTTCGGGAGATATTTCTCTTACCTGAACCTCTTTGTGTTTTCCATGCTCCTCCTGGTCATGGGCGCCAATTTCGTGATCATGTTTATTGGCTGGGAAGGTGTGGGGCTTTGTTCTTATTTACTGATCGGGTACTGGTTCAAAAAAACAGAATATAATAAAGCCGCGAACAAGGCTTTTGTCATGAACCGTATTGGTGACCTGGCCTTCCTGATCGCTATATTCTGGCTGATCTCCAGGCTTGGTACTGTCTCTTACAATGAAGTTTTCAGTTCGGCCAATCTTGCCAAACTGAAAGCAACGGATATCACCGTGATC